>SVGD01000004.1 GCA_015056485.1 Clostridiales bacterium
TAACAACATCAATTGCAACAATTATTGGTGTTGCAATTGCATATTTTTTATATTCTCTTACTGATTTTAATAATTTTTTTATCATAACATTGCGCTCCTTTTATATATGTCTTCCCTCTTATTTTTTATCATATATACATCAAAAAGTCAATGTAGTTTGGAGCGTTTTATAGTTAGATTTTCTTACGGAAAATAGAGTTTGGATATATGTAGGGGCGAACTCCGTTCGCCCGCACTTCGAAGAACGGGCGATTAAAATCGCCCCTACAATATGCTTTAATTAATGTGCCATTAAGAATAAAAATTTCACAAAAAAAACAACTCCTAGTTAGCATGGTTTTCTAAGAGTTGTTTTCGGTTTATTCCCTTAATTTAAGAGATTCAATCTTATAATCACGATTCCTCCAGTGATCTTCCCATTCTTTTGAAGAATCGTTACTATCGACCGGCCCTTGACAAAGGTCAATTTTGTAACTACAAGTCACCTCGTAATTCCCGTTTTCTGTGCTAAACCCATATGTTGTAGTACCTTCGCGTGCGACAAACTCAATAGACGATCTTATTTGCCTAATAGAATCTTCTTTGACCTTAGATTCATCATTGAATTCTGTCTTCAAACGTTCATCAAGTATTTCTCTTAACATTTTTTCTCACCTTTCATAATTCTTATGTTTAATTCCATACATATTAAACAATGAAAAAGATTTACTAAGAATACTTACTGGTATTTGCTAGAAATATATTGTATCATATTTACATAATTTTTGCAACTCCTCATGCTAATGGCATATGGATGATTTATTTTTGATTGTATTTGTAGGGGCGAACTCCGTTCGCCCGCACTTCGGAGAACGGGCGATTAAAATCGCCCCTACATTATGCTTTAATTAATGTGCCATTAAAAATAAAAATTTCACAAAAAAACAACTCCTAGTTAGCATGGTTTTCTAAGAGTTGTTTCCGGTTTATTCCCTTAATTTAAGAGATTCAATCTTATAATCACGATTCCTCCAGTGATTTTCCATTTCTTGTGTAGAATCGTAACCCTTAGGCGGATATGGAAAAAGGTCAAGCTTGTAGCTGCAAGTCATCTCATAGTTTGCATTTTCTGTGCTAAAACAATATGTTGAAGTCCCTTCGCCTGCGACAAACTCAATAGACGACCTTATTTGCCTAAAAGAATCTTCTTTGATTTTAGATTCATCATTGAATTCTGTCTTCAAACGTTCATCAAGAATTTCTCTTAACATTTTTCTCACCTTTCATAATTCTTATGTTTAATTCCATACATATTAAACATTGAAAAGATTTACTAAGAATACTTACTGGTATTTGCTAGAAAAGCATTATATCATATTTACATAATTTTTGCAACGCATTATATAAAGAAATTTCTTCGTAGTGCGGACGACCAATGGTCGCCCCTACAACGTTTGCAATTAATTTATTTAAAACCCTTCCCATACACCTCTCTTGCATTTGTGATAATTATAAATGCTTGTTTATCTATATCGCGTATAATTTTCATAATATGTCTTACTTCTCCTCTTGATACTACACACATTAGAATTTCTTTATCCTCATTTTTATACATTCCTTTTCCATATAATGCTGTTGTTCCTCGTCGAATCTGTCTATTTATTCTTCGTGATATTTCTTGATTTTTAGGAGATATTATTAAAATCATTTTAGCAAAATCAATTCCTTCGAAAAACAAGTCTATTATCTTTCCCATGATATAAATTGTTATTGCCGAATACAAACCAATTTCTAATTCCTTAAAAAACAAAACATTGGAAGCAATAATAATAGTATCTAAAAATATTATTGTCATGCTTGTTCTAATCCACGGAAAAATTTTTCTTATAATATGAGCAACAAGATCAGTACCACCTGTTGAAGAGTTTGCTTTTAAAACTATTGCTGTTCCTATTCCAGTTATAATTCCTCCATATATACAAGCCAAAAATCTATCTTGTGTTAAAGCACCAAACCTTTGAAATATATTTAAGAAAAATGATAAAAAAGCAGTCCCTATTAATGCATTGAAAAAAAATTTTTTTCCATCTTTAATTAAAGCAATTATAAAAAGTGGAACATTTAATAATAATGTTGTAGTTCCTACAGGAAATTCAAACAAATAATACAGAATTGTACCAATACCAGAAAATCCCCCTGAAGATATTTGATTTGGAAGCAAAAATAAATCCACAGCAACTGCCATTAAAGCGGTTCCTATTGCTATTTGTATTATTTGTAAAATAATTTTTCTTAACTTTATTATCCTTTTTTTAGTTTTAAATCTCATAAAAAAGCACCCATTTATATTATGGATGCTTTTAACATTATTTATTCTTTCTAGTCATCTAAGAAATCTTTGTATGTTTTTAAAATTTTCATTTCAAAGTTTCCTACTTTTATGCTCTCACTTTGCTTTACTTTTATATCTACATCATAAAGCTCTTTAAATCTGTTTAAATTATCTTTTTTATGTCCAACTACATTATTTACATCTACTGGATTAACTTCAATTTCTATTTCTTTTACTTTTGTGTTTACTTTTTTAATTTTCTCTAAAATGCTTTCATACCAAATTCTATCTTCAACAAGTTGTCCGAATGCTTCATGATATGGACCTGCAACAACTTCACTACTTGCATTTTTAGGATCAGATATTATATCTGTATTTTGAAGACCCATTCTTATAACTGTTATTTTTTTGCTATTAAATAAATAGTATAATTCTTTGCATCTTTCAACTGCTTGTTCTAATGCCAAAGGTTCATACTCTTTATTATTATATTCTTTCTCTAATTGTGTGTTTTTTATAACAAGAACAGGATATAGTCTTACTATTTTTGGTTTTAATTTAATCAAATCTTTTGCTGTATTTAACTCATCAAGCCTTGTACTTTCTGGTAATCCAATCATCATTTGGTGACCTAAATCGAAGTGATATTTTTTTATTAACTTAGAAGCTTTTTTTACATCTTCAAAAGTATGTCCTCTTTTACATCTTTTCAATATATAGTCATTTGTAGATTGCACACCAAGTTCTATAGTTTTAACACCATATTTTTTTAGAAGCTTCAAAATATCTTTATCTATGTAATCAGGTCTTGTAGAAACTCTAATTGAATTTATTTTTTTATTCTTTATATATTCGTATGCAACACTTAATAATTCTTCCTGTTTTTCTTTTTCTATTCCTGTAAAACTACCACCAAAAAAAGCAACCTCTTTATATGCATTTTCATCTTTAAAACTTCTTAAATACTCTTCAATTGTATCCTTTACTTCCATTTTTGTTACTTGTTTTGCTTGTCCACTTATACTTTTTTGATTACAAAAAGTACAGTCATTTGGACATCCTAAATGTGGTATAAATATTGGTATTATATAATTATTTTGCATTTGTTTTCCTCCTATATTTTAACATCCTTTTTTAAATTTTCTAATGCTATTTTAGCTGCTTCCATTTCCGCAGCTTTTTTTGTTCCACCTTTACCTTTTGCAAGTTTTTTTCCATCACAACTTACTTCTGCGATAAAAATTTTATCATGGTCAGGACCTCTTTCTTCTACAAGCTCATACTTAATATTTACACTTCCGTGAATTTGCAATTTTTCTTGTAAAACTGTTTTATAATCTTTTATACCAACATTTTTACTAGCAATTTCAATAGCTTGTCTTAAATTGTTTATTACAAATTTTTTTGCTTGTTCTAATTCTGAATCTAAATAAATTGCTGCAATAAGTGCTTCAACACTATCGGCTAATATGGCTGGTTTGTTTCTTCCATTACTAGACTCTTCGCTTTTTCCAAGATATAAGAAATCACTAAAATTATGCATTTTTGCTACTTCATATAAACTCTTTTCGCATACAACTGTTGCTCTAACTTTAGTCATTTCTCCTTCCTTCAAGTTTTTGTAATTTTCATATAAATAATTGCTAACTATAAATTCTAATATTGCATCTCCCAAAAATTCTAGTTTTTCATTGCTTTCTTGTTTCTTTTCATGCGCATATGATGTATGTGTTAAAGCAGTTTTTAGTAATTTAATATCATTAAATTTATAGTCAATATTTTTTTGAAATATTTCTAAATCCATTTTATCACCTCCTTTAAATTTATTATATTTTGTAACATTAATAATATATATGAAGTGGGATGTGCGAGGTGGGAGGTGTGATTTTAGTCCATGCTTCATAGACCTTCCCTAAAATTCACACTTCTCACTTCACACCTCTCACTTCTCATTTGCTATTTAATTATTTTCATTATCTCTTCATATATTTTATCTTCAACATTATCTATTGATGTTTTTTTTGCGTTCTCACCCATTTTAGATAATTTTTGTCTGTCTTTGATTATATCTTCTAACATTGAATTTAATTTATCATATGTTAATTCCTTATCTAAAATAATTTTTGCTGCATTTGCTTTTTCTAGTACTCTTGCATTATATTCTTGATGATTTTCTGTTGCAAAAGGAAATGGAATGAAGATTGCAGGTTTTCCTAATTTAGATATTTCTGTTATTGTCATAGCTCCGCTTCTAGCAATAATAATATCTGATAAATTCATGATTTCTTCCATATTGTATATATAAGGAAGTATTTTCATTTTTTCTATTTTATTTATATTTATTGAATTCTCTTTTAATAAATTTTTCACTACATCATATTGTTTTGGTCCTGTTGCCCAAATCACTTGATAATTTTGATTTAATTTATTTTTAATTATTTCTATAAGTGCTGTATTTATGGATTTAGCACCTTGACTTCCTCCAAATATTAAAACTATTGGCAAGTCATTTTTTAAATCTAATTGTTTAATTAGATTATCTTTTTGTTGTTTTGTAAATTTAATTTCTTTAACTTTTGTTGGTGTTCCCGTAACTATAACTTTTTTTGCTTTTGGTAATCTTTTTTTAGTATCTTCAAATCCTGCAAGAACTAAGTCCGTTTTTTTACACAATAATTTTACTGCTGCTCCTGGAAAAGCATTACTTTCATGTAAAACTGTAGGAATCTTTAAACTCTGTGCCGCTTTTAAAACTGGACCACAAATATATCCACCTGTTCCTATAACTATATCTGGATTTAATTCTTTTACTATTTTTTTAGTATCTTTATATCCTTTTAAAGTTTTAAACATATTTTTTATATTTTGTATATTAATTGTTCTATTGATACCATAAGCCTCTATAGTTTTCAAATCATAACCTGCTTTTGGAACTAAATCATTTTCAAGCCCTCTATTAGTTCCTATAAAAGTAATTTGACAACTTTTATTATCTTTTTTTATTCTGTTTGCAATTGCAATTCCAGGATTTATATGTCCACCTGTTCCTGCAGCAGCTATAATTACTTTCATGTTTACCTCCATATTTTAATGAATAATTAATAGTGAATAATTTTGGTTAGAATTTGCTGAATCTCAGCAAATTCTTTCCTTTATTATTCATTATTAATTCTTCACTACTAAATATTTTATATCTTCTTTGTCTGTCTTGAGATATTAAGTAAAATTCCTACAGCGCATAATAAAATAATTAATGATGTTCCTCCATAACTAAAGAAGGGTAATGCAATTCCCGTTACTGGCATTGAAGAGGTTACAACTGCTATATTTATAATTGCTTGTAATCCTATAAGTGCGGTTATACCTATAGCGAGCAAACTACCAAACATATCTGGAGCTTTCATTGCAATAACAACTCCTCTCCAAATAAAAATCGCAAATAAGCTTATAACTAATGCACATCCTACAAATCCAAGTTCTTCTGCTAAAACAGCAAATATGAAATCATTATGTGGCTCTGATATATATAAATATTTTTGTTTACTCTTTCCTAATCCAACTCCAAAAAGCCCTCCTGAACCAATAGCATATAAACTTTGTATTATTTGCCATCCAGAACCTTGTTTGTCTGCCCATGGATCTAAAAAAGCTGTAATTCTAGTTAATCTAAATGACCCTTTATCAAAAAACTTAGCTGCAATATACATTACACCTAAAAGTCCTCCTGCACCAATTGAACCACATGTAAAAAAGTGAATAAGTCGACTTCCTGCTACAATCATCATAATTGCAAGTACAGCACATATTACCATAGAAGCACTAAAATGTGATTGTACTACTAATAAAATCATTACAGGGATTCCAATATAAATAATAATCGGCTTAAAAAATCCAATCCATATATGTTTTAGATTATTCTTGTTCTGTGTTAAATACATTGCTATACAAATTATTAATCCTAATTTCGTAATCTCTGAAGGCTGTACTGATGAAAACAAAGGAATATTAATCCATCTTCTTGCTCCATTAACTGTTCTTCCAACACCAGGAATTATTACTAACAACAAAATTCCAATAGAAATCATATATATAATTTTATAAAATTTCCCGTAATGTCTATAATCAATTCTTGATATTATAAGCATTAACACAATTCCTATAATAGCAGATATAAGTTGTTTATATACATATGTATAACTACTACCTGTTGTCGCTAATGATGTTGGTGAACTTGCTGATAAAACCATTATAATTCCAAGTGATATAAGTACAATAACTGTAATAAACAATATAAAATCAAAGGGATTTAATTGATTTACTTTCTTATTTCTTTTCTTTTTTGCCATTAGTAACCTCTCTCTTTAAATTGCATATAATCCAATAACACATAAAATCAATGTTAAAATACAAAATACAGAAACAACTTTATTTTCTTTCCATCCAGACAATTCAAAATGGTGATGTAGTGGTGCCATTTTAAATAATCTTTTTCCACCTGTTTTCTTAAAATACAATACTTGTAAAACAACTGATAATGTTTCAATTACTGGTACTGCAGCTATAATTAATAATAATAGTGGCATTTGCAAATATAAAGCCATAGCAGATATAACTCCTCCTAGTAACAGTGAACCTGTATCTCCCATGAAAACTTTAGCTTTATTCAAATTGAAAATTAAAAATCCTAAACAGCTTCCTACTATAATACTTCCAAATACTACTATTTCTTTAACATCTAATATTATTGCAATAACAGTTAAGCATGTTACTATTATTGCTGATACACTGGTACTTAGTCCATCTATTCCATCTGTTAAATTAACTGCATTTGTTGTAGCAAGCATTACAAATATGGTAAATGGAATATATAACCATACCGATATATTTATATAACTTTTTAAGAATGGTACAAATGTCTCTGTTCCTAGATTTATACCTTTTAGCAAATATAATGTATATAAAACAGATACTATCAATAAACCAAACATTTTGTATGAAGGTTTTAATCCTACAGTATTCTTTAATACTAATTTCTTAAAATCATCTATAAAACCAATTATACCAAAACCTATTGTTATAAATAAAAGAGGCAATATATTAAAGCCAACTTCTGGCTCTTTACTACTGTAGTAGATTACTCCTCCAATAGTTCCAATAATTATCCCCAGTGCAATAATTATTCCTCCCATTGTAGGTGTTCCTTTTTTCTTAAAATGACTTTGAGGCCCATCATCCCTTTCGATTTGCCCTACTTTTAATCTTCTTAATATTGGTATTATAAATATTGATAAAATTACTGTTGCTATAAAAGATACAAATAATATCCTTGTTTGAAAATACAATTGTTTTTCCTCCTCCAAAATTCGTAAAACGAATTTTTCTTTTTGTACAGGTGGGTACAATACCCACCCCCTACATTCTATCCTATTATTTCTTTTACTATTTTTCTTTCATCATATGGCTTTTTCTCACCATTTATTTCTTGATATGTTTCATGACCTTTTCCTGCCAATACAATTATGTCATTTTTATTTGCCATTTTTATTGCTTGTTTTATGGCTTCTGTTCTATCAACAACAACAGCATATTTTCCTTTTGTCTTTTTTGTTCCTTCTTCAATTTGGCTAATTATACTTTCAGGTTCTTCATTTCTAGGATTATCAGAAGTAATAATTGTAAAATCAGCTGTATTCCCAGCTATTTCGCCCATTATTGGTCTTTTACTTGAATCTCTATTTCCTCCACATCCAAAAACACAAATAACTCTTCCTCTTGTATAATTTTTAACAGCATTTAATATATTTTGTAAGCTTTCTGGAGAATGTGCATAATCAATCATTATTGCTAATTCTTTTTTATTAGGTACTAATTCACTTCTTCCTGGAACCTTTATTTCTAACAAGGCCTCTTTTATTTTTTCTGCATCTATTCCATATTTATTTGCAATAAAAATTGCTGCTAATGAATTATATACACTAAATCTTCCTGGTATTCCTACTTTTATTCTTTCGTTTCTCATTCCTACTTTTACTTTGAAATCAGCACTTACATTTGTAACAGTTATATCTTTTGCTAATAAATCTGCTGTATTATCTATTCCATATGTTTTTATATCACATTGTGTATTTATAGCTTTTAATCTTGAAACTTTATAGTCATCAGCATTTATATAACCTGTTTTACACATTTCAAATAACTTGATTTTTGAATTATAGTAATCATCCATATCAGGATGTTCTTTTTCACTAATATGGTCCTTAGAGAAATTTGTAAATATTCCTATATCAAAATCAGAACCATCAACTCTGTTTAATTTTAAAGCTTGTGATGATACTTCCATTACTACTGTATCAACATTCTCGTCTACCATTTCGCTGAAAATTCTTTGTAATTCCATACTATCTGGAGTAGTTCTTTCACTTTCTCCTAAGCATTTGCTTCCTATATAATTAGCAACAGTTCCTATTAGCCCAACTTTTTGACCAGCTTTTTCTAAAATTTCTTTAATCATAAAGGTTGTTGTAGTTTTACCTTTAGTTCCTGTTACTCCTATTAACTTAAACTTTTTAGATGGATTATCATAAAAGTTACAAGCAATTTTTGCTAATGCTTTTCTTGTATCTGGAGCCATTATTATTGTAGTATCAGCATTAATATCTGATTTTTTTAATGTAGCACCTTCATTAATCATTATTACTTTTGCTCCATTACTTATTGCAGCTTTAATATAATCGTGTCCATCTACTTCAAATCCTTTTATAGCTATAAACATTCCTCCTGGTATAATCTTTCTTGAATCTTGAGAAATATTTTCTATATTAAGGTTTAAATCTCCTCTAGCTTTTAATCCTTCTATTCCATTTAATATTGTTTTTAGCTCCATGGTTACACTCCAATCTTTTTATTTATCCTCATGTATTATATAATTATTTTTTTATTTTGTATAGTATTTTTAAATTTTTTACCTAAAATTCTTGTTTCTACTCCCTAAAAATAAATTCATAAAATGTAGGGGCGGCAATCTGCCGTCCGCGGATTGGCTACTAGCCAATCCCTACAAAACATTTTATAATTTCAGAACATTTACCCAAATTTGCAATTCATTCTACCTTCGTATATAATATTACCTTTGTACCTTTAGACACCTTAATCCCTTTCTTCGGAAGTTGGTCTTGTATTATTCCATCCACACTATCTCCATCTATTTCAAAATCTAATTCCACATTAATTAATAATTCTTTTGCTTCTTTTATTGACAATCCTGTCAATTCTGGCATTTCTACCAATTCATTTTCATCTATACTTTTTTGAGTAATATACGGTAAAACTTCTCCCAATATTTGAGAAGCAATTGGAGCAGCAACAGCACCTCCCTGATGCCCCCCTTCTCCTACGGGATTATATAATATAATTATAATCGCAATTTCCGGTTCTTCTTTTCCACCTATTCCTACAAATGAAGTTACATACTTATTTGTATTTACTCCATCTTCAGAAGTTCCCGTTTTCCCACCAATAGTGTATCCTGCAACTTGAGCATTCTTTCCTGTACCTTCTTCTACTACCGATGTCATCATGTCAAAAACTTTTTCTGCCGTATCCTTAGATATTACTTGTTCTCCAGCTTCTACAGGAATATCTGTTTTTTCATTAGTTTCACTATCAATTATGGCCTTTACAAGTCTTGGATTAACTTCCTCTCCTTTATTCGCAATAGTTGCTACCATTTTCGCCATTTGTATTGGCGTAACTTCAAATCTTTGTCCAAAAGATATTGTAGCAAGCTCAACAGGTCCAACCTTATCCTCTTTCAAAAAAATCCCTGACGCTTCACCTGGCAAATCAATTTTAGTTTTCTCTAAAAAGCCAAATTTATTTAAATATTCATAATACTTTTTTACACCAATTTTTTGCCCGCAAACCTATAAATACAGGGTTACATGAATTCATTAATGCTTGCCTCAAATTTTGAGAACCATGCGGTCTATAATACCTCCAACATTTAATTCTAGTTCCAGCAATATTAATAGAACCTGTGCATCCAAAATCTGTTCTCTCTATATCTGTTACAATTCCTTCTTCAATTGCTGCAGATGAGGTTACTAATTTAAATGTTGACCCTGGCTCATATGTGTCGGATAAAGCCTTATTTCTCCACATTCCTTGCAAGCTTTCAGACTTTTCATTAGAAGGCAAACTATCCCAAATTGCTGTCAACTCATCATTATTTATAGTATACGGGTTATTCAAATCATATCCGAGGATATGTTGCCATAGCCAAAACATCCCCTGTATCAACATCTAAAATTATAACATTCCCACCATCAGTACATTCATTATCTATACAAGCCTGTTCTAAATATTTTTCCGTTATAGATTGAATTGTCATATCAATAGTAAGAACTATGCTATCTCCATCTATAGCAGAAATATAATCCTCACCTTCTATTCCCATGTCTTTACCTTTTGCATCAACCATTCTAAGTATTTTTCCTTTTTCGCCACTTAATGTTTTATCATAATACGCTTCTATTCCATCTAATCCTTGATTATCACTTCCTGTAAATCCAATTACGTGCGATGCTAGTTCTCCATATGGATAATATCTTTTTGTATCTTCGTCTATATTAACTCCTGTTTCTATATTATTATCTTTAAGCCATATTCTTAATTCATCTGCACATTCCTTATCTACTTTTTTTACAATAGTTTCAATCGATGTTCTTTTCTGAACTTTTCCCAACACAGTTTCATAATCTAGTTCAAAAATATTTGATAATGCTCTTGCTACTTTTTCTTTATCCTCCACTTTTATATTAGTTGGATTAACAGAAACTGTCTCCACACTACTACTTACAGAAAGTTCTGCTTTCCCAGTCGCATCATATATTGTACCTCTTTTAGGATTTATCGCCCTATTTAAAGTTTGTTGTTGATAGGCCATAACTTGGAGTTCTTCCCCCTTCACAAACTGGAGCCATCCAATTCTTATAATAAGTAAACTAGAAATAATTATACTTATTATTAAGACTCTTAAAATTCTTCTTTTTATACTAACATTCATAAAAACATCTCCACAAATAAATTTATATTAAAATATATTCATATCTAATGTTTTTATCCATTTTTATACAATAAAAAAACAAACCTTATTTAAATTAAGATTTGTTTTTTACTTAAATAAATTTGTTATTGTTTCAAATATACTTTTAAAAGATAATCCATCTTCTTCAATTACAATTTTTTCTGCACTTGATTGTATATAATCACTTTTAGGTAAATCTACATAAATTGTTTGTTTACTAGTTAATTTATGCATTCCCAATAAATCTCTTGCTTGTTCTTCTAAATTACTTAAATTTAAATTGCTTTCTATTGAAACCTCTAATTGTTCATTTTCTTTTTGTAACAAAGCTAATTCTTCTTTTAAGTCTTGTACCTCAGAAAAATTTTCATCAATCTGAGCATTTCTATAACTTATTGTAAATAGAATTGAAAAAGCTAAAGCTATATACATTATTGTTTTTGCCTTTTTGTTTTTATTTTTTATATTAGTCTTTTTCTTTTGATTTTGATTTTCATTTTTATTTATAGTAGTCTTTTTTTGTTTGTAAGGATTTTTAGCAGGTGTATATTCTGGCTTTAATTTTCTTGGACTTGTTTCATATTGATATCTATTATAACTTTTTGGCAAGATTTATACACCTCCTTCTAATTTATTAATTAATAATGAATAGTGAATAGTTAAGAGTGAATAATTTTGGTTAACAATTGTTGCTTTGCAGCAATTGTTTTCTTTTATGATTCGTTATTCATTTTTCATTATATTCTTTCAAATACTCTAAGTTTTGCGCTTTTACTTCTAGAGTTATTTTCCATTTCTTCTTCACTTGGTATAATTGGTTTTTTAGTAATTATTTTACCTAAACTTTTTTTGTTACAAACACAATATGGTAAATCTTTTGGACATGTACAACTTTCTATACTATCTAGATAAGCCTTTTTTACTGCTCTATCTTCCAATGAATGGAAAGTAATAATACATAGTCTGCCACCTGGTTTTAATGCATTTATTGAATTTATAACAGTATTATATAATGGTTCAATTTCATTATTTACTTCTATTCTTATTGCTTGAAAAGTTCTTTTGGCCGGATGTCCATACTTATTTTTCATTGCACTAGGAATTACTTCTTCTATAATATTTACTAATTGTGTAGTTGTAGTTATTTCTTTCAGTTTTCTATATTCACATATTTTTTTTGCTATTCTTCTTGAAAACTTTTCCTCGCCATATTGAAAAATTATATCTGCTAATTGCTGCTCATCATAGTTATTAACGACATCTCTTGCTGTTAGGCTTTGTGTCTTATCCATTCTCATGTCTAATGGAGCATCTTTAATATAACTAAATCCTCTTGTTTCTTCATCTAATTGATATGAAGAAACTCCTAAATCTAAAAGTATTCCATCAACATTTTCTACTTCAATTTCCTCAAGAATATTTTTTATATCATCATGATTCCCCTTAACATACTTAACATTACTAAACTCTTTTAGTCTTTGTTTAGCTACAGATAAAGCATCTTCATCTCTATCTATTCCTATTAAAGTCCCCTTTTTAGACAATCTAGACACAATTTCAAAACTATGTCCAGCGCCACCTAAAGTTCCATCTACATATGTTCCATCTGGTTTTATATTTAAATTTTCAATACATTCATTCAACAAAACAGGAACATGATTAAAATTTATATCATTCAACTTCTTTACCTCTAACTTATTTTTATTAAAAATAGCATAAACAGCTGGTATATAAGCTACACCAGCTGTCTTGATTTCTTTGTGTTATAAAATTTTTATCTTTTGTATTTTACTTTACATCTTTTGTGTTTATATATCTTTTGTGTTTTACAACATAATATTAGCGTTCCTCATTTGTCTTGTTTTTTCTTTTTTATTTTTTTCTTTTGTAAGTGTTTTTTTATTCTTTAGTATCTTTTCAATTTTTCTTTTGTAAATTTTAAATTTTTATCTTTTGTAATCTTTTTTCTTTTGTACTTTTCAATTCTTTTGTACCTTGTCAAGCAAAATTCTTGCTCTACTTTTATCCTTTGTATCTTTATATAAACTTTTGCAAGTTATATACCTAAGTTAGACATTTTTTCAGCAATTTCGTCTGCCTCTAAATTTTCCTTTTCAGTATATGCAGTCCATTTGTCTTTGCTCCAAATTTCTATTTTATTTAGAACACCTACAATTATTACTTCCTTTTCTAGTCCTGCAAACTCTCTTAAATTGCTTGTAATTAGAAATCTTCCTTGTTTATCTATTTCGCATTCCATAGCTCCTGCTAAGAAAAATCTCATTAATGCTCTAGCATCTTTATTGGTAAGTGGAAAGGCTCTTAATTTTTCTTCAAAGTTTTTCCATTCCTTTTGTGAATATACGAACAAGCACCCATCCAAACCTTTAGTTATTACAAACTTTTCTCCTATGTCTTCTTTTAACTTTGCAGGCATTATTAATCTTCCTTTTGTATCTATAGAATGTGCATATTCGCCTATTAACAAATGTTTCACCTCTCTTACACTTTGATGTATTTTTACACCACTTCGTTCCACTTTCCTCCACTTTGATATAATTTTAAATGATAAGAATTGAAAAATCAATACTTTTTTTAATTTTTTTCAAAATTTTTCAATAAAAAAATGATAAGCCTTTTCAACTTATCATTTTTCATTTTAACTCTAGCAAGTAAAACCATATTTAGTAGACAATATGATACCAGATATTATAATTGGTAAAATAAATAATACAAAAATCAATATTAAACTTTTTAAATCTTTTTTAAAAACATTCTTTTTATAGAAAATACAACTTATAATTGCTGTAACAACCACGCATACACCACTTGGTATCAACATATCCTTAATCGTTCTTATTAGCTTAACCTTTATCCAGGGTTCTGGTTCATGAACTAAAGGTGGCATATAATTAGCAATCCATATTGTCTCTGTACCATAAATAAGATTGTTTATAATTATTAAAACTAAGCTTGAAAATAAAATACTTATGAAAATCCATATATATTTTTTCATAATAATATCTCCTTAATAATTTTTATAAAGTATATTATAAAAATTATTAACTTTCAATACTCTTTATATAGTAATTTCTATATTTTTTGAATGAAGTATGGGATTTTTTTGTAGTTTATAGTATAATAAAAAAGAATTTTATCGGAAAGTGGACTTAATAAATATGTGGATTTTTTTATGTTTATTATCAGCAGTAACATCTGGATTAGCATCTATCGTTATGAAAAAATGTTCTGAAAACAATAATGCTAAATCAATCGCTTTAATTGGTTTAGCAACAAGTAATATTTTATATATAGTAGTGTCTATTTTATTTACAGATGTTTTAACAAACTTTAATATTAAAAGTTTTGTTCAAATTGCGCCTTTAACAATGTGTCAGATGATAGGTTATATATGTGGTATATTATCAGTAAAACACGCTAGCGTATCTACCGTTATACCAATTAGGAAATGTAATACAATAGTTACATTAGTTCTAGGAATATTAATTTTAAATGAATCTATACCTATTTTAAAATTAATATTTTCTCTGATTCTTGTAATTTTAACTATATTAATAGTTAAAGAAGATAAAATCACAAATGATACAGATAGTAAAAAAGGAATTATATTTGCATGGTTATTCGTCATTTTTAACGGAGTATCATCAATGTTAAACAAATTTTATATTAGTACTTTTGTAAATCCTTTAGTTGTAACTTTTTACTATAGTTTGTTTGGAATTTCTATAGTAGCATTGTATTGTTTCTTCTCTAAAAGTTGGAAATACTATAATCTAAAAAATATAAATAAATTACATATTCTATTTACTTATATTCTATTTGACTTTATATCAAATTTAAGTTATAGATTTTGTTTAATAGATGGTCAAGTATCGTTAGCGCAACCAATACACTCTAGTTCAATAATTATAACTATTATAGGTTCATATTTTATATTAAAGGAAAAAATTTCTAAAAGAAAATGCTTTATGATTATTGGAGTAATTATTTGTGTTTTATTATTATCAATCTAGAGTTAAAATAGAAGAAAATATAACAAAAAGATTTTGTTTGAAAATAATTTGTAAAATTAAAGAGGTAGATAAATATGAATTTATTATTAGCACAGGTATTTGCTTTATTGTCATCATTATGTTTATTGATTAGTTTTTGGCAGAAAAAAAGAAAAAATATATTATTTTTTCAAATGTTAGATAGTTTATTTGACGTATTTCAATATATATTTCTTGGAGCTTACACAGCTAGTTTAATAAGTTTATTAGGTTCCACTAGAGCGTATTTCTTCTCAAAATTTAACAAAAAAGTTTTTCTTTATATATTTTTGCTACTATATATAATATCTGCAATTATAACATTTAACGGGTTAATAACTGTAATTCCATTAATTGCAGCTTTAATTTATACCGTAGTTATTTGGAATAAGAAAGAAAAATATATAAGGCTATATTCTATTTTAGTCTTCATTTTGTGGCTTACACATGATATTTTAGTTGAAGCATATGTTAGCTCAATTGTTGACCTAGTAATAATAATTTCTAACTCGATTGCAATTTATAAAATTGATTTAAAAGAAAAAAAAATTAAATAGGAGGTATATATGATTGGATATATATTAGCAATTTTATCTTCACTATTTTTTGGAATATACATTATTCCAAAAAAGATTGTTAAACTAGATACAAAACATTATCTGTTTTATATGTCTTTAGGATTTGTCGCTATATCCTTAATAGCTTATCTAATTTCTTTATTAACTGGAAATAACAACGAACCATTATATCATCCAGTTCTGATATTAGTTTGTTTAAGAGGTCTTTCATGGTTTGTTGCATCAAATTTATTTTTGATTTCAATAGATAAAATTGGTATGTCTAGATCAACACAATATAAAAATTTGAAAGGACCTTTGGGTGTATTGCTTACTTTAATCTTTCTATCAGAATTTAAAGTAACTAATGTCTCATTTGTTCTTTTAGCTGCTTTATTAACTTTTTTCTCAGCTTTGCTGTTTACTATAAAAAAAGATAATAATAAAAAAGTAGATAAATCTGGAATAATATACGCCTGTATTGCTTCTTTGTTTTTAGCCGTAAATGCTTTAATCCAAAAATATGTTACAAATTGTGGTTTTATATATACACAACAACTATATCAATCCATAACCATTGTGATTTCATCTTTCATTTACGTATTAATTAAAGATAAAACTATAAAAAATATACAAATTATTTCTTTTAAAAATAAAATGTTATCACTTTTAGGTGGAATTTTATATTACTTTGCAACTTATTTTAATACTTTATCATACAAAAGTTTACCTGCGTCTATCGCTTTTACAATTATTAATATGAGTGGTATTTGGTCTGTACTAATTGGAATTTTAATATTTAAAGAAATCGACTTTAAAAAGAACTATAAAAGAATTATATTAGGAATGATATTGTTAATAATTTCAATTTTTGCTTTATTATTTGGAAGAAGCTGAAAATATATAAATATACATTTCCTAACAAAAAAACATTGTTAAGTAAATTTTACTAAACAATGTTTTTATTGTTTTATTTATAATTTCAGCAAATATATATTTCTCAAATACTCTCCAAACTTTGTAGTTTTAACTATTTTAGCACCAGTAAATTCTACAGCTTTGTTAGAAGGCAAATTGTCTGGATGAACTGTAACAACTATATATTCATAATCCTTTTCTTTTGCTTCTTTTATTAATCTCTTCTCTAATTCTTTCAAAATACCTTCATTTCTATATTCTTCTAAAACAAGGTATCCTCCAAGTTCAGCCACCTTATCACTAACTAAATTAATTTCTTTTTTTATATTCTTAATAAAATTATCTTCTAGATATAATTGAGCAGTTCCCACAAGTTTTTCATTATGAAAAGCTCCATAACTTATTGTATTGTTTTCTTGAAATAACTCCTCTATTTCATTTTCTGTAAAAGGAATAAAAAATTCTTTTCTTTCTAATTTATTTAAAACATTTTCCATTAGTTCTATTAATTCTTGTCGATTATCAACATTAATCTTCTTATATGTAATCAAACTTATCCTCCTTTAAAATCGTTATCTTTTCATTGATTATATTATACTTATTGTAATAAAATCAAGATAAATAAAGTTTTTAAAATAACAAAAAACTCCCTCGGCTATGCCGAAGGAGTTTTTGCTGACATTTTATTTTTTAGCTTTTGGATTAGAAAAGTAGTGTTAACCTTCCTCCACTCGCTTCAATTCTCCTGTCGTCAAACTCAAGATAATCTCCATCTTTAAGCACTACCACAATTTCTGTGGGGTATCTGCCAAAAATCTTCTGGCCATTTGTCTTTATTTCTTTATGCGATTGCTCGATAAAGACAATATAACCTTCTTTTTTTCCGGCTGATATGTGCTCACGTGAAAAGAAAACTTTTTGAATCCGTCGCCGATGTTTTCAACTTCATATTCGCTAACGTAAGAAAGCAAATTATAAAGTCCACTGATAACAGGGATTTTTGTAAAATCAGCATAATCGCCAAAATGTACTTCTGTCTTTCCCCAAAAATCATCTCTGGCAATTGTTTTTGATTTTCCAAGAATTCCAACCTGGATGCCATTTTCTACCTTGACATCGTTAGTCTGATGGTCAAAGTAAAGGTTTTTGATTAAATACATAATCATTCCTCCTGAAAAAAAATTTTTTATAGTAATTGCCTCGTGTCATCCTGAAAACAGGATATCAACGAATTGACATAATAATTTTATCACTTTTTCCTAATTTAGCAAGATTTACAAACATATTTCGATATTTGCTTTTTCTATTGCATACCTCATTGCATACTTTTTGATAAAACAAAAACCTTATAACTACTGTTTTCAGTATTTATAAGGTCTTTTTTTATTTGGAGCAGGTAGTGGGTCCACTCGCACTCGCGTCGGAAAAGATGTCCACTGGACATCTTTTGCCTTCGTTTCGGCAGGCTCCAGTCCTGCTCGAAACTTGGCACCTTCCTTTTCGATTCCCACTTTCAAAACAAACTAAAAGAACCATAGCTTTGCTATGATTCTTTTTTTATGGAGCAGGTAGTGGGTCCCATCGCCCTCGCGTCGGAAAAGATGTCCACTGGACATCTTTTGCCTTCGTTTCGGCAGGCCCCAGTCCTGCTCGAAACTTGGCACCCTCCTTTTCGATTCCCACTTTCAAAACAAACTAAAAGAACCATAGCTTTGCTATGATTCTTTTTTTATGGAGCAGGTAGTGGGAATCGAACCCACGTCATCAGCTTGGAAGGCTGAGGTTCTACCATTGAACTACACCTGCATTTCCTCATCACAGATATAGATTATAAACTATGTTTTATTTGTTGTCAACACTTTTTTTAAATTTTTTTTATTTTTTTATAAATTGTTCTCCATTTTTAGAACGGGCGAACATCGGTCGGCTGTGCGAAATAAAATGAGCTACAGCTGACACATGCCCCTGGGGTACAGGACCCGCCCCCCTACAGTTCATAAAATAATAAATTCTCGAGCACTATATAAAACAATATGAAAATTATATCGATTTGCTGAAAAACATTTTGTTTTTCAGTAAAATTTAAAAAGCTAAAATAATTAATTTTTGACAAATGAGTCTTCATTTTCAAAAATTAATATTTTAGCTTAAACTATATAATATATTTTAGAAATTTCTTTGAAGAGCGGGCGATTAAAATCGTCCTTACACTTACCCTACAATGTTCAATTATCCATTGAACATTGTTCAACAAAATAATCACATATTTTTTCACTTTGTTGTTTACAAATAGTTTCAACTAATATAAAATAGTATTATATATTAAAATTAAGGTGGAGCAATGTATAAATTTATATCTCATAGTGAAAATGAAACAAAAGATTTTGCCTTTAAATTAGCAAGTGTATGCAAAAAAGGAGATATTATAATTCTTAATCGGAGATTTAGGTAGTGGAAAAACTAAATTTACTGAAGGCTTTTTAAGTTTTTGGAATTTACAAGATGAAATTTCTAGTCCTACCTTTACTATTGTAAATGAATATTGTTCCGACAATATGAATATTTACCATTTTGATTTATATAGATTAGCCGATTTAGATGAATTTTTTGCAATAGGTGGAACAGAATATTTTGAAAAAGGAATATGTATTGTAGAATGGGGAAATTTAATTAAATCAATTGTACCTTCAAATTCTATTTTTATAAATATTTTTAAAGATAATAATGACTTAGAATGTAGGCATTTTGAAATTACTACTAATAATGAGTCAATTAAGGAGATTTTTTAATGAAAATTTTAGCTTTATCAACCTCTACCAATATTTGTTCTGTTGCTATTTTAGAAGATAATAAATGCATTAAAGAAATACATACTTCTGATAATAAAACTCACTCAGTAAATTTAATGCCTTTAATTTCACAAATACTAAATGAAACAAATTTAGAGTTGTCAGATATAAATTTAATAGCATGTGATATAGGTCCACGGTTCTTTTACAGGAATACGTATAGGTGTTTCAACAGCAAAAGCTTTAGCTGTAGTAGACAACATTCCTATTGTAGGAGTTAGTTCGTTGGAAGGACTAGCTTATAAAATAAAAAAAGATGATGGAATTATATGTTCTTTAATAGACGCAAACAACCATCAAGTATACTGTGGAATTTTTGATAATAATTATAATTTAGTTAATGAATATATAGCTGATGATATTGATAATGTATCAACTGTTCTAGAAAAATTTTCTAATATTACATTTGTTGGTGATGGTGCATATAATTACTTAAATAAAACTGATTGTATTTCTACTTTTCTTGCTTCACAAATAGGTCTGTTTGGATATGAAAAATATTTAAATGGAATTCATGAATATGCTGATACAATCACTCCTTTATACTTACGTGTATCACAAGCCGAAAGGATGAGACAACAAAATGATTCAAATTCATAAAATGACTATACAAGATTTAGAGCAAATATCCCATATCCTTAACACAGAATTTGATGATTTTTGGAATGAAAACTTATTAAAAAGTGAAATTGAAAATCCTAATTCAAAGTGTATTATGGCGAAATCAAATGATGAAATTGTAGGATTTGCATGTATCTGGAAAGCAGTTGACGATATTCATGTTACTAATATTGTAGTAAAAAAAATATATAGAAACCAAGGAATTGGAAGTTTATTATTAAAAGAACTTATTGAAATTTCTAATAAAGAAAATGTAGTTTCTATTACATTAGAAGTTAATGCTTCAAATCTTCCTGCACAAAATTTATATGAAAAATATGGATTTAAAGTATTAGGAAGAAGAAAAAAATACTATAATGGTATAGAAGATGCCATTATCATGACAAAAAATTTAAAATGTGAATAACTATATACCACATTTTTTAGGAGGTAAACAAATGAAAAAAAATGAATTAAGTTACAAGCAATTAAAAGATTGTTGTAATTCAAGTATGTTCAAGTTTGAAACAACTAATGACATTGAAGATACTGACATAGTTTATGGGCAAGATAGAGGAATTAAAGCTTTACAATTTGGACTATCTGTCGATTCAAAAGGTTACAATTTGTATGTAGAAGGCCCTTCAGGAGTAGGAAAAACTCTATATACAAAACAATATGTAAAAAGCATTGCTGCTAAGAAAAAAACTCCTGATGATTGGTGTTACATATACAATTTTGACAATCCTAATGAACCTATAGCCGTTGCTGTTTCAGCTGGAACTGGAAAAGAATTTAAAGCTGATATGGAAAGTTTTGTTAACAGTATAAAAAAGGATTTAAAAAGTACTTTTAATAATGATGATTTTGAAAAACAAAAATCTATTATGAGACAAAACTTTGAAGAAAGAAAAAAAGAATTATTAGATGAATTAAATATAAGAACATCTAAAGAAGGATTCCAAGTTAAGACAGCTCAAAATGGAATATACATGATGCCTATAATTGATGGAAAACCTATAGATGAAGAAGATTTTGACAAACTAGATGATGAAACAAAAAAAGCTTTTGAAGATAAATCTCCTATGGTTCAAGAAATGATTATGCAAGTTATTACGCAAATTAAATTTTTAGAAAAAGATACTGATAAAAAAATTGAAGATTGGCAAGCAAGTATAGCTATTGTAGCTATTAATGCCCAAATTAATCCTTTAAAATCTAAATACAAAAAATACAAGAAAATGACTTTATACTTTGAAAATATAAAAAATGATATTTTAAAAAATCTTCAATACTTTTTACAAGAAGAAGCTGATCCTACAAAACAACAAACTTTAAATCAAGAAAATCCAAAACCATGGCTTAACTATAGAGTAAATTTATTTGTGGATAATAGCTCTTTAGAAGGTTCTCCTGTTATTATGGATTCAAATTATTTATACCATAATTTATTTGGAAAATTAGAATATGAAAGTCAATACGGAATGTTGAAAACAGACTTTACAATGTTAAAACCTGGATTACTTCACAAAGCAAATGGAGGATATATTATATTACAGGCAAGTGACTTACTTGCAAATCCTCTTTGTTATGAAACATTAAAAAAAGCATTAATGGTTAAGGAATTAAGTATCGAAAATAGTATGGAACAACGTTCTTATATGGTAATGATTTCATTAAAGCCTGAACCTATTCCAATTAACCTTAAAGTTTTACTTTTAGGAGATGCAAATATATATCATACATTACTTGCTTTAGATGATGATTTCAAAAAACTATTTAAAATAAAAGTGGAATTCGAAGAATCTGCTCCAAAAAATGAATCAAATATTTTAAAATTAGCTAGATTCATCCATAATTATTGTGAAAAAGCAGATTGTTTACCATTAGATGCAAGTGCAGTAGCAAAAGTTGTTGAATATGCTTCAAGATTATCTGAAGATAAAGATAAATTATCAACAAAATTTAATGAAATTGGCGAAATAATTTCTGAATCTTCTACTTGGGCAAAATTATCAAGAAAAAAAGTTATTACTGCAGATTATATTTCAAAAACATTAACTGAAAGAGTTGAAAGAGTAAAAAAATATGACTCAAAATACTCTGAAATGATAAAAGAAAATACTTTACTTATTAGCACAAGCGGATATGAAGTTGGTGTTATAAATGGATTAACAGTAATGACTATTGGAGATTATTGCTTTGGAAAACCTTCAAGAATTACCGCAAATACATTCGTTGGTAAAGAAGGCATTATAGATATTGAACGTGAAATTGATATGTCTGGTTCAAGCCATTCAAAAGGAGTTTTAATATTACAAGGATATTTAGGTGAAACTTTTGCACAAGAATTCCCTCTATCATTAAATGCAAGTATATGTTTTGAACAATTATATAACGGAGTTGATGGAGATAGTGCTTCAAGTACTGAAACTTATGCAATACTTTCAAGTTTATCTGAATTACCTATTAACCAATCAATAGCAGTTACTGGTTCAGTAAATCAAAAAGGATTTATACAACCAATTGGTGGTGTTAATGAAAAAATAGAAGGATTCTTCCAAGTATGTAAAATGCGTGGACTAAACGGTGAACATGGTGTTATAATTCCAATACAAAATGTAAAAAATTTAAGTTTATCAGATGAAGTAATTGAAGCTGTTAAAAATAACAAATTCCATGTATATGCAATTTCTACAATTGATGAAGGAATTGAAATTTTAACAGGTGTACCTGCAGGTAAGAAAAACAAATTCGGACAATTCCCTTCAGGAACAGTAAATTATTTAGTACAAGAAAAATTAAAAAAATATTCAGAATTTAGCAAAGAGAAATAAATATTTTTAAATAAATTTAAATTATATTTGTAGGGGCGACCATTGGTCGTCCGCAAAAAAATCCTAATTGTGAAATAAACAATTAGGATTTTTATTACATATATTATCTATCTGTTGGGCAGCCGTGGGCGTCTGCCCCTACATATAAAACAAATTTAATTTTATATTATAAAAATCGGGTGGACACAAGGCCCGCCCCTACATCATAATTCAAAAATGAATTTTATTATTCAGCTTTTGGTTCTTCAGCTGCTGTTTCAACTGCAGCTTCTGCTACAACTTCTTCAGCTACTGGTTCTTCAACTAAATCTTCTTTAATTGTGATTTCATTAGTTTCAATTCTTGCTCCAACCATTTCTTTAGTTTTAGCAGATTTTCCTAATCTATCTCTTAAATAATATAATTTAGCTCTTCTTGCTTTACCAACTCTTGTTACTTCAACTTTTTCAACAGCTGGAGAATGTACTAAGAATGTTTTTTCAACACCAACACCATAAGAAGTTTTTCTTACAGTAAATGTTGCATTCACTCCTCCACCTTGTTTTTTTATTATAATTCCTTCGAAAACTTGGATTCTTTCTCTGTTTCCTTCTTTTACTCTAACATGAACTTTAACTGTATTTCCAACTCTTAATTCTGGAATTTTGTTTTTCATTTGTTCATGCTCGATTGATTTAATAATGTCCATTACTGAACCTCCTATCCTTTAATATTTTCTATATATGTCATTTTTAACCTTCATTTAGTAAATCCGGTCTTTTCTTTTTAGTTACTTCTAAAGATTTTTCTTTTCTCCATTTTTCAATCTCTTGATGATTTCCGAGATAGTAAAATGCTTGGAACTTTTTTATCTAAAAATACTTCCGGTCTAGTGTATTGAGGATATTCTAACAATCCATTAGAAAAAGATTCCTCTTTTATAGATTCTTTGTTTAGAACTCCATCTATGTATCTACTAACAGAATCAGCCAATACCATTGCAGGTATTTCTCCTCCTGTTAAAACATAGTCTCCAATTGATATTTCTTCATCAACAATCTCTTCAATTACTCTTTCATCGATTCCTTCATAATGACCACATAATAAAACTATATGTTCCTCATTACTTAATTCTTCAACTTTATTTTGAGTTAGAGTTTTTCCTTGTGGAGATAAATATATTGTTTTTTTACTTTCTCCTTTAATACTCTTAAAAGCATCATATACAACATCTGGCTTCATAACCATTCCAGCTCCTCCGCCATAAGGTGTATCATCAACTTTTTTATGTTTGTCCTTAGCAAAATCTCTAATATTAATTATATTTATTTCTAAAATATTCTTTTTACTAGCTCTGCCAATAATACTTGTTCTTAACGACTCAAACATTTCAGGAAAAAGTGTAAGTATATCAATTTTCATAGTAGTCCCTCTATTAATTTAACAACTATTTTTTTATTTTCAACATCTACATTTTTTACAACTGAAGATATTGCAGGTATTAAAATTTGTTTTCCAATTTCATTCCTTACAACATATACATCATTACTTCCTGTAGAAAAAACATCTTCAACTTTTCCTAATAACTCATCTTCATCTGAATAAACTTCACAACCGATTAAATCGACTATAAAATATGAATTTTTAGGAAGTTTTACAGCATCTTTTCTATGTATTTTTAAGTAACAATTTCTATATTTTTCAGCTTCTTCTATAGAATCGATTCCTTTTAGTTTTAAAAGCACCATACTATTTAAGTATTTTACTTCTTCAATTTCAAATTCAACCAATTCTTTATTTATAGTTAAAAATATAGTTTTTAGTTTGCTAAATCTTTTTATATCATCCGTAAAAGGTTTTACTTTAACAAATCCTCTTACTCCATTTGTTGTTACAATTTGACCTATTTCAAAATATTGTTCCATAATCTTTAAATTTCCTTTAATCTATAAATTCTATTGTAACTTTCTTGTCTTCTTTTGCTCCTAAAGCTTTCATTATAGTTCTAATTGCTTTAGCTATTCTACCTTCTTTTCCAATAACTTTTCCCATATCAGATTCTGCAACTTTAACTTCGAAAATTACAGATTTTTCTCCATCAATTTGATTGATAGAAACTTGTGATTCATCTGATACTAAGCTATTTATAATAGTTAATAAAGAGTCTTTCACTTTCTATACTCCTTTCTCTATTAAGCGTTTTACTGTATCTGTAGGTTTAGCTCCATTTTTTATCCATTTTTCAACTTTTTCTTTGTCTAATACTATTGTAGATGGTTCTGTCATAGGATCGTATGAACCTATTTTTTCAATTATTCTTCCATCTCTTGGTGATTTAGAATCAGCAACAACAATGTGATAGAATGGTGCTTTTTTCTTTCCTGCTCTTTGTAGTCTTATTTTTACCATGTAAATTCACCTCCCTTAGCTTTCATTCATTTATATTTAAAAACTTAATAACATATTAGAATTTCATATTTTTCAATGAATTAATATCCATTCCTTTTAACGCATTTTTCATTCCGCCTTTACTATTTTGCATTTTCTTCATCATTTTTTGCGTCATTTCATATGAATTTATAAATTTATTTATATCTTGAACTGTTGTTCCACTACCTTTTGCAATTCTTATTCTTCTACTTGCATTTAAAAGTTTAGTATTCTTTTTTTCCGCTTTAGTCATTGAACAAATAATTGCTTCTATTTTTACAAATTCTTTTTCATCAACTTGTATATCTCCAAATTTATTCATACCTGGAATCATTTTTAATATTGATGAAAATGAACCCATTTTTCTCATTTGCCTTAATTGAGACAAATAATCATCTAAGTCTAAACCTTGTTGCTTACTTAATTTTTTTTCTAATTTCAAAGCTTCTTCAGCATCAAATGCTTCTTCAGCTTTTTCTATAACTGAAAGAATATCTCCCATACCTAAAATTCTTGATGTCATTCTATCTGGATGAAATTCTTCTATATCGCTTAATTTTTCACCTGTAGCAGCAAATTTTATTGGTCTGCCTGTTACTTTTTTTACTGAAAGTGCAGCACCACCACGAGTATCACCATCTAGCTTAGTTAAAATAATACCATCAATTCCAAGTTCGTTATTAAAACTTTCTGCAACATTTACTGCATCTTGACCTGTCATAGAATCAACAACTAATAGAATTTCGTGAGGTTTTACACCTTGTTTTACATTTTTAAGCTCTGTCATTAACTCTTCATCTATATGAAGTCTTCCTGCTGTATCTAGGATTATTACATCATTTAATTTTGACATTGCTTGATTCATTGCTTGTTTAGCAATATGTACAACATCCTTTGAAACCTCATTAGCAAATACTGGTATATTTAATTGTGAACCAACTACCTGTAATTGCTTTATAGCTGCTGGTCTATAAACGTCACAAGCAACTAATAAAGGTTTCTTTCCTTGCTTTCTTAAAATATTAGCAAGTTTTCCTGCTGTTGTAGTTTTTCCTGAACCTTGCAATCCCACTAACATTATTATTGTAGGTGGATTCGGTGTGAAATTGATTTTAGAAGTTGTGCCTCCTAAAAGTTCTACCATTTCATCTTTTACTATTTTTACAACTTGTTCTCCTGGTGTTAAGGATTTTAAAACATCTTGGCCCAAGGCTTTTTCCTGGATAGTAGAAATAAAATCTTTAACTATTTTGTAATTAACATCTGCTTCTAGTAAAGCAAGTTTTACTTCTCTTAAAATCTCTTTTAAATCTCCTTCAGTTATTCTTGCTTTTCCTCTAAGTTTTCTTGTAATACCTTGTAACTTGGAAGATAATCCTTCAAAAGCCATTTAAAATCCTCCTTTTCAAAATAATTATGCTATGTTTCTTAGTTCATCTCTAACATGTTCTAGAACTTTAGCAACTTGTTTATCTGTAAACTTTGATTCAATTTTAGTAAGTTCAGATAAAATGTGTGCAATCTTTTCTTCTTGCTTAAACATCTTTTTCATAAAACCTAGCTTTTCTTCAATTTCAAAAAGCTTTTTCTCCCCTTTCATAATAATATCTCTTACTGCTTGCCTTGTAATGTCTTCATTTTCCGCTATTTCAGAAAGAGATAAATCATTATCATAATAATTTACTAGAATATTTAGTTGATTTTCTGTTAAAAGTTTTCCATACAATTCGCATAGAATACTAATTCTAACGTTTTTTTCCATCCTTTATTGCCAACCTATCTACTCTAAATTTGTAATGCTATATTACTTTACAATATTTTTATTGATTTGTCAAGGTTTTTCATTGAAATTTAGGTATTTTTTTGAATTTTGAATTTGGCATTTGGATTTTGGTGATTGGACTTTTGTAGGGGCAGGTCAAGACCTGCCCCTACATATATTTACTAGTCAAATACAAAAAAATAATGTAGAAATTGCATCGAAGCGCGGACGACCAATGGTCGCCCCTACAACGTTTGTAATAATTTTTTCTTATTTTTCAAAATATTTCAATGATCTTTCAGCCATTTTTGTATACCTCATCTTTTTATCTTTAATTTTTTCTTCTAGTTCAGGTAGAATTCCAAAATTCGCATTCATTGGTTGAAAGTTTTCATTTGGAGATGAAATATAACTCGCCAATGCTCCTATTACTGTTTCTTTTGAAAAAATGTATTTTTCATTTTTGCCCTCAAAATGCAATACAGCATTTATTCCCGCAACCATTCCAGATGCTATTGATTCAACATATCCTTCAACTCCTGTAATTTGTCCTGCAAAATATATATTTTTATTTAACTTCATATTATATGTTTCGTCTAATAAGCTCGGAGAATTTATGTATGTATTTCTATGCATTACACCTAATTTTATAAACTCAGCATTTTGCAATCCAGGAATCATAGAAAATACCCTTTTTTGTTCACCAAATTTTAAATTAGTTTGAAAACCTACCATATTATACATAGATCCTTCACTATTATCTTGTCTTAATTGAACAATTGCATATGGTCTTTTAGCTGTTCTTGGATCATCAAAACCAACTGGTTTTAATGGTCCAAATCTTAAAGTATCTATCCCTCTTTTAGCCATAATTTCAATGGGCATACATCCTTCAAAAATTTCTCTTTTTTCAAACTCATGAAGTTCTACTACTTCCGCATTTACTAGTGCATTATAAAAATCTTCATATTCTTCTTTGTTCATAGGAAGATTTATATAACTCTGTTCTTCTTGTCCCAATCTTTCCTTCCACTCTTCAACCGTTTCTTTTTTTTTCTTTTCCTGACTATATCTATCCCCATAAAATGCAATATTCATATCTATACTATTTTTATCTATTATCGGAGCTGCAGCATCATAAAAATGTAGTTTATCCTCGCTTGTCAATTTTGAAATTTGTTTAGATAGCTTTTCAGAAGTTAAAGGTCCAGTTGCAATTACTACAATCTCATCACAATTAGATAAGTCCTCTGTATATTCTTCTCTTATTATCTCGATATTTTTTTCTTTTTCAATTCGTTTCGTTACTAATTCTGAGAATTTTTCTCTATCGACAGCCAAAGCTTGTCCTGCTGGAACTGAAGTTTCATCAGCACATTTAATTAGTAAAGAATCTAATCTTCTTAATTCTTCCTTTAATAATCCACATGCATTAGTAATAGCATTTGATTTAAAAGAATTACTACAAACAACCTCAGCTAAATTTTCATTAGAATGTGCAGGTGAAAATTCTTTAGGTTTCATCTCATAAAGTTTAACTTTAATTCCACGTTTCGCAATTTGATAAGCAGCTTCACATCCTGCTAAGCCACCACCAATAACTGTAATATATCCATTCATAAAATACCTCTTTTTTCTTTTTTAATCTTTTATATTTTAGCATAACAATAAAAAAAATTCTATATGTTGTGTAAATTGTATTTTGTGATTGGATGTTTGTAGGGGGCGCCGCCCTCGGCTACCCGCCATCAAACAGTAGACAAAAAATGAATCATCCCTCCAAATTACAATTTATCTACATGTAAAAAGCGTTCTCAAAAGAACGCTTTTTAAAATATTAAACTGGAATAAATCTTAAAATTATACTAAATATTATTTCAATAATATTTGTTATTATTGATGCTATATCGATAATACTTTCTAAACCTGATATAGAGTTTGAATCGTCTGAGTTTCCAGAAGATGGATCTACTCTTACACTAATGCTAGTGGTATAACCATCTTTTTCAGCAGATATAATTGCTGTTCCTGGGCTCTTTCCTCTTACTATGCCACCGCTAACTGTCGCCACATCTGGATTGTTTGAAGACCAATCTATTCCCATCTTGCTTATCGTTATCCCTTTTGAGTCTACAACTCTTAAAGTTCTAGATTGTCCAACTGTTATACTAAGTGATTTTTCTTTTATAGAAAATACAGCCGAACTCTCTTGTTCTGTTGTCGCTTCAGCTTTATTAGCTATACTAAACAGACAAATTCCAATCACTAATAATAACATTATTTTTAATATTTTTATAGAAATACTTTTCATAAAAATCGCCCCCCTATTTTACCGATTTTATATAAATTACATTTTCTACATCCTATGGAAATTTTGGGTAAAAAATCTCCATGTTATTATTATAGCATTATTTATAAAATTTGTCAAATTTTATAATTTGTGTTTGGTTATTGGAATTTGGTAGTCGGATATTTGTAGGAGAGATTTTAATCTCCCGTTCTTCGAAGGCGAGCAGACACAAGGTCCGCCCATACAATGTTTAAAATCAATTTTTTCCTGTTTGATGGCGGGTCGCCGAGGGCGGCGACCCCTACAATACATATTATAGATTCCTTAATATTTAAATTTATTATTTCTTAAAATATTTCTCTATCCCTTTGCAAATCCCCTCCGCTAACTGACTTTGATACTCATCTGTCTGTAACAAATCCGCCTCCTCTTTATTTGACAAGAATCCACACTCAACTATCGATGTCGGTATTTTCACATGCTCAATTATATAAACATTATCTATTTTTAAACTTTGTCTTTTATTTTCCTTTTGTATTGTTTTGTTTAACCCTTTTTGTATTTCTTCTGCTAACTTCTTACTATCTTCATCTCCATTCTTGAAAAAGGTTTGCCATCCCCAATATTTCTCTTGAGGAATTTTATTCAAATGTATGGAAACAAAAATATCTGCATTAGAATTGTTTCCTATTTCAACTCTGTTTCTCATGTCCGACCTTTTCTTTTCTCTTATAGTTTCGCAATCTGAATCATATATCCCATTTTCGTTATCTCTTGTCAATATCACTTTTATTTCCTTTTGCTCTAACAATTCCTTTACCTTTAATGCTATTTTCAAATTTATACTCGCCTCACTAATTCCTTCTATACTTTCAGCACCGTCCGGTCTGGTTCTCCATGTCCCGGATCTAAAATCACGCACTTTTTATTTTTCATATTAGAGGCTTGAATTGCATCATAATCTTTATTAAATACACACAAACAACACATAACCACAACGCAAATTCCAATACTTAATGTTTTAATTATTTTCTCTTTATTCAATATTAAATACACAAAATCACCATAACTATTTTATTATAGTTATGGTGATTTATGACATTAATTATTTAATTATTGAGCCATTTCTGACACTAAACCACCTACAATTGTAGCTCCAGCTTCAATAAATGGTTTAGAATTTTCAATTATGCTTGGAATGCTTTCTATAAACATTGTTACCAATTTCATTATAGCTTCTAATATTCCTCCGATTCCGCTGAAATCTATTGTTGTTTTTCCTGGTTCTTTTTCAGGTTCCTTCTCTGGCTCTTTCTCTGGTTCTTTCTCAGATTCTGCTCCTGGTGTATAATTATTTAAAATTTCGAAATTTTTTCTTCCAGCGTTAGTTATGCTTAACCATCCTTGTGTTCCCTTTAATTTCCCTTCTATAACCGTAACCTTTATATAAATTTTTGAAATTTCTTCTATTTTAACTATTGCGCCAGATTCTATTTCTTTTCCCAATTTAGCTCCACCTGCTGTTTTACGCAAATTCCATCCCCCTTCATTAGTTTTGTCTGTATATTTTACATACATGCCTACTTTCATCTCAACTCCATTAGCATCTTTTGCTTTTGCTTGTGATGAAGACCTATTATAAACTTGAACTTCAATCTTTTTAACTATCTGTTCATGTATTATTTCTACAATATATTGTCCAGCTTTTTTGAACTCATTATAAGAACAAGTTATTTCATGTGAAGCAAGTTCTCTTTTTGAACCGTCAGAATATACCGCTGTTACAGTTAAACCTTCTTTGTTAAAATTTTCTCCTACATATTGCATTTTAGGCGTACCTGAAATTTCAAGATCTGTTAATTTTTTTTCAACTTTTGGCGGATTTTCAACTTTTAATGTATATTTTAAAGTATCTCCTTTAAATGCTATCCAGCTACCTTTAACATGTTTTGCCTTTACTACTTCTAATGTATATGTTCCAGCTTTTGTAATAAGAACACTTACATCTTTAGTTAATTGACTACCTGTACTACCCCAATACAAACTAGATTTTCCTGAAAGCTCTACTTTAACAAAGTCGCATTTACCTTTTTTGTCATTAGCGTTTTCAATTATATTTCCATTCGCATCCTTTACATAATAATCAAAAACTCCTTGATCATGACTCAAACTTACAACTTGTTTTTTAACTCCTGTAGTTAATTTTTGAGTTCCTTCATCTATAGTAGCAGCCTCAACATGTGATGCCATAAAAAACATAATTGTACTTAACAAAAACAATAAACTCACTTTCAATAAATTTACAGAAAATTTTTTCATATAAATTCCTCCTTTACATTTTATCTTATAAAAATATATGTAATCAAAGCTTATTTTGGTTTGCTTTTTTTGTTGTAAAACTCCCCATGTTATTATTTTAACATATATGGAATATTTTGTCAACTTTTTTATGTTATTTTTATAATTATTGGCAAATTAAATTTTTTTAAGTAATTTCATATATGATATACTTGCAGACATTATTTAATTTTTTCCTTTAATTATAAAAAGCAGATGAAAAATAATTTTATCTGCTTTTTTTATTTATTCAATTATTAATTATTCTCCTTTCCTTAATATTTATTAATACTATTTTTATAAAATTATTGATGTTGCTATTGATGTTATTAAACTAACTCCTGTTTGAATTAATGGCGGAGCTACCTCTACTATAACTGGCACTGCTGCACTTACTAATTCAGTAGCTACTGGAATCATTGTTTGTATCATAGGCAATATCATCTCGATTAATGATTGTATAAGTGGTAAAATAAATCCCATTACGCCTTCTACTTTATCTAAGAAATCAAATCCTCCATTTGTAGCGTCATTAACTACATCATCCATTCCGTCATCTTTAGGTTGTTCAGTATCTACAATTGTTTCTTTATTTGTTTCTGCATCTGGTAAAGTCTCAGCAACTTCAACTACTGTAATTGTAAATGCAACTTCTAATTCTCCATATCTAACAATTACCTCGTGTTCTCCTAGCTCGTCCATTTTAGGAAGTATAAATTCAACTTCTTCAGTTACTTCTACTTCTTCGCCTTCAGCTTCTATAGCTACTACTTTGAATTTACTTGTATCTATTTCTTCATTTAGTTCATACTCTAAATCTCCTTTTACTGATATTCTTAACACTGTAGCATTTACACCTAAACTCATTCCAATTGCAAATATTCCTATTATTAGCATTACAACTATTTTCATCATATTTATAGAAATTTTTCTCATATAAATACCTCCTTTATATTTAATAAAAATTGCCTTGTTTTTTGTGGTTATAACTCCCCACGTTATTATTATAGCACACTTTTCCTGTTATGTAAACAGGTTTTGGTGAAATTATGTAACTTTTTTAATTCCTTCCAAAAACGAGCTATTAAAATCGTCCTACAGTGTTTGTATTTTTCTATTCCTTTGGTCGGTCAAGACCGACCCCTACGGCATATTTAATGAATGGTGAATAGTTAATAATAAAAAGAAAGAATTTGCTGTTTTATAGCAAATTCTTACATAAATTATTAATTGTTAATTTTTCATTATTCATTAAGCAACGCGCCTATTCTATTTCTCTTCTATCTATTGCATAACAACTTCCCATTGTTATTTTTGCTAAATGTTTAACTTGTGCTCCTATTTCTCCTATTTCTAAAACGTTTGCAAATCTTTTCCCATCAGCAACAACTACCCCTATCGATATTGATGTTAATGGTATATGTTCCATTATTCCTTTTCTGTTTTCTACATTCAAATATCCTCTTGCTATGTCGTCTTCATTGAATAGTTTAACTACCTCTATGTCAAATTCTGAAATTATATCTTGGCATACTTTATCATAATTGCAAGTTCCATCTAATATTGCTACAAAATCATCTCCACCAATATGTCCAACAAATACTTGTCCTTCTTCTGCATCATGTATATTTTTTGTTATAAGTTTAGCTGTTAATTGTATTATATTGTCTCCTTTTAAAAATCCGTAAACATCATTATATGCTTTAAAATTATCTAAGTCAAAATACAATACAACAAATGGTTCTTTTTTTAACAATCTTTTCTTTAATTCCGTTTGTATTTGAACATTTCCTGGCAATCCTGTTAACGGGCTTACTCTTCTATTTACATATAAAAGTCTAATTATATTTTTTATTGTGTAGTATAAGTATTCTTTAGTAACTGGCTTTTGTATATAATATTCTATTGAATTTTCTATTATTGATAATGCATGGAAAGTATCTTGGTTTGATGATATAACTATAATTGGTGTAATGCTGTTATCTTCGTTTTGTCTTATTCTTTTGCACACATCTACAACATTTTCTTCTATATCATCTTCATCAATTATTATTAAATCTGGAATGCTTTTTAATACTGCGTCTAAATCTTTTACTGCTATACTTTTCATTTTAAGTTCATTATCTTTTTGAAACATTTCTTCTAATTCTTCAATTAAATCCCTATTCTCATCAATAATATATATTTCTTGAAACATTATTATCTCCCTATCTTTTGTTTTTTATTCTTCAGAAGTATATGTATAAGTTTCTTCTAATGTTTTTGGTTTTTCGGGTTCTTCTATGCTATATACTGTTATCTTTATTTCATTTTCACCTTCTATTAATGGTACTTTTCTTCTTACAAGCTGTTTTTCTTCCTCATAGCTATCTATTGTATCATCAAATGCAAATTCTTCTCCGTTAATTAAGTATTCAATTTTCTGTATCCCCATATCATGTGAAACTATCATATATAAGTAACCATTATTTTTGTTTACAATACATTCAATTTCTGGTTCTTTCACTCCATTAAAAGGTTTTTCTTCTACACATGTATTTCCTGATGCATCTTTTGCAATTATTTTTAATCTTGTTTTACCTCTTTGAACCTCTATACTTTTCTCTATTGTAAGAGCTCCTTCTTCATCAGGATACAATGTTTTTTCTAATATCATTTCTCCTTCTACTTCTTTTTCTTCGTCTTCATCATAAATCATTTCCCACCATTGATATGTTAATTCTCCCATTTCTGTTTCGTCTGTTGCAGTTATTTTTAATGATACCGTTTCTGAATCAAATACTAAATCTATAGTTGGCTTTTCTTTATCCTTATAATATGAAAAGCTTTTAGTATATGGCGTCTCATTTCCTTCCGAATCTACCACTATAACTGTAAGTGTATTTTCTCCTCTTGGTAATTCTACTAATTTTTCAACATTTTCTCCTGTTGAAGGAATTTCTATTTTTTCTTCTTCATTCCAATAATATGTAACTTTAGCAATTCCTTTTTTGCAATATGCTGATATTTTAGCATTACCTTCTATTTCTTCTATTGAAACCTCTGGTGTTGCATTTTTTATTAGTTTATCCTTGAATATTTTAAACGCTACCACTCCACCTATTGCAAGTCCAAATACTATTATAATTATAGCAAATATAATTATAATTTTTTTTGCATCTGTATTTTTTTTAGGTTGGTTTGAGTAATTATTATTTGATTGATATCCCTGATTCGTATTAAAATAATTATTGTCATCTGAATATGTTAGTGGCTCGTATGTATTTTCAAAATTATTTATAGGTCCATTGTAATCTTCAAACTCCTGAATTGGCTCATAATTATTTTCTTGGATATTATTATTTTTTTGTTCTTTTTTACTATTTTCCGTAGCTAAAATTTGATTCATATTACCCTTATTCCTTTCCTTGTAACAAATTATAACATAATATTTCAATATTTGTAAATATATTTTTTTTATTTGGAAATTATTGTGTAAATGTTGATTTTAGAGTTTAGAATTTGGTGTTTGATATTATCAAATAGTTTGTTTTTACGGGGCGCCGTCGGATAGCCGTCCGAATGTAATCAGGTTACGGATATCACATGCCCTTGGGGTAAGGACGTCGACCCCTACATAAAAAAAATGCAGAGAAAAATCTCTGCATTTTTATCCTATTATATTATTACATATTTTTTTATTAAGAATATTCCTACTGCTAATATTGCAACCACAGTTGTTATTAATCCCATGTATGCCATAGCTGCTCCTCCACCAGTTTTTATTGATAATATTACTAATGCAAAGTCATCATCATCTTCTTGTTCTTTAATATAATTTTCTATGTCTATATATTCTGGGTCTGAATCAATATCTGGTGATTTATCACTGTTTATTGAATAATCTTCACTAATTTCTGCTACGTTTGTTTTTATTCCCAAGTTGTTCGCATCATTTATCCATCTAAACACAATTTCTAACTCTGCACTTTCACCTGGTTGTAATAAAACAGTTTCTAATGCTCTTGTTGTTACTTTTCCTTTTTCAGCAATTTTCCATCCATATGCAGTATTATCTGATTCGAAGAATTCTAATCCAACTGGTACATAGTCTGTTACTTCTGTTGCATACCCAGCAATTTCTCCTTCATTTGTTACTCTTATTTTATATACAAATTTAACCTCTGTATTTTTTAATTTCTTTCTGTCTACTTCAACTTTTGCTACTGGTTCTGCCGCTGCATTATCTCTTATTCCTGTTGTTTCTGTTAAACCTGTGTTAGGTTCAAATCCTGTTTCTGTTGTAACTGTTTTTCCATCTACTGTAACTATAGATTTTGTTACCCATTTTAATAATGATAAATCGAAGTATTGTACATATACATATTCAATATCTTCATCATCTTCGCCTTTCCAGTCATTTGGTGTTGAATCAATATCATCTCCACTGTCTTCTGTTATTTGAGCCTCATTCTTTATTAATCTTGTAGCATCTGTATATTTTTCGTCAATTGTAAATACTACTTTTACGTCTGCATAATCTATTGCTTTATTATCAGGATCAAATGCTTTTAATATGTATGTATCTAAATATCTTGTTCTAATTATTGTTGCTTCTTCTGCTTTTTCAGTTTCTACATATTTTTTGTTGTTATATATATAATCATATTTCGTAGCTTTTTCTTCCGCTTCTTTATACATTTTCCATCCATATTTAATATTTGTTTCATTTTTAGGATCAAATACTAAACCTTCTGGAATGTCGTCAGCAATTTCATAAGCATATCCAGTTGTTGAACCTTCATTATATATTCTAATTGTATACTCTACTTCATCTCCATTTGTAACATATAATGGGTCTTTAGGATGATTATATTTTGCTGTTGTAGCTGTTCCATCCACTAATGGCGTAACATCAACTTGTGGCACTCTTGATACTTTTGGTGCTTCACCATTTACTTTTGTTATGAATTTTCTAAGTGCTAAATCGAAGTATTCTAAACTTAATGGTTCATAATCATCATCATCTTGTTGATATGTGCTGTTTTCTTTTTTGATTTCATAATTATCTAAATCTACATTTCCTGGTTTAGAATCTCTATCATTAGCATTAATTTCATTTCCGTTTTCATCTACTGCTTTGTCTTCACTAATTTCTGCTATATTAACAAGACTTCCTTTAAATGTATTCTCTGCTAAAACTATACATGCAACTTCAATTTCTTCGTAGTATAATCCGCCTTCTCCTGTAGCTGCTTTTTGCCACCCTTCATCTGCTTTAGCATTTTTATCATATGCTAGAATTTTATCATCTTGAATTAAATTACTTTCTATTTTTGCTTTTCCTGCAACTATTTGAACATCTTTTAATGATTTAACACCAGTAAAGTCTTCTAATTTTAAGTTTAATACATCATTTTCATTTTTATAGAAGCCATCTTCCCCCACTAATGAAATCATTTTTGAAGATGTTACTACTTTCCATTGATTATCTATAGTTGTATTATGTTGTAATAATAATCCTAGTCCTTCTGGTAAATAGTCTGCAACTTTTGTTGCATATCCATCAACTTCGCCTTCATTATATACTCTTAATTTATATGTTACTATATCACCTTTATGAACTGTAACTGTTGTTTTTGGATGTGTATATGTTGCTGTATATTCTCTTTGTCCTTTTTCATTTACTTGTCCTTTTTCTAAAGTTGTTAAATCAATTGATGGAACTCTAGATTCCTTTAATTCTTTTCCATTTACTTTTGTAATAAACTTACGTAAAGCTAAATCGAAATCTACTCCTCTTATAATGATTTTTTCAAAGTCGTCATCATCTTCTTGTCCTTCGAAGTGTTTGTTTTCTTCTAGTTGTACTAATGTGTAATTATCTTTTCCTGTATATCCTACATCTGTAGTATTTAAATTAGTTACTTTATTAAATGTTTCACCTTTTGAATCTCTATCTGCTACTTTTTCTATTCCTTCTGATTCATAAGTCATAGTTGCAATATTTGTTAATATTTGTGCATTATCTCCTGATGTTGCTGTTACTTTGAATTTTACATTTAATTCACCATAGTTTAGACCATTCACCCAGTTTTCTGCATCTTGATGTGTACTATCAAACGCATCTAATTTAAATAAGTATTCATTTGGACATGGTTTTAATTCCATCGTTGTATATAAATTTGGATTATACATTGGTGTAATTGTTAATGTTCTTTCCGTTTCATTAAATTCATAAATATATTTTTCTGTTAAAGTTTTTTCTTCATTTTCTTTAATATCATAGAATGCTTTCCAATCATTTTTAGAAATAAATTCTTCTGTTGCTACAAATTCCACTCCTTGTGGTAAGTAATCAGTAATTGAAGTCACATATCCTGTTATCGCTGCTTCATTATATACTCTAAATGTGTATGTAACTATATCTCCTGTTTCTACTTCTACTGGATCTTTTCTATGATTATATGTTGCTGTTCCTTTTGTTGATATTGTTGATGTATCTATATTGTTTAATTCTCTTTTATTTGTAATTTCAATGTTTTTATTATCTCTTTCTAATTTTGTTATATATTTTCTTAATGCTAAATCAAATTCTTGTTTTTCTTTGTTTGTTACTGTTAATTTTATTGTTGTACCAACTTCATTTACTTCTAAAGCAACTCCCTGAACATCTTCTTTCATAATTGCTTTATCTATAACATATTCTCCATCTTTTTCTTTTACAGTTATTTCTATTGTAACTGGAGAAGATATTCCATTATATCCAACTGGAGCTTTCGTTTCTGTAATAGTATAAATAAATTTATCATCTTTGCTTTCTATTTTTACATTTCCTGTTTCAAATGTACCATCTTGGTTGTTTTTCAATGCAACTATTTGTCTTGATTCATCTTCTATTGTAAATGTTGCACCTGGTAATTTTTTCTCTGTGGCAGCATCAATTTTTACAATCTCAACATTGAAGTTTCCTTCAATTTTAGATGTTGATTTATCTGCATTATCAGTTTCTTTTACCTTGTTAACTATAATAACTGGTTGATCTTCTTTACTTTCTGTTGTCCATAAAGATGCTGAAGATTTATAGTAATCATAAGAAAATTCCATTCTAAAGTTTGAAATATCATAAACTTTTTCTGTAGGAGCAATTGCCATAGATTTTAAAATTCTTATATAGAATTCTCCTTGATTTATCCTTGAGTTTATATCTCCTAGATTTTTTATACCATTAGAATCCGTTACAATAATTTGCTCCATTCCGCTATCATCTAAACAAATTACTGTTTCTTTTCCCTTTGAATCAATACCTGTTAAAATATAATTAAAGTTATTATATTTATTGCTTCCTTTATTTTCTATTTTAAATGGTCCAACTAAATAATAGCTTGTACCTGATGGTTTAAATTCTTTAATTTCTAATTTTGCACTTGTTTCTGCAAATTCGATTTTTGGAGTAGCTTCTATAGTTGTCCCATCTGTTTTATATTTGTATGAGTCTTGAATAGCATTTGTTAATAAATGTGTATATAATATTCCTACACTTTCTGGAACATTATCTTCAAAATCTGATAACTCTAATGCTTCTTTTTCTAGTAATTCAATTTTAGAATACTTCATTTTTACACTCATAGCACTACCATTAGTTGTAAATGAAAATAATTTTTCTAATTCTTTTTCTGCTCCTAAATTAGTAAAATACCATAAAGCCATTTGTTGAGTTGCATCTATTTGTTCATCTGTTATTGTTCCTTCTTTAATTCCTGCTGAATTTAGCCATTCTTTTCTTATAGGAGTAACTTGTGTATTTTTAGGTAAATACATATTATCTATTAATCCTAAAATTGCATTATATATATTAACATTTTTATATGTAACTGTTATTATCAAAAAAGGTGTATTGTCTTTAAATTCTAATTTGTTATCATTGTTTGTTGTATATGTTACCTTATCTGCATTTTTATTTAAAAAATCTCTTAAATTATTAAATCTTTCTTCTTCATTATCGCTTTTATCATTAAACTGATTTTTATTAAATATATATTCTATACTAATATTTTCATTTCTGTCTAAATTTACATTCATAAATTCTTTATATTTATTTACAACTTCCGTTTTTTGTGTTTTGAAATCTGCAATTAAATTATAGTCAAGCGGTTCTATTTTTCCATTTCCACCAAATCCCAATCCACCTCTAGCACAGTAAATTAGAAAGTCTACATTTTCATTATTCACTTCATATAGTTTTAATATCCTTTGAAATACATTATTTTCATCTAAAAAGGCATAACTATACGTATCTCTTAATCCTTTTGCATTTATTTTTTTAGTCTCTGTAGCATATGTTATACTAAAAAATGATGATAATATTATTCCTAATATAAAAATTCCTAAAATTAATAATCTGCTAGTTTTTTTCATAACTTACCTTCCTTGTTTATATGCAAACTTTTTACATATATTATATATATTTTTTTATTTTAATCAATAGGTATTTTTTTTAGTGTTTTGTATCTTTAAAATTAGTAAAAAAATTGTTTTACGGAAGCCTTTTTTCTGGTTTTTTATTTATAATATCAATAAAATATTACTTTTTAATGACATTTTTAATATTTTTTAGTTTTTTCTCGATATATTTATACAAAACGAGCATTTCCGTAGTATATTTCGCCTAATTTAACATAATTATTATACTATAATAGATAACTTTTTTCAACTGATTATGTAAAAAAGGAAAATATTTTTTATTGATTATAAAATATAGAAATTTCATTGAAGCACGGACGACCAATGGTCGCCCCTACACCTTTTGCATTAAATTTGTTCTATATTCCTCAATTGCGGGTGATTAAAATCGCCCCTACAAGATTTCTTTTAACCTAAATAGGAATAAAATTTTATTATAATTATTGTTGACTTTTAATTATAATTTTGTTATTATATTAAATGCAGTTGCGGGAATAGCTCAGTTGATAGAGCGATGCCTTGCCAAGGCATAGGTCGCGGGTTTGAGCCCCGTTTCCCGCTCCAAATTTTTAAGAGACTTAAAAATTTGTACTCTTAACTATTCACTTTTAACTTTTCACTGTTAATATAAATTAGTAATATTCTATTTTAAAGTGAATATATTATATTAAATTAATATTCGGCGACATAGCCAAGCGGTAAGGCACGAGTCTGCAAAACTCTGATTCCCCGGTTCGAATCCGGGTGTCGCCTCCAAAAAAACAAGTCTATCGTGAGATAGACTTGTTTTTTTGGAGTTGATATTCTTTGATTTTAAACAGGTTTTAGATTCTTATGCTGCTTTGACTATACACGTTTTCCGAAGAAGCCATCTTTTGTTTTTAGAGAAAAGCCTTTTTTTCGCCAAAATATTTGTGCTCCAACAAATGGGCACCACAGCTCAATTCTTTTACATTTGTGTTGTTTAATAATTTTTAGAACTTCGTTATACAATATGGTTCCCAACCCTTTTCCTTTTTCAAAAACTGAAAACTGGTCAATGATACATGAATTTTGAGAAAATGTGAGTACTGTTATTCCTTGAATTTCGTTATCAACTTCAAAGAAATATAATTCATTTTTTGGATTTTCTACAAAATCTAAAAACTCTCCTTTTCCTTTTATTCCTTCTTTCATCATTTCCTTCATTTCGTCCGAATTAAAAGGGTCTGCTTTTCCTTTTTCAAAAAAGCTATACTCTATTCTCGTGTATGCTCTTCGATATTCCCGATAGTCATTTGACGTTATTCGTACTAAACGATGTAACATCTACTCACTCCTTTTATTTATAGATATCTACATTATAACATATTAATAATTCTTTTGCAATTTATGTAAAGTCTTTACATTTTACATAAAATCATGATATAATCTATGCATTCTATAAAAAAAGGATTATATTTATATGATTAATAAAAATTTTGAATATTATATAGGAACAACTGAAACTGCATATGTTGAAGATAATATTACTAGAAAAGCTTTAGATGAGTATAAAAAAGAGTTTGGCGTACCACTTTTAACAGTACATAAAGAATTTATGCGACATAGATACGGTGGTAAAGTTGAACCCGTTGATTTATATGCAGATTGGTTACTTACAACCATTCATAATGAAATCTTTTCAAATAGAGCTTTCTTTACTGATGATTTTAATGTTATAGACACACCTGTAGACATATCAGAAACTGATGCATTAAAACTTATCGAAATACTAAGACGTGCCTCAATCAATTACGGCTTAGTAATAAGAAGATTAAGTTCAACTTCTTTTTCTACTCAATGGAAAAAACAATATCTAACAACAACTAATATCCGTTTAAAAGATATAATAGGAGCAGATCAATACAGAATTCAATTAAGAAGTGCAATGCAAAATGAAATTCTAAAATATATTAGACCTGGACTTTCAAATTACACTAAAGATGTTTGGGAAATTTATTATACATATGGATTAGAAGATGAAGAGCGAACAGACCCATCAGGAAAATATGGCGTAAAACCATCAGTTTACTATGCACTAACCAAACAAAAAACAGATAAAGAAGAATGTTTTGATGAATTATCACTTTAAAATAGAAACAACCCCACACCTTCACCATTGTGAAAGTATGGGGTGTTTTTTTGCATATTAACCTTCAATTGCGCTAATAAAATCACGTGCTTTTTCCTGAAGCATCGAAAAGAATTCTTTGATATCAATTTTGTCCATGAAATCTTCGCTCGCAACAATAGAAATTTTCTTTTTATGAGCTTCTTCCATATCCTGCTTAACATTGATGATTCCTTCAATACCATAAGTCCACTCAATTGCACCATAGTTATTTCTTGATACCATTAAAGTAGCTCCATTACTGAGGGTATCTCCGTATGCGGAAAACCTACCGTGTTTTTTTACATAGGCTCCACGCTCGCATTCTTTACTGTCTACAATCTCAAAGCACCTGATTGTACAATTTTCGAAGCTTCTGTCAAAAAATTCCTCCATCTCAGTATAGATTTGATGCATTGTGGGAAAAGGTAAAGTGATGCGTTCATTGATAAATACAATTTTCTCTTCTGCCTTAATGCCATCACCTGAGATTTCAATAACATGAGTATTGTCAAAAATTGCTCTCGTCTTTGTGTCGTTATACATTGCTGTATAGGTAAACACTTTGCCCTTTTCATGTTTAACATGAATTTCATCATTCAGTACAAAAACAGAGCCATAAAGTATGTATTTCTTTTCAACGTGCTCTATTTCATTACTTTTAACCCTTGTTTTTGTTGAAAATCTTGACTCTGTGTCGCTTACGCTTAACTCTACCTTAAAAGTATTGTTATCCGCATCGATACACATAAAATAGCCTATCCGATTTCCTTTTTCCTCAAAAGTTGCTCTGGTAATGTGTACAGGAAACAGCATATCAGATGCTTTTTTCAACTGTTTCATGCACTCTTCTGCTGTGATTTTTTGCCCGTAATTATTTATCTCGCTGTTTTTTCTTACCCACAATGCTACTATCTGCTTCAATTGTTCTACAACAATGTTCTGCATTGAAGTAATCTTGTCACTTAAGAAAAAACCTGGATAAATTTCTGTAGGTCTTTCTTGCAAGTTCATGATGTTTCTGCCTCCTAAAATTTTTTCGAAGTCACGCCAATGATGTATTTGCTGAAGACATGACTAAGATTTTTGCCTAATCATTATACCATGATTTTTTTATAATTTCAAATTTTACGTGAACTAGCTTTTAAAATAATTAAGAGATATATCAAAAAACATTTTAAATCTGTTTTTATAATATATCTCTTAAAACTTAAATATTTACATCGTTTCAAATTTAGTCAATGTCCAATTATATCTTATAGGAATTAACAATGTACTACAATATCCACATTTACCTAGTTCAGTTTTTGTAACTTTTGCTCCACAATTAGGACAATTATGAATTAGTCCCTCATATCCTTTTGTATTTTGCTTTGAAAATGTCATTAAAATATTTTTATTATATTTTTTATTTTTATCTCCTCGAACTATTTCATTTGCATTTTTATCAATTATATATTCTATCATTGTTGCATTAATAAGAATTAATATTTCTTCTTTAGATATACCTTTATAATAATCATATATGCTACATTTTTCAATAAGTAAATCTTCTGTCACGAATTCTAATCCATCTCTTTCAAATTCTTTTCTTTGGTATGCTAATTTATCATATAATTCTTCAGTCATAAAATTTTTAATAGCTTCTAAATTTTCATTAGATCCAGATTTTATACATCCAAATATTTGTCTTGTCCATTTTTTAAATAATCTAACATCAAAATTATGTCCGTTTTCTTTTAATGTATTTATTGGAATTCCCTCTTTTACATCTTCCTCTTCCACTTCTACAGAATCTAATATTTTAAAATTATATAAATCCCTTTTTGCTTTTTCTACAGCCTCCTGCGCATCTTGATGAGCATTATATTCATTGTAAATATCTTTTAAATCCAATTTATCATTATTATAATTATTACGATTATCATACTTGTTTGCTTCTTCCATGTATTGTGAGTATGTATCTTTATAAACTTTTTCTAATACTTTCGCTTCGTATTCCATTTCTTCTCTTGCACGTTTATCTTGATTTTTAATTTTATCAATGGTATCAAATTCGTCAAAATTAAATGCTTTTCTTTCTCTTTTATATTTGATATTTCGTATGATTTTTTTTATAAATGGAATAATTACAACACATATTAAAATCATTCCTAAATATATATAATTTATAATCATATCATCATCAATTTTCATTTTTTTATCTATCACCTAACTTCTTACTTTTAATAAAATAATAACATATTTTATTATTAAATACCATAAGATTTTATATTTTCACTAAATTATATATCCATAAAACTGTATACCTGTCTTTCAATTCTTTAGCATATTTTATGGCATTATTAATTTTTTCTTCACCATAAAAATCATTAAATTCTTGCAAATCTAATTCTACTGTTTTTAATAAATTTTCAATTTCTTTTGAAGTAGGAACTTCTGCTAATACTCTTTTTATTTCTTCCCATTTATTATTGTATATGTCAATTAAATTTTTAGAATACCATCCTGCTTTTTCTTGTAATTCAAAAATTCCTTTTGCTGAATGCTTGTATATTTTATTTATATCTTCAATATATTTCTCTTTAGAAAATTCATTTTTTGATATAGGTAAGTCAAGTTTAAGTAACTCTTCTCTTAATTTGCATGTGATAATAGTTGAGTATGCTACATCTATTCCATGAAATAAATATTCTTCATTATTTAACAAACCTACTATTTCAAAAAAATGAGATAAATGATGTTCACTTCCAGATGCTGGACGTGAATTATTAACATAGCTCATTGCTATACCAACAATTACTAATGCTTCCATTAATGCTTTTATACTTTCATCTTCTCTTTTTAATAAACCAGTTGCTAAATCTATTGTTTTGTTAAGACAATCATATACTAAATCATATACATATTCACAAAAATATTCTTCGTTTACTATATTACTTAATTCCCAATCATTTAAAGCAGAAAATTTTCCTATTATATCTCCAAATCCTGCTTTGACCATATCAATTGGTGCATTTTTCAATACTGAAACATCACCTATTATTGCTGTTGGTACATGTGTATTATATGTTACTTTCATACTATCTATAATTAGAGCTGAACCTACAGATGCGTACCCATCCATTGATGGAGCTGTTGCAATTATATAATATGGTAATTTATTTATAAAACTAACATATTTACACAAGTCATTTATAACACCTGAGCCTACACCTATAATTAAGTCTGTATCTTTTGTCATTTTATTTTTTATTTCTTCTATTGCTTGCTCATTTGGTACAAGCATTCCATCCGTTTTAAATATCTGTTTTTCTATTTCATAATCTGTTGAATCAAATAAATATTCTAGTTTTTCTGAGCATGCTGAGTATGTATTGTTATCTGCAACTAATAAAATTTTCTTATACCCATTTAAAAGTTCTCCTACTTTGCTAATAGCATCATTTTCAATTATTATATTTTTTATATTGCATTTATGAGTCATTCCACAAGTACATTCTTTTTCAACTAATAAATCACTAATATTGTTCATACTATTTCACCTCATCATTATTATTATATTATTATATATTTTTTTCTTCAATACATTAATGAAAGATTTAAAGTGCAACTAGTAAAAAAATAGATATAATTAACGGACGACCAATGGTCGCCCCTACATAATTATTTTACCTCATCATAGTAATTACCTTTATTCAATACTCTAATTTTTAAAAGCTATATAAATATTAAAACAAGAAAAAGGCGCCCTACAAATGTAAAGCGCCATTTTTGTTGAATTAATCAAAAAGACCACGAAGCATAGATTGAATCTGAGCTATTACGTTATCCATTTTTATTTTTAGACATGTATGTGTTACTCTGAAAATTTTCGCTGAGACTTCAGATATATAATCTTCGTCAACCGCAGACACAGCCTCTTTGAATGTTATGCCCTCATTTATAGCTTTTTCAAGAACAAAATTCAATATGATTTCACTTTGCTTAATTATTCCGAATCGATCAATCATTAGGGTAATGCCTTTTATGATTTCATCAACCCGAGTACAAGACCCCTTATCACGAAAAGCGTTTATAGTATTTATCACTGCGTTTCTTGTTGGTTCAACAACTTTTTCTTTAAAATCTTTACTTACGCATTCCTTGTTATAAATTCTTTCTGAAAGTTCCAATAAGCCTGAATTCTTAATCGCATTTGCAAGCTTCTCGGAAATATTCTCAATGTTTATAACTGCTTTCCATGATTCTTGTTTTTCTTCTCCTGAACATTCAAGTTGAAAACGTCCTGCCGCTTGCTGAAGATTTGAACAACTCTGAATGAAAATCTGGTCATCTGACTCGCCCTTAGCAAAATCTGTATTCCACTCTTCAACAGATTTTTTCACCTTTTCACTTGATGATTTAACCGCTTCGTCAAATGTCAAATTCTTTTCAATCATTTCTGAAATAACAATTGGTAAAAACACACTATTTGCTAAATATGGTGTGTATTCTGCCATAGATTCCATTGCAGAATCTTCATCCCGTTTTTTTGCAATGGCATGTATTTCCTCAAAAATAGATTGAAGTTTTTCATTGCCTTCAAGTTGTCCTATCTTGCTAAGTGCCAAAAACGGCACTTTAACCTCAAGGTCCATTCCGATTAATTTTTCCATTTGTTTTGCCTCCAAAATATAATAATATTTCTTCTTGTAATCCGTATACCGCAAAATAAAGAAGGGCTACTAAGAAGATTCTTAACTATTTTAACATAAATTTACATAAATTGCAAATTTTCTAATTATATTTGAATTGTGAATTTTTAATCAAATAATAATTTTTGTTCTGTTATCATTTCTGCAAATTGTTTCAGATAATCATATATACTTTTTTTATAAATTAAGCATTTATTATGTATGCTAATATTCTGAATTTCTTTCTCCCCTAAGTATATATTTATTTCCCCTACCTTTAAATTTTTCTCAACTGGAGCTTCTAAATAATCTATATTTTCAATTTGAATGTTTAAATCTTTTATATTTCCTTTTTTCATTGGATAAAATTTTATTTTAATATCTCCTAGAATTGTTTCTATATTATCTCGAACGCCCTTATTTATAACAATTCTTTTTTCATTTATTTGTTTCCATTTTTCATAATTTTCATATATTTTTTCTTCTATATTTACTAATTCATAATTATCATATATATAATTAATGATTTTTATAGAATCCTTTGTTCTTATTTTTTTTGTATTAGCTCCTAGTACTACAACAATTATATTAAAACCATTTCTATTTACAGAAGTAACTAAACATCGTCCTGCCCCATTTGTAAATCCAGTTTTAACACCATTTACCCCTTCTAAATACCCTAATAATTCATTGGTATTTGTAAGAGTTTTTGAATAGCCATTTATCATAACTGTACAATTTTTAGTATTTACAACATCAGCGATTTTTTCTATGTTTAACGCATAATCAGTTATAACAGCTAATTCATAAGCCGTTGTGTAATGCATAGGATTGTCTAAACCATGAGGACTTGTAAAGTGAGTATGCGATAAATTTAATTCCTTTGCTTTTGCATTCATCATTTTCGCAAATTCTTCTACGCTTCCTCCAACACTTACGGCTATTTGAATTGCAGCATCATTTCCAGAACGTAACATTAAACCATATAGTAAATCATTCATAGTTATTTTATCATTTGTTTTTAGCCCCAGTCTTGAGCCTCCAATACCAGCCGCTTCTTTACATACTTCTATTTCTGTACTTAAATCTTTACAATTCTCCATTAAAACTATAGCAGTCATAATTTTTGTGGTTGAAGCCATTGGTACTTGTTTGTTTTCATTTTTGCCCCAAATTACACTTTTTGAGCCTCTATCAAATGCTATTGCATAACCTGATGATATTTCTAAATTATCGGTAGCAGTTGAAACTGTTTGTATAATTTCTTCTACTGAGTAATCAGAATCTTCTTCTATGTTATATGATATTGAATAATTTATAAATGATAATATAAAAATTAATAAAAATATCTTTAATTTCATAATTATTTTTTGCATAAAAAATCACCTTATATAAATATATTTATTTATATAAGGTTTATAACTGTTTTAATTAATATTATCTTTCATTATCAATATCTTTTTTTTCACTTGTTTTTGTTTTTTTAATCGCATCGCCATGTCTTGCTTTTGGTTTTCTTTTTCCTGCACTATAAATATTTAATTTATGTTTTCCATCTTGTATTCCTTTAGCACCTAGTACATCCATACCAACCCCATAATAAGCTTGTGAAAATTCTCCTTTTAAACATGCTCCATCAATCTCTACACTATTATTTCTTCTTGCATCAATTAATGCATATGTTTTTACACTTTTAGCTCCTCGAGCTTCAATAAGTCTTTTTAAAGCTGCTAAAGTTCTTCCTGAATATACTATGTCATCTAAAATAATTACATGTTTTCCTCTAACTGCTGAATGCTCTAAACCAGCTTCATATTTTATTTGAGGATATTCAAATCCATTTGGATTCTTTTTGGTTGGATCCTTTATTGTTTTCACATGCCCTATTGCAGGTTCAATTTTATTTCCGATTATTTCTTCGATTTTTTAAATTGTCAATTACTAAATTGAAAAAAGGTTTCCCTCCATGGTCAACACAAATTATAAGTAAATTATTTAAATCAATATCTTTATCATTTGCAATTTCATCTGTAAAATCCCATATAGCCTCATTAATTTCTTTTGTTGTGCTAAAAATTTTAGATTTTTTTCCAGACATTTTCACACACTATTCCTTTCTGTATGCTTATATCTGTAGTATATAGCAAACCTGAAATTAAATCAATATGAAATTTAAAGATGTGTCCCAATATGTTACTGTTCAGAACAAAAATTAAAAATGTAGAGTAAATGTAGGGGCGATTTTAATCGCCCGCTATTTATAGAAATACATTGAAAAAGAATATAGATTAATGTAAAATTATATTAGGGCAGAAAGGAAAAAAGATGAAAGAAAATTTGCCCGTAAGAAAAAGAATAAGATTACAAGATTATGATTATTCAGAAGAAAATATGTATTTTATTACAATATGTGTAAAAGATAGAGTGGAAATATTAGGAAAAATAATTGAAGACAATATAAAATTAACAAAAGAAGGAAATGTTGTAAAGCAGAATATAAATAAAATAGGTCGAATTTATAAGAATGTAATAATAGATGAATATGTAATAATGCCTAATCATATTCATATTTTACTTTTAATAAATTATAAGAGTAGTGTAACAATCTCAAAAATAATTAAGCACTTCAAGACAAATATTACTAGAGAAATTGAATACTCTATATGGCAAAAATCATTTTATGAACATATTATAAGAAATGAAAAAGAATATTTAAAAATAAAAGAATATATAAAATATAATGTAATAAATTGGGAAAAGGATAAATATTTTTAAGCGGGCGATTAAAATCGCCCCTACAAAAACTCTACATTTTTAATTTTGGTCTGACTGTAACACAAAATTTACATTATTTTTTTATAAACATTTGTACATATACTTTTCCATATGTTGGACTTGTTACTACTGCTATTCCTGTGTATTCATAATTAGAGTTTAATATGTTTGCTCTATGTCCTTCTGAATTCATCCATGCTGTTACTGCTGCTTTGTTGTTTGAGTTTCCTGCAATGTTTTCTCCTGCACTTTTATATTTTACTCCAAAACTTTTGAGCATATTAAATGGTGTTCCATATGTTGGTGAATTGTGTGCAAAATAGTTGTTGTCCACCATATCTTGTGCTTTTATTCTTGAGACATTTTGTAAATCATCATCAATTTTTAATTCTGATAATCCATTGTTTCTTCTTTGTTCATTTATTAAATTAAATACATCTAATTCATCTTGTGTTAATACACTACTTGTTGTATTTTCTTCATCTGTATTTGCATCTGAGTTTGCAGATTCAGGATATATTAGTTTTACATAGTCACCACTTACACAACCTACATTGTCATCATCTGTTTGTATTACATACCATTTTCCGATTTTGGCAAATAATCTTATATATTGATTTTTATATACTACTGTTGTTATTCCAAAATTTGTTCCTGGTCCTTTTCTAACATTTAAGGCAGAGGCTGTGACTAATCCTGTTGGTGTTGGTACTGTTTGATAATGTGTCATTGCTATGCTTTTAGAACTTATTCCTATTATTAGTATGAATATAAATAATAGGATTAAATTTTTGATTTTGTTTTTCATTAAAAATCACTCCTTTTAATTTGGTTAATATACAAATAAATTATAATTAATAAGAAGTGTGATGTGGGAAGTGCGAAGTGTGAAAATTAGGCAAAGTCTACGAAGCATATATAAAATCGCACCTCACACCTCGCACATCTCACCTCTAAGTCATTTTATTATAATTTAGTTACCTTTTATTATATATATCTTCACCATTACCTAAAATTTTTATTCATTATTGTTTATATTGTTTTGTTTTTGTGTTACAATGAACGTGAATGAGACGAAAGGAGTTCTTATGGGATTAGAAATCATTGATTTAAATAAAAGTTTTAAAAATAAAAAAGTTGTAAATAATATTTCTTTTAAAATGGATAAACCTGGTGTTTTTGGTTTAATCGGTTCTAATGGAGCTGGTAAAACTACAATTATTAGAATGATTTTACGGAATTTTAAATATAGATTCAGGAAAAGTTTTATGGAATGGCAAAACACTTTCTAGAAACAATGTGAAAATTGGTTATTTACCAGAGGAAAGAGGTCTTTATCCAAAAGCTACTGTTATGGAACAATTATGTTATATATCTTCATTAAAAGGACAAGGTGTAAAAGAATCAAGAAAAGAAGTTCTTTATTGGTGTGATGTTTTAGGTCTTAATGATTATATAAATTCTCCTGCTGAACAACTTTCTAAAGGAAATCAACAAAAAGTTCAATTAATTTCTGCTTTACTTAATAATCCTACTTTATTAATTTTAGATGAACCTTTCAGTGGCCTTGACCCTGTTAATACAAAATTAATTAAAACTGTTTTAGAGTATTTAATATCTCAAGGTGTATATATTATACTTTCTAGTCATCAAATGCATGTTGTTGAAGAATATTGTGAAAATATATTAATTCTTAATAATGGTAGTAGTGTTGTTCAAGGTAATTTAAATGAAATAAAAAGAAGTTTAGGTTATAATAATTTTATAATTAAAACTAGTGATGATATATCTAAATTTATAACTGATGATATGAAGTTAATAAATAAAACTGTTGATACATATGAATTTAAGAACAGTTCCGACAATTCAGCTCATACTTTTTTAAGAAAATTATTGGAAAATAATATTAATATTATTCAATTTGAAATTAAAGAGCCTTCTCTACAAGAAATATTTATTGAAAAGGTGGGAAAATAAAAATGAAGAATTTATTTATAATTTTAACTTTTACAATTAAACAAGCTTTAAAGAAAAAATCTTTTTGGATTAGTAATATTATTTTAGCAATATTAATTATTGGAACATTCATATTTGTAGGAAGTGATTTATCAACAATAAAAATAAACCTTACTCCTGTTACTGATGAAGCTTCTTTAGAAGAAGTTTTACCTACTAATGTAATTATTTCAATGGCAGTTTCTTTTTTACTTTTCTTTGGAATATATTTATATGGCCACAGTATCGCAACATCAATCGCTACTGAAAAAACTTCTCGAGTAATCGAAACACTGGTAACTTCTGCTAGACCTTATCAAATTATTTTTGGAAAAACTTTAGGTATGGGTTTACTTGGTATCTTACAACTTGCTTTCCTTTGTAGTGTTACAGTTTTTTCATATAAATTTTTTATACCAACTAATTTAGATTTTATATCAACAATTATGGACTCTGTAAGTTTGAATTATTCTAGTTTGTTGGTATTATTTACTTACTTCATTTTGGGATATTTACTATATGCTTTTGCCAATACTGTAATTGGAGCAACTGTAAGTAAGTCTGAAGATATTCAAATTGCAAATATGCCTTTATCAATACTTTCTTTAGTATCTTTCTATTTATCATTTTTTACAATGCAAAAACCTGAAAGTAGTTTAAGTATATTAGCTAGTTATTTTCCTTTTTCATCTGCATTTTCAATGCCAGCAAAATACTTAACTAATTTTGCAGAAAGTAGTGAAGTTATTATTTCTTTATTATTTTTATTAGTTGGGGTTATTATTCTTGCATTTATTGCAATTCGTATATATTCTGCAACTATATTAAATTATGGTAATAGAATTAAATTGAAAGATTTGTTTAATGTGTTTTTACGAATAAAATAAAGACCACATTTAATGTGGTCTTTCTCTTCTTCGTGGTTGTCCATAAATAAATTCATTTTCATCTTCATCATCTTGTCTTTTTTTGCCTTCTCTTTCATATTGCTCTTCTTTTTTCTTTCTTTGTGTGTCATCATCCCCATAATTACTTCCATTTTTCACTTCAGAAAAAGCTTGCTCAAATGAAATACAACCTCTTTTTGAATCATACATTTTAGAAAATACTTCTAATTGTTGTTCTTCCGTGATATGTGCTTTTTCCATTTCTTCAATTTGATTCGCTGTTGTTTCTGTGCTATCTAATATCGCTCTAATTTTTGTATTATCTAATTCCTTTGAACTTAAATCATGTATAAAGTTTATTACATCATTTATTTCGTCTCCATCATATCCTTTTTCCTTTAATTTAACCACTAATTCTAACTCCTCTGCTGTAACTGAACCATCTGAATTTAGTCCTCTTATTTTTTGTGCTAATTCTATTGCATCTGCTACATCTTCCATCCTATACTGTGATTCTCCTCTTGTTAGAAAATGCTTTACAAATTTATTGTTTGATGCACTTGCATTTCTCGAATCTAATGCTTCAATAAATAAATATCTTCCACTTGGCAATCTATTTCCTACCAATGTTCTTGTTCTGTCTGCTATTGCACTATCAGGAATATCTGTTGCTATTGCATATTTACCATTTGTCATTAAATGGTCAACTGTTTTTTCTTCAAGTTTACCTGCTGTTGTTAATATAAATACTTTTTGGTCAGGATTTGTTCCTTCGTGTTTTGTACTTCCACCAAATTCAACATATTTACCTGCATTATTTAATCCAACATATTTAAAGCTGTGTGCATCTTTACCTCTAATTCTATATACCTCATGCATCTTTTCTCCAAACATTCTATTTGTCAATTCTGATAAAGATTCTCCTGAAGTTATTTCTCTTCCTGTTCTTATTGGTTCTGCTCTATCCTCTTTTTTTGCTTTTTCTAATTCTTTTTGTAATTTTGCAGAATCACTTCCATCTCCCAGCTTTTCCTGGCGTGTTCTTGCATTATATGCTGCTATGGCTTTTGTTATACTAATTTCTGGAGTAGCTTTTTCTATATCTTTTAACTTCATTCTATAATTATATTCACCATTCATATCTATACTAGCAAAATGATGCCCTTGCATATATATTCTATATGCTTCTGGTTTTGTTGCTTTTTCAATTTTAATTGTAATAACAGCTTTTCCACCATCATTTAATTTGATTGTTGCTTCTGTTTTATTATTTTTTATAGCTATATTTATTTCATTTTCAATCATTTGTTCAAATGCTTGCTCTATGGCTAAATCATCTTTTACTAATTCATTTTCTGCCATATTATTTCCCTCCTTTAAACATTAAATGATAATTCAAAATCTGTTTCCTCATTTAATTGCATTATAAATGTTTTTTCAATTGTTGATGGATTATTGTCATCTAAATTTGTTATTATTATTTTATAAGTATATAATCCTGATTTTTCTTCGAATTGTTCATAGCTAATTTCTAAATCACTATAACAAATACCTTTAATATAACTTTCAAAACTTTCTAAAGATGCAAAGTTATTATTTTTAAATCCATCTGATAAACAATTATATGCATAATTATAATCATTACTTTCAATTGCATCAAAGAATTTTTGTAAGTTTAATGCCATTCTTCCTTGTGCATTAGCTGAATTATATTTTTCTATAAATTGTGGAGAATCTACTGTATATGTATCTAATATTACATTATAATCCATTACTCCTACTTCATTAAAGATATAATAATTTCCATTTTTATCTATAATTATATATTGGGTATATTCATCTTGTTCAACAATTTGATATTTATCAACTATTGCAGTTTTTATATTTTGTGAATTTTGTGCCACATATTCTATATATTGTGCTAAACTACCAAATCTTGTATCCTTATACTCTTCATCTAATAAATTGTACATTGTTTTTGGTGAACCTAATGTAATTTTTTTGTATAATGATAAATATTCTCTTGCAATATCTTCATTTGTCATTGTTGGATAATTAAATATATTATTTTCTTTTTTAGATATAATTTCTTCAAAATGATTCACTTTAATTTCATCTATGTTTTCATATACTTTATCTAATGGTTCAATTGAAAATGTTAAGTTGTTTTCATCAATATTTACTATCACATATTGTTCATCTATAATACTATAATCTATCATGTTTTGTATAATAAAATGTACTGCGTATGTTTTTAGTTTTGAATTTTGTAAATTTTTCATATCTAATATAGAAAATAATACCTTTTCTTCTAATGGAGAAATATTTTTATATAAATTATTAACTGTAATATTATTTTCCTTAATATGTTTTTCACTTAATAAGTTATATATATTCTCTTTCTTTTCTGCTTCACTGGCTAAACAAACATATTCTTCATTTTCATTATAACCATAATACATGCTATTGTTTATATTAAGTATATTTAAATATTCTCTTAAGCAGGTATCTACAGTAAAATAGTCTGAACGTTCTAATAAAACTTCTGCCACTTCTTCTTCAATTTCTACTTCTAAATTTTCTGGAGTCTCAGAATCTGTAATTTCACTTTCTTCTTTTTTATTTACGAAAAGAAGACTTACTAAAACTATAATTGTTAATATTATTAAAAGTATTATTATTAATTTTAATTTTTTCATTAGTTCTATCACTCCATTTCATGTTATTTATGGTATTCCTATTTTATATTAATGAATAATGAATAGTTAATAATTAATAATTTTGGTTAGAATTTGCTGTACTACAGCAAATTCTTTCATTCGTTATTCATTATTCATTTTTCACTATTCATTAGGGCGAATTAAATTCGCCCTATATATTATTTTTCTCTAACAAATATTAAATAGTTAACAAAACCTGATTTATTATTATCAAATTCATCAATATCGTACCATCCACATCTAGCGCTACTTGCTGGATCAGCTACATAAATTTGTTCTTTTCCATTGTCATTTCTGTAACCTATTATTGATACCCAGTGTAATTCATTAGTCCACTTCGTTCCGGATTTTCCTATAAATCCTGAGTTTCCCTTAACATGTATCAGTGCATATCCTCCACTTCTTAATTGTGCACTAAGTGCTGAAGTGTGATTCTCCTTATTTTGAAAACTTCGTGTTAATCCATATTTGTTAAAATATGTCTCTCCATTTGCTCCATATGGTATACCACCAGCAGCAAATTTATCAATTTCTTGAATTAACTGATTAATTGGTGCTCCTGTATAAGCACTTACTATACACATACTAGCTGCTCTGTTACATTTCTTTTCCCATCCTGGTGTTTTATTTTGATTTACCATTGTAAACGTTTTTCCTGTTATAGATGAAGTAAATACTGTCGTAGTTGATCCACTTCCACCTGAAGCTGTACCTCCATATGTTTTACCATGATACCTGTCATAAATTTCTTGAGCATACTGAATTCTAGATTTATAAGGTGTTTTTTCTAAACTATATTCTGGCTCAAGCGGTCGCTCCCAAGATACACAGAATGCAGTTGTTGCTTCTTCAATTGTTGTAGCATTTTTCCATGTTGATTCATTGTAAATCTTTCCTTTATACGTTCTATCATAAAATTCTTTTGATGCAAAATCCCTAGCAGGTCCTGAACCTACAATTTCAGTTATTAAGAATTCAATTTGAGTATCTTCATCATTCCATGAAGTTCCTTTAGAATTTGCATATGCCTCTAAAGCTGTTCTTCTATCATGAGACCATTGTGCTAATCCTATTCCAACTCCATTAGATTCAACAGCACTAGCATTTAATCCTCCTGATTCATATGCTAGATTTCCAATAGCTCCTGCAACTGCATAATCATATTTATCATCTGAGAAGCCAGCACCTTTCAAAGCAAACCAAAGCTTTGCTTCCAAAGAGTCTCCCACAAAACTTCCATCTATTGAATAGAATTCTCCCTCTTGGAATACACTTAATAAACTTGCTAAGTCCTCATCTGTTACACCATAGTCATTCCCTGTATATTTATATAACATGTACCTCATTAATGTTTCAATTTTTTGTGTTCTTTCATTTAAAGATAAATAGTAAAAAAATGTATCTGCAGACTCATATTCATTTATAATATAACGAATTGGTATTTTATATGATTTATCTTCAGGACTTTTATATTTTACTTCTTTACCTCCATCATCTTCTGTTACATAGTCATTTATTCCCTCTGTATATTCTGATGAATATGGTGAAACATATTTACCATCTTTGTTTCTCCATAATCCTAAAAATCCATTTACATTTATTTCTTCATTTGAACTTCCAATTATCCATTCAGTAGTATTAGTGTTTCCTGTATATTTTAATTTTTGATTAATTTTATTAACGGCTTTACCTTCTTTATAATAGTCGGTTCCACTTTGTTTGATTGTAACACTTTCTGTTCCTAATTCTTCATCAATCTCTGTTATTTCATCCATTGGTGCATGAGTTGTTTTGTTTTGTGTATATGTTACATTTTTCTTATATGCCCATGTATCAGCTTTTGTTATTTTTACATCTATTGTTGTCATAGTATTAACAGTTGTTGAACTTTCAGATTTATCTACTGTTGTTTTAGTTTCATTCACCCATTCTGCACCTGTTAATTCCTCTTTAGTTGCATAATTTGATGTAGTTTTTACTACAGTTTCTTCTGTCCATTCTTCTGTTTCTATTATTGTTTCTGTAGTTGTATTATCCATTATATCTAAAATGATTTCTCCTTTTAAAGCTAAATCTGCAACAGCTGATACATATTCTGGATTATTAGTTGTTTGCATAAGTATAAATAAAAATTCATATGGAATAGTATATTGTGAAACTAACATTTGATAGTTTATTGGTGTCGTTGTAACATTATACGTAGTAGTTGTTGCTCCTGCAATATCTGTAATAGTTGTTTGATTTGATGTTGCAACATATAAATTCCATGACTCATCTACTGTAAAAAGATTATTTAATTCATTTACATCACTTTCATTTTGATTGCTATTTGCATTAGACACTTTGCTTTCAAAATCAGTATAATTAACATATGTTAAAGGAGTACCATTTCTATGTATCTTTATAATCCCGCGTATATCTCCTATTCCTGTATCAGGATAATTACTTACAATTTCAGCTTGAACCATTTTCTCTAAATAAGTTAGTCCACTACCATCTTCACAAAAATCATTTTTACCTAAATAATATGATTCCGGAGTTATCAAACTGCCCCTTAAATCTTTTCTAATAGTTTCATAAACTGTTTCGTCGATTTTAATTTCTCCATTTTCAATTTTGGTAGAAGATGCAATTGTTTCAGCTGATTTACCTGCTGCTTTAGCCGTGTTTCCATTAATTGAATTACTAGATAATATATAAATTAAAGCTATACCTGCTAATATAAAAATTATACCATATTTTTTTAAGAATTCTATTAATGCAGCTTTGCTAAATATTGCCATTAATGCATTTTTTAAAAATTCCCCTAGTGTTTTTCCAGTTTCCTTTGCTTTACCAAAAAATTTATCAAAATCATCCATTATTACATCTTCACCTCCTTAGAATTATTCATTATTTATTTCTATAAATCTACTATTATATGTTTTGTATCTTCATAATTTTCTTTATCGTTTGCATACTCTTCATAATTTATAATTACATTTGTAAAATGCATATTTTTAATCACTTTTTCTGCATCATATACCTTATTAAATTTGATATCAAGTGTCCTTTTTTGTTGTGGTTTAAAAATTAATTGAACCTTACTTATTTCATGTGCATATGCACTATATTTAACATCATTATCATCTAATAAATATATTGTTTTTACATCTTCTTTATTGTCTAACAATATAATATTTTGATTTTTATTTTTTACTGAAATATTATATTTTTCATATTCCATATAAACATCTTTATAATTTACTGTTAATTGTATATTATTTTGTGTACTAGTACCTTTTACATTCTTTCTACATATATAGCTATTTATATTTAATTTTTTTTCATCATCTTCTTGAATTACTGTAATGTAGTCAGTTTGCTGATTTGAATTATTAGCTTGTCCTGTTGATAAAATATCTGAACCTATGGTTACTTTATATGTATATGTAGTTCCATCAACTGTCCAAACTTGCATATCACATATTTTCTTTTCATTAAAAATATTTTTATAATATTTTTCTATAAAATCTTCTTCTGTTGAATATAAAACTTCTTTACAATTATTACTTAATAGCTCATATGCATTCGATGTTTCTCCATTATTACAATATTCTATAAAATCTTTTATTATTTCTTCATTCAAACTTGCAGTATTATTTGAAATAACATAATCATTCATTACTGCTGTTTGCTTTTTTTGTGTTTTATCTTTAGTAGCAGTAATAGTAGTACTGTTCGTACTACTATTACTAATATCTTTTGTGTTCACTTTATTTTTCGATAAATAATTTAATAATTGCAATAATCCAAATAAGAATATAAATACTATAATACCTATCCAAATTTTCTTTCTGTTTTGATTATAAAATTGTTTTAATCTAAACATCTATCTACTCCTATTTTTTATAACAATTTCTCAAAATTATCAACGTATTTTTTAGTTGCATTTTGCGCATTTTTATTGATTTTTTGTTGAATTTTACTGTCTTTCACATCATTTCCAGCTTCTTTTTCTTTTTTAGTATATGCCTCTGTAAATTTTCTTAGCATAGCCTTTCTTAACTCAGCTTTGTCAGCATCAGACATCATTCCACCTGTTGGCTTTTCTGCCTTATATTTACTTGCACCAACAAGTAAACTTTTAGCCTCTGCTTCTGATAATGCTCCTGATTTGTGTAAATCTCTTGCCTTATCAATCATTTTATAGTCATTTACACCTGTATCTGCTGAATATTCTGCAATTTCTTGTGCATTTTCTTTTCTTTCTTTTTTACTTGCTTCAGCATAATTTTTATCCAAATATCTTTCCATTTTTTCTGATTTTATTTTGCTTTCAACATCTGTATCCCTATTTGCATTATCTGGTCCCAATCTCTCTGATTTGTAATTACTATATAAATCGCTTCCAAAATTATGTCCCGCTTGTATTGTTCCTCCCAATACTCTTTCAGATAAATTGTAAGATGCACTTCCTAAGGCATATCCTGCAGAGCCTCCTAATGCTGCTTTTGCTAAAATTTCTTTTGGAGATTCTCCTGCTGCTAATGAACTAATTCCTACAACAGATGCTCCTACTCCTCCTAATGTTGCTGCTGCAGAAAATCTTAATGCTTTTTTCACTCCATTTTCATATATTGCAGGATTTTTTAATCTCTTCCATCCAGTTTTTAAGGCAGCCTTTGCAAATGATTTAACCCTTCCTTGTTTATACTGATCTGAAAGCTTTTTCTTATCTTTCGTTTTAGTTGGTTCTTTAGGTTTATTTTTTTCTCTATCTGCTTCCAATTGTTTCTTGAATTCGTCAATTGCCTTTTGATTAACCTTTCTCTCTTCTTCATTCTTCGCCCACGCTTTATCTCTTTCTTCATCTAGTTCTGGGTTTTCTATTGAATCATTATATAAGCGGTTATCTTCATTTTCTAATCTTTGCTTTTCATCAAGCAATCTATCTCTTTCTGCTTTTTGTTCATCATTTAAGTCTCCCCATTCATCAGAACCATTATCATCTCCTGAATCATCATCTCCACCTTCTAAGAATCCATCAGTTGAATTTGTTCTGCCTTTATATAATCCATCATCATTATTTCCATCTGAATCTTTGCCACCAATTTTACTTTTTTCCTTATTAGATGAACCTGCCCCTAAAGTCTTCGCTTTTCCAGCAAGTTTAGAAACTGCTGATGCTACCATTGAACCTGCAGCTGCACCAGAAAATGCACTTGCTGTTTCTGACTTGTTGAAATTGAACATTTTTCTTAATAATTTTTCAGCTGGCATTAAAAATCCTAATACTACACAAACATAAATAGGATTGGTTTCAGCAAAGTCAAAAGCTGTTGTTATAAATACTGTATATAACAATATGTGGAAAGGTTGTATAAGCAAATTGTACATATATTCCTTTAACCATACGCTAAAACCTTGTGCAGTTCCATCATTTATTTTATCAATCGGGTAAGTTAACGCTATTAATGGTGCAATTAGTGTTAAAAAAGCTAAATAAATTACCCTTTTCAAATAGTAAAATAAGAAAAATATTGTGAAGAATATCATTGCCAAATAAATTATAGTATAAGACATTTTCTGTCTTAATGTTTGGTCAAGATCTATATTATCTGAATCTTCTGAAGTAGTTGCCTTGGTTTCATCATAAACTGATAAAAATTGAGACTCCATTCTTGCAGAACCTAATAAGTTAACAGGCCATTCAAGATTTCCTGTTTTACTACCCTCTAATAATTCAGGAGCTTGGTCCTTTACTGCTTCAATAGTATCTTCATCGCCAATATTATACCAAATTACTTCTGATTCATTTGAAGAAGATACAGCTACCGTTATTTTCTCTACAAGAGTTATAGCAAACACCATTATATAATGTAATACCATAACTAAACAAATTGCAACAAGCCAATCTGTAATCATAGCTTTATATTTTGCCTTTTCTGTTGTAGAACTTGATATAATTATTCTTATTCCTACATATACTAATACTGATAATAATCCAACTAATGCTAAATTCCTAATTGCATAATACCACTTAGTAATTGTATCTCTTAATGCTGCTGCTGTAGATATTGTTGTTATTTCATCTGTAGAAACTTTTCCATTTCCATCAAGATCTGAGTAATATACTTCTCTTTCCTTTCCTGTTTCTGGATCTTTATACATTCCTTTAGAGGAACTACTTGGATTAAAGAAATTTACATCTGTTAAGCCCAATTTATTTGAAAAAATATATTCTGGTGAAATTATAATAACCGGCAAATATAAATTAGCGGGGACTCCTCCTGCCGATACTTCTAGCATTTCATCTCTTGAAGCTGAAGCCAAACTTATAGCTCCTCCTAATGCACCAGCTCCAGCAATTACCCATGCAACTGCTGCTGCACCTCCTGTCAAAACAGTTGAAGCAACTACTCCTGCAATTGCTGCTATACCTAGCAATACCCCTCCTACTACATTCTTCCAATTGGTACTCCTATCAATTTTTATAAATGAATTTTCTAATCCATAGACCACTCTTTGAACTATCCATACTGCAGCATCTCCTACACGTAATAATACATTAAAAAACATATTACCTAAATCATCATGCAAAGCTGCCTGTGAGTAAGTAGGTGTTAATGTAAAATTTACTAGTAGAACCAAAACTATACAAATTATTATCTTTTGCATAAAATTCTTTTTTGTGAAAAACAATTTCATATTATCCTCCTAAATATTTAGTCCTTTGTTTTACTGTTTCATTTGTGCTAATTTATTCAAATTCGTTTCCACAAATTCAAATTCTTTTTTTGTAGGCTTAATTTGTAAAATTGCAGTATCAGAACCAACCTTAAGTAATCCTTCTCCTTTTAAACAAGTTACTAAAAATCCTGCTTCTCCTTCACTTAGTTTAAAAACTTCTTTTAAATAGCTTATTTCCGATTTATCTTGTGCTAAAAATAATTTTGTATCAGATGATGTTAATACTGCTTGTGCCTCTGGTTTTTCATAAAAATCTTGAAATCTTTGTGAAACTATTGCTAAAGATACATTTCTTTTTCTAGCACGTCTTGCCATTGTATTTAAAAAGTCTACTGCTTCAGGATATGGTAAAAGCATCCATGCTTCATCTACTAGAACTCTTTTCTTTGTTGCTTTTGACCTATCTTCACTATTTTTCTTAACATATTTTTCCCAAATCCATGAAAGTAGTATTTGTTGTGCTAATGGTCTTGCAAATCTTTCTTCTAATCCTGAAATATCTAAGTTTATAAATGGCGCCCCCTCTAATAAATCAAATGTACTTTGTCCATCAAAGTATGCCATTTGTCCATTAAATTCTCTTATGTATTGTTTCATAACTTTTACTAAGTAACTATAATGGAATCTATAATCTGCATTATCGTTTTCTTGTGCTTTTTTTACAATTCTCTTATACCATGACCCAATTGTAGGCATTTCTTTTTTATTTTTTGCTAAAGAATCTCCGTTAAAATTACTATCTAATTCATATAAGCTTGCTGGGTCAGATGTAATTCCCACTCTTTTATATTCTTCTGCAACTGCCTCTGATATTATTTGTTTTGTAAGCTCATTAACTTCTTTACTTCTAGTACTTCCTCTTGCCATTGTTAATATTGCTTGAGTAACATCCTCAACTTTATTTTCTACATTAAGTATTGCTCTTTCTCTTCCTGTAATTTCATCTCTAATTTTTTCAACTTCTATATCAAAAAGATTTATTATTGTGTTAGAGTTTGGACTAATTATTACATTTATTCCTCCTAATGCATCTGCAACAGGCTTGTACTCACCTTCTGCATCTAGAGCTAAGCTTTCAATACCCATTAAGACCGAAGACCTAGATATTAAAGTTTTCATTGTAACAGATTTACCTGCTCCAGATTTAGCAAAAACAACCATATTATAATTTGTTAATGAGTTATGGAAATTATCAAATAATATAGGTGTTCCTGTTTGCTTGTTAAATCCTAATGGAATCCCTGTAAGATGACCTACTTCTGAAGTAGTAAATGGAAATACTGTTCCCATTGACCTACGGTCAAAAGTATGAACTTTTTTAACTTTATCTTCCATTAAAGGTAAATTACTTTGAAAAGCTTCCTCTTGTATTCCCCATGCTGATTTTATATTAACTAATGATTTAGACATTTCTGTTGCAAGTAATTTTGTTAATCTATCTAAATCTTTTAGGTTGTATGTAAATAATGTCGAAATAATTGAAGCTTCAAATAATTTGTTAAAACCTGATGCTATTTCATCTCTTAATTCCTCTGCTTCTATTCTTTTTTGTGCCAATAAGCTTTCTCTGTTTATATTTCCTCTATCTGCAGCAACAATTCTTTCTGTTTCAAGTTCATTTATTACTTTATTTAATTGATTTTGAGATGTCGATTCTTGTATAGGTTTTATATATATTGATGTGTTTACATCTCCAAATTCATACATATCTCTAAGTAGATATGGAAATGTTGCCATTCTTGGTAAGTTTGACACGAAAAAGCTTCTAGCAAATCTTGTTGTATTAGAAATTATTTCTAAATGATCTATATTTGATGCATCTATTCCAGATGGTGCAATTAACTGTTTTATTGTTTTCTTTTTTAATAATTCATATTTTTCTTCTGGTGAATTAACTTTTAGCAATTCTTCTTGTTCTCTTGATTTCTTCTTTGCTGCCATCTTTAATTCCTCCTTTTTCTTTTGTACTAGATTTCTTCACTTTTTTTATAGCTTCCTCAGCTATATCAGCTCCCAAATATGCTTCATTCTCCATAATAATCATTTCTGCCATTTGTTCCGCTAATTCTTCTATACTCATTTCTTTTTTTATTACCTTTTTTTCTTTTTCACTTCTAGCTTCTTCCACTGCCATTGTTGCTTGTTCTAACGCTTTTTGTTCTATAACTTCATCTAATGCTTCCATTCTCTTATCTAGTACATCTTGTGCTGTTGTATATAATTCATCATATCCTGCTCTTAAAGCTTTTTCCAATCCATAAGTTTCTGCCTCATCTCTATTATAAGCATTATAAAGCATATCCACTAATTCATATGAATCTAAAATGTTTCCCGCTATTTCACACGCTGACAAGGTTCTAATTATAGATTGACATCTTGTATACAATTCTGAAAAAGCTAAGTTTTTAACTTCATCATCACCTAATAAGTCGTTTCCCGCTTCCGCAGCATAATATGAAACTATAATATAATATTGTTTTCTTAAAACATTTCTATTTAAGCTCATTCTTTCTGTATTAAATATTATATCTTTACCATAATCATAAAGATTTTTTTCTTTAATAATTTCCATATGTTGCTTGTTTAATTCTTTTTCTGTATATCTTCCTGATTGTTGCATTTGTTTATATTTATTTTCTTTACTTGTTAAACTATGTTCTATATCTTCTAATCTTTTTCTATAATTTTGTAAACTATTTTCCAAATTTATTGTTCTTGTTTGTGTATATATTTGAATTGGATATCTTAATGTGTTTAAAAGTTGAACAAATCCACTTTCAATAGAATTTTTTTCAACACTAGACATTAAATCATAATTTATTCCTTGGCATTCTATTGCCATTAAATATCTTTTCCCATTTTTTTGAATTATCATATTGTCTTCAATTTTATCAAATTCCATAAAATCAAATATTGACTGTGTACTATATGATTGAGTTGTTTTACCACTCTTTACTTCTTCGTTTGATTTATTATTTTTATTAATCTGAGATGTCCCATTTTTCTCATCCATTGACATTTTCATATATATAAAAGTTAATATGATTACCACAAAGGCTAATATAACTGCTACTATAGCTAATATTTCTCCCATTATTCTTTTTCCTCCTTTGTATAGACATAAATTCTTCTTCCTTTTCTTCGGAAATTTATTGCTCTTTTTATTACATCATCAATGTTTTCTCCACCTGTTTTTCTAGTAAATTCCCAACTTGATATTTCAGGCACTTTAAAGCTTCCTATTACATATCCTATTGCTGCAAATACGAGTGCAATAACTATTCCTACTACATTTAAGTTTAGTATGCTAAATATAAAAAAGAATAATAATCCTACTGCTCCTGTAGCTGCTGTCCATAATAAAGATTTAACTGAAAAAATAAATAAAATTCTACCTTCACCTTTTACATTTCTAGGTATTTCATATGTTCCCATCCAAAGTTCTCCTTTGTATACAATTATAATTATATATATTATAACAGAAATGCCTAAAAATGATAATATTTTTACATAAATTTCACAAAAATGTCATGTATATGTAACACTCTTGTAATAAAAAGAACCTCGTTCTTTTCTGAACAAGGTTCTTTTGTTTAAAATTATTATTAACCTGCAGTTAATGTTTGTGCCCATGTGAAAACTGTTTGAGCTAATGCTGATGCAGCAAATATTAAAACAGCACCAATTAGGTATGGTATCATTGTTTTTTTGTATTCTGCTTTTTCTTCAGCGCTTCCCATCATATATTTAATACCTAAAACAATTAGTATTGCAACAGATGCAATTATTCCTATAACCTGTAAAATACCTACTAATCTGTTACCAAATGTTTGAATATTATCTGTTCCTTGATGATCTGGATTAACTTGTCCTGGTGTATATCCTCCTGTTGCAAAAACTGATGTACTAATAGTAACTACCATTAAAGCTATCATAAGTATAGAAACGATTTTTACTAATTTTTTCATATTATAGTCCTCCTTTTATTATTATATATATTTTAACTATTCTACTTGTTATAGAATAATGTTAAAAACTTAAATTTCTTGCAAAATATTTGCAATAATTTTCCATATTCCAAAAGCTCCAAATACAACTATACAACCTATTGCAAATGGTAATAAACTCTCTTTTATTTTTACTTGTTCTTCTATACTTCCCATCATATAATAAATACCTAAAACCATTGCATATCCTACAGCAATGAAAATTGCAATTGCAAGAAGTATATTATAAATTGTATTTGACACTTCCTTTAAAGCATCATCTTTTATTGGTTCTCCTTCAGATTGTACTAGAGTTTCACCATCTTTTATAAATGACTGACCTTGTTCTAAAATTTCATCAATAGCATATGTAGGATTTATAAATAATCCTAGCAATAATATAAATATACTTAATATAATTATTATTTTTTTACTCATATTATCACTTCCATTTCTGCATCTAAGCTCCAGCTATTTTCATTCCAAATTCATATAATATTTCAACAAATGCTGATGCTGCAAAAAGCATTACTGCTCCTAAAAGATATGGTATCATAGATTTTTTATAACTCGCCTTTTCCTCAACAGAACCCAACATATATTTAATGCCCAATATTATAAGTATAGCAACTGAAACAATTATACCTACAACTTGTATTACACCTAAAATTGTATTACCTGCTCCAATAAGTATTGCTCCTCCTTGTAATGGGTCCGGTTCATATTCCTCAGGATCAAAACTTGCACTAACAGTTGGCATTATTGTTATAATTATTAAAAAAATTAATAGTAATATTAGACTTTTCTTTTTTAAATTCATAAAAATCACCTATTTTTTTCTTTAACATCTATATTATACCACATAAAAACATATTTTTCAACACTTTATGTGTACTATTTCAAATATTCATATGCATTTTAACATATGTTTTATTATTTTGCAAATGAAATTTAATAAAATTTAGTGAATTATACGTAGGGGTCGGTCTCGACCGACCCTGGGCAGGTCAAGACCTGCCCCTACAATAATTTTATTCCAAACAAAAAAAGAGCGTAATTACGCTCTTTTATCTATCTCATTTTTATAATATTTTATTATTAATTCATCTAATTCTACACTTATTTTATAAATTTCATCATAAGGTCTTTTGTTTTGTATGCTTTCATCTAATTTTTTTCTTAGTTCCTTAATTTCATCATTAATCATACATACCTCTCCTTTTCTTATGTTTTTTCTTTAGTATGGTTTAAAAATAACATATTTTTACATCTTAGTCAATAAAAAAACAGCTAAAAAGCTGTGTTTAGGCTAATTTTCGTATGCCATATTTTTATATTATTTAACATCTGTTTTTATTTTTTTATTTTTTATTTTTTTATATGTCAAAAAGAAAGATAAAGTGACAAAAATTGCTCCTGATAAAATTTGTGAAATTCTAACATTTCCCATCATTAAACTATCTACTCTTACACCTTCAATCAACATTCTAAAAAAAGAATACAAAATTAAGTAAATTACTGTCAATTCACCTTTGAATTTTCTTTTTGTTGTTATTTTTTGAAGTATAATAAATATTCCTAAAGTAATTATTGATTCATATAAAAAAGTAGGGTGAACTTCTATGTATTTTCCTGCTTCATATATACCCATTCTACAGAAAATTGAAGTTTCATATCCATAGGCTTCTACATTAAAAAAATTCCCCCATCTTCCTATTGATTGTGCTAAAGCTAACGAAGGAACTATATAGTCAAATAAATCAAGTAAATTTATTTTTCTTTTTTTGCAAAAAATATAAGACGTTATTGCTCCGCCAATTATTCCACCATATATTGCTAGTCCTCCCGCTCTTAAATTGAAAATTTTCTCTGGTGCCACTATATAACTATCTAAATTAAATAACACATAATATAATCTTGCTGATATTATTGATATTGGTATTAAAAAAATTAGCAAATCTAAAATTACAGAGAAATCTATTCCAAATTTTCTTTCATTTTTTTTGCATACTAATAATGCAATAATAATTGATGAAACTATTATTATTGCATACCAGTATATTTTTATACCAAAAATTTCAAAAGCAACCCTTGGTATTTCCATTTTTAAATTAAATAACGGGAATGTGATTTGATTCATTTTAAAATTCCTTTATTTTAATATATTTCGGACGGCTGATAGCCGCCCCTACAATATTATTTTGCATTTGGTTTTATTATTGATATTATAGTTCTATCTTCCCTAAATGTTTCTTCTAATATTTGTTTTGCATATTCTATTGTTATTTCATTAAAGTTTTCTAAATAATCAAAACTATTAATATTTTTAAAATAATCAGATACAAACATTCTAACTATATCTGAAACATTATTATATTCCTTTACGTATGCTCCATAAATCATCTTTTTAACTCTTTCGAATTGTTCTTCATTTATTCCATTTTGTTTCATTTCTTTTATTGCATTTTGAAGTTCTTTTAATATTGTTTCTGGTTCTTTAGATTGTCCTGTTATTGCCACATGTGCATAATTTTTTGAAAATTCATATTCAACATATGGCTCTGACATTAACAACATTTTATTATATAATTCTTTATATAATTTTGAACTTTTTCCTATCAACATATTAAGAAGAATTTCTATAGTCATATGTTTTTTTGCTGTTATTTCAGTTTCAACGCCTTCAAAATCTTTTATTCCTATTACAAATAAAGGCATACTTACTTCCATTTGCTTTTCTATTTTGTTTTGTACAATTTCTGCTGGTTCATTTTCCAATATTCTGTTTATTTCTTCTTGTTCCTCTTTTTTTATTAATCTTTTTTTGATTTCTTCTAATAACTCTCCTGGTTCAAAATCTCCTGCTACACCCATTACCATATTAGAAGGATGATAAAAAGTATTATAGCATTTATATAAAACTTCTTTATCAATTTTCGCAATTGATTCAATTGAACCAGCTATATCTATTTTTATTGGATTATTTTTATACATTGCTTTCATTGCATTCATGTATACTGCCCATTCAGGATAATCATCATACATCATTATTTCTTGTCCAATAATCCCTTTTTCCTTTTCAACATTTTCATCTGTAAAATATGGATGTTGAACATAGTCCATAAGTTCATCTAATGCAGGTTCGAAATTGTCTGTACATTCAAATAAATAAGCTGTATGATTAGTTGTTGTATATGCATTTGCATTAACACCTAATGCTGTTAATGTATCTAGACTATTTGTTCCATTTGGTTGTTCAAACATTTTGTGTTCTAAATAATGAGCAATACCTTCCGGAACCTCTGTTTCTTCTTTTTCTCCGGGAACCACAAATCTATTATCCATTGAACCGTAGTTTGTAGCCCACATTATATATTTTTTTTGTATACCTTTTTTAGGCATAATCATTATAGTTAGTCCATTTTCTAGTTTTTCTATATATAGATTTTCTTTAACTTTAGAATTTTCAATTATTTGCATTTGGCGACTCCTTTGTTTCAATTTTTGTAATGTAGGGGGCGCCGCCCTCGGCGACCCGATTTACATTTTTATATCACGCATTATTTTTTCGGGTTGCCGAGGGCGGCAACCCCTACAATATTTTTTTAATTCCTCAAAAAATAAATTGTGTTTATTTTAATTTGTTTTGCAATGTCTTCTACTTGTTCCTTTGTTACTGCATTTATTTTATCCATATATTCTTGGAATGTTACCAATGTTCCTGATAATTCTTGTCCCAAATAATACGTAATTTCTGAATCTTGTTCGTCCTGTAACGTTTCTAACCCAGAAATCATATATTTTTTTGCATTTACTAAATCTTCATCTGTAAAATTACCATTTTTCATATCTTCTAATTGTTCTTTTATAATTTCTACTGCTTTTTCATAATTTGGTATTTCAATTCCGCATCTTATGAATATATTATTTTTTTGATATACATAGTTTGACCTTGTCGTATATGCTAGACTCGCTTTTTCCCTAACATTTTGGAACAATTTAGATGTCGCACTTTCTCCTAAAATAACATTATATATTTTAGTAATATATTTTGCTCCTAACTCATTATTAAATATATCTAATCCTAAAATTAATTTTCCCTGAGTTACATCCATCTTTTCTTCTAAGGTTGTTATTTCCGTTTCTTCTTTTATTTCTGTTTGTTCATTATTTAAAATATATTTTCCTTCTCTGTCCTGCAATTTATTTATATTTTCATTCTTTGAAATTAATTCAAATACTGAATTTGGTTCTATGTTTCCAGATATAAATATATCCATTTTGTAATTATTAATAACATTTATATATTGTTCATACAGGTCTTTTGCACCTATTTTTTCTAAATCTTCTATTGTTCCATATTTATATAAACCATACGGTTTGTCTTTATACATTTCTTCTATACATCTATTAAATGCATACCTATCCTTATTGTCTATTTTAGAATTAATCAATGTCTTCATGTTTTCTTTTTCTGTAACTAAATATTCTTCTTTAAATCCTTCATTCTCAATATATGGATTTAAAATTAAGTCGAATAATAAATTTGTTGCTTGTTCTAAAAGATTTTCTTTAGTTGGTACATACTCATCATTCAATGTTTCCATATAAAATTTCAACACTAGATTATCCCCTATTTTATCTATACCACAATCAAATGTTGCTCCATAAAGTTCCTCTAATTTTATATTTATTTCTTCTTGTGTTTTTAAATTAGCTGTTCCCTGTCTTAAAATTGCTGGTATAAGCGCATTTTTTGTTACTGTGTTTTTAGATAAAGGAATTGTTATAAAAAATGTAAATAAATTTGTTTTGAATTTTTTTGTATCTATACAATGTAAATTAATTCCTTGTTTTAATTCTTTTGAAATATATGACATGAAAGTTCTCCTTTTTTATAATAATCATTATGTTTATATTTTCTAATTTTCATAATTGTTTATTTTCAATTAGAAGTGAGATGTGCGAGGTGTGAGGTGTGATTTTAGTTTTCACTTCATAGACATTACTAAAATTTCGCACATCACACATCCCACTTCTCACTTCACCTTATATTATTTTCCTTAAATGTATTTTTATTCAATTTATTTCAATAATTCTCTTACTACTTCGTTTATTGTTTTTCCGTCTGCAGATGCTCCCATTTTTTCCTTTGCACTTTTCATAACTGTTCCCATATCTTTTATTGTTGTTGCACCTGTTTCTTCAATTATAACCTTTACAATTTCAGTAATTTCTTCCTTTGTTAATTGTTTAGGTAAATATTCTGAAACTATTTCGATTTCTGCTTTTATTTTTTCAACTAAATCTTCTCTTCCACTTTTTTCATAATCTGCTAAAGAGTCTTTTCTTTTTTTAGCTTCTTTTGCTATTATTTCTAAAATTTGATTATCTTCTAATTCGATTTGTTTATCTTTTTCTACTTGTAACACTGCAGCTCTAATCATTTGAACTACATTCTTTTTTAATTCTTGTTTTTCCTTCATAGCAATTTTTAAATCTTCTAACAATTTTTCTTTTAACATATATTTTCCTCCTTTCAAAAATTTGTAGGGGTCGCCGCCCTCGGCGACCCTGATATTTTTTCGGGTCGCTGAGGGCAGCGACCCCTACACATTTATAATATATAAATTTATGTCCTAATATAAATTAAAAGGCGAAAAGTTTTTATTTAACCTTCTCACCTCTTTCATTATATTTTAAAATTTTCTTTTTCTTGCTGCTTCTGATTTTTTCTTTCTTTTTACACTTGGTTTTTCATAGTGTTCTCTTTTTCTTACTTCTTGTAAAACACCATTTCTAACGCATTGTCTTTTAAATCTTTTTAATGCGTCTTCTATATTTCCATTATTAACTTTAATCTCTGACATTTACTTTCCCTCCCCTCGATATTGCACTTTTTTCCATGCTGTGGGATAATTCACTTTTTGTATTATATAGAAAAAGCTCTTTAATGTCAATAGTTATAGGTGATTTTTATGAATTATGTTATTAAATTTAATAAAAAATTTCAATTGAATGTTGTTATTTGCATTATTTTACATAAAGTGTTATAATTGTTCAGTAACAAATTAATAATTTATTTAGGGAGGATTCAGAATGCTGGAAATCCAAAAAACAATTGTAAACAAAAACGGTGAACGGTTAGTATTCGACGATATTACTGAACTCAATTCATCTAAGCCCTTTTATCTTACTAAGTCAGGAGAACTATTAGGAATATTGAACTCAGATGGTATTGAAATTATCAAACCCTCTTATGATTCTATTAGTATGACAAAATACGGGTTCTTCATTGTAGGAAAAAATAATTTATATGGTCTTGTCAATCCTTCAGGTCAAATATGTATTCGTGTATCTTACGATTACATAAGCAATTGTTGCATCAATGGAATGGTTGAAATAAAAAAAGGTGAAAAAATTGGTTTTGCCAATATAAATACTTTTTTCATAATAGAACCTATCTATGATTCAGCAACTTCTTTTGAGAAAGGATTTTCCAAAGTTGATATTGAAGGTAAATACGGTCTTATAAACAAGCTTGGAGTTGAATGTATACCTTTATCTTATGATTACATAAGTGATTGCTGCATTAATGAAATGTTTGAAATAAAAAAAGGCGAGAAAATTGGTTTTGCCAATATAAACACATTTTTTATAATAGAACCTATTTATGATTCAGCAACTTCCTTTGATGAAAAAGGTGTATCAAAAGTTAAAATAGAAGGAAAATATGGATTTATAAACAAACTCGGAGTCCAATTTATACCATTAATTTATGACTGGATTTATGAACCTTATAATGGTGTTGCAAGAACCAAACTCAACAATAAATACGGTTGCATTTCTTATGGAGAATTTGAAATCTTTAAGCCTGAATATGATGAAGTAAGCGATTCTGATGATAATGTCGTTTTCGCAAGAAAAGGGAATTTGTATTACTGTTCAAGCAAGGATAGAAAAAGAATCTTTATTCTTGATACTAATCAAGGAATTATACATACTGGTATAGGATTCACAAAAATCCCTTATGAATGGTGTGAAGAATATATTCAATTTGATTGCGGAATATCTGTTATTAAGCAAGACGGCAAATTCAGATGCGTTGATGCCAACCAGCACCCCTTAGTTACGTTTTACAATAATTAATGTTACACAGAAAGCACCCTTACGGGTGCTTTCTTGTTTTATTTATCTATTTATCATATTCAAATAAATCTCCTAGAGGTTTTGCCTCGTTTAATCTTTTTATAGCTTCTGCAAATAATGGAGCTATTGATACAACTTTTATTTTATCTATCATTTTTTCTGGTTCAATTGGAATAGTATTTGTTACAACAACTTCTTTTATTGGAGAATTTTGAATTCTTTCTATAGCTGGTCCTACTAAAACTCCATGAGTAGCTCCTGCATATATTTCTTTTGCTCCATGTTCTTTTAATATATTTGCAGCTTCAACTAATGTTCCTGCTGTACTTATTTCATCATCAAATATTAATGCTGTTTTTCCTTCTATATCTCCTATTATATTTGTTGCAACTGCATTATCATTATTTGATTCTCTTCTTTTATCTATTAATGCTAAAGGACATTCAAAATAGTGTGAATATTTATATGCTTTTTTTGAGCTTCCTGCATCTGTTGCAACTACTACCATGTTTTCTAATTGTTTTTCCTCAAAATATTTTTCTAATAAGTGTTTAGCAGTTACTCTATCACATATAACATTAAAATATGCTTGAATTGCTGGATTGTGTAAATCGCATGTTAATACATGGTCTACTCCTGCTGCTTCTAATATTGTTGCCATTAATTTTGCTGTTACTGGCACTCTAGATTGATCTTTTTTATCTGATCTTGAATACATAAAATATGGTAAAACAGCTGTTATTCTTCTTGCTCCTGCTCTTTTTGCAGCTTCTACTGTTATTAATAATTCCATTATTCTTTCATTTACTGGTGGTTCAGTTGTTTGTACTATATATACATCTTGTTCTCTTACAGTTTCTTTTAATTGAACAAAACTGTTATCATTTGCGAATTTAAATGAATCTTTTTTTCCCATTGGTATTCCAAGGCAATCACATATTTCTTGTGTAAATGCTTCTGCTGAATTACAAGCAAATACTTTAATGTTTTCCATTATCATTTCCCCCTATTTTTTTCGTTTTTTATGTCGAAATTTTTACTATTAGATTGTAACATTTGTTTTCTATAAATTCAATAATATTTGAGGATTTTGTTGAAAAATATTAATATTGTTTATTATAAATAATATTTTGTAGGGGCAGGTCTTGACCTGCCCTGGGTCGGTCAAGACCGACCCCTACACTAATAAATTAACAATAAAAAAGAAATTGCTTTTAAAAAGCAATTTCTAACCACCACTATTCACTATTCATTATTCACCATTCATAAAAAAACCGCTCACAAATGAGCGGTTTTTATAATTATTCTGTTACTTCTGCTGTTTCTTCTTCAACAGGTCCATTTACTACTTCTGCATTTTCTTCTACTTTTTGTTCTTCCTCTGTGCTTATTCTTATATTTCTATATGCATTCATTCCTGTTCCTGCTGGGATTAATTTACCTATGATAACATTTTCTTTTAATCCTATTAATTCATCTTTTTTACCTTTTATTGCAGCTTCTGTTAACACTCTTGTTGTTTCTTGGAAAGATGCTGCTGACAAGAAACTATCTGTAGCTAATGATGCTTTTGTTATACCTAGTAATAATCTCTTTCCTGTTGCTGCTGTTTTACCTTCAGCTTTTACTTTTTCGTTTTCTTCGTTAAATTCATTAACATCCATTAATGAACCAGCAACTAATGTTGTATCTCCAACATCTTCAACTTTTACTTTCTTAAGCATTTGTCTTCCTATAACTTCAATATGTTTGTCATTAATATCAACACCTTGGTTTCTATAAACTTTTTGAACTTCTGCTGTTAAATATCTATGAACGCCTTCTGCACCTTTAATTGCTAAAATTTCATTAGGATTTATTGAACCTTCTGTTAATGGGTCTCCTGCCTTAATTTCGTCTCCTTCTTTTACTTTTAGTTTAGAACCGAAACTAATTGTATATGTTTTAGAATCTTCCTTTGATGTAACAGTAATTTCTTTTCTTTTCTTAACATCTTGTATTTTAACTGTACCATCTATTTCTGAAATTACAGCTAATCCCTTTGGTTTTCTAGCTTCAAATAACTCTTCAACCCTAGGTAAACCTTGTGTGATATCTCCTCCTGCAACACCTCCAGTATGGAAAGTTCTCATTGTAAGCTGTGTACCAGGCTCACCAATTGATTGCGCAGCTATAATACCAACTGCTTCACCAATGTTTACTTCTTTTCTTGTTGCTAATCCCATACCATAACATTTAGCACAAACACCATGTTTACATTTACATCCAAGTACTGAACGAACTTCAACTTTTGTAATTCCTGCAGCTATAACTTTATCTGCTATATCGCTAGAAATTAAAGTATTTGTATCTACTATTACTTCATTTGTTGTTGGGTCAATAATATCATGTAATGCATATCTTCCAACTAATCTTTCATGTAATTTTTCAATTATTTGATTTCCATCTTTTATATCTTCAATTTCAATTCCTTCAGTTGAACCACAGTCTGTTTCTCTTACTATAATATCTTGAGAAACGTCAACTAATCTTCTTGTTAAGTATCCAGAGTCAGCTGTTCTTAAAGCTGTATCTGCTAAACCTTTTCTAGCACCGTGTGATGATATGAAGTATTCTAGAACATCTAATCCTTCTCTGAAGCATGATTTGATTGGAATCTCAACGGCTTTACCAGATGTGTTTGCCATAAGTCCACGCATACCCGCAATTTGACGTAATTGGTTCATGTTACCTCTAGCTCCTGATTGTGCCATCATGTAGATTGGATTTAAATCATCAAAATTATCTTTCATTGCATCTGTAACTTCACTTGTTGCTTTTTCCCATACTTTAATGATTGATGCATATCTTTCGTCTTCAGTAATTAAACCACGTTTAAATTGTTTTCCAATTTCATCAACTTGTTTTTCACTATTTGCCAATATTTCTTTTTTAGCTTCTGGCACTGCAACGTCAGCAACTGACACTGTAATAGCACCTCTTGTTGAATATTTGAATCCTAATGTTTTAATATAGTCTAATAGTTCTGCAGCTACATTTAATCCATGTTTATCAATACATTTTGCTATAATTGTTCCTAAGTTTTTCTTCATAACTGGGAAGTCAATTTCTAAATCAAAGGCTTTTTCAGGGTCTGTTCTATCAACAAATCCTAAGTCTTGAGGTATTTCAGCATTGTAGATTATTCTTCCTACTGTTGTTTCTATTGTTTTTGTTTTTATTTCTTCTCCAATTTGTTTTGTTCTTCTTATTTTTACTTTTGCATGTAATCCTAAGTCACCATTATAGTATGCTAAAAGGGCTTCGTCTTCATCTTTGAAGTACATTCCTTCACCTTTTTCATTTTCTGTTTCCATTGTTAAGTAATAACTTCCTAAGATCATATCTTGAGTAGGTACTGTAACTGGTTTTCCATCTTGTGGTTTTAATAAGTTATTTACTGATAACATTAAATATCTTGCTTCTGCTTGTGCTTCTGGTGATAAAGGTACGTGAACAGCCATTTGGTCTCCATCGAAGTCAGCATTGAATGCTGTACAAACTAATGGGTGAAGTTTTATAGCTCTACCTTCTACTAAAACTGGTTCGAATGCTTGAATACCAAGTCTGTGTAGTGTTGGAGCACGGTTAAGCATTACTGGATGGTCTTGAATAACTTCTTCTAATATATCCCATACTTCTGGTCTTAATTTTTCTACCATTCTTTTTGCATTTTTTATATTATGTGCTAATCCACGTTCAACTAATTCTTTCATTACGAAAGGTTTAAATAATTCTATTGCCATTTCTTTTGGAAGTCCACATTGATATATTTTTAGTTCAGGTCCTACAACGATAACTGAACGTCCTGAATAGTCAACACGTTTTCCAAGTAAGTTTTGACGGAAACGTCCTTGTTTTCCTTTTAACATATCTGATAAAGATTTTAAAGGTCTATTTCCAGCTCCTGTTACTGGTCTTCCACGTCTTCCATTGTCTATTAATGCATCAACAGATTCTTGTAACATTCTTTTTTCATTTCTTACAATAATCTCTGGTGCTCCCAATTCTAATAATCTTTTTAATCTATTATTTCTATTTATAACTCTTCTATATAAGTCATTTAAATCAGATGTAGCAAATCTACCTCCATCTAATTGAACCATTGGTCTTAATTCTGGTGGTATAACTGGAACAACATTCATTATCATCCATTCTGGTTTGTTTTCTGAATTTCTAAAGCTTTCTACTGTGTCTAATCTTTTTACTAATTTAGCTTTTTTTTGCTCACTTGATTTTTCAATTTCTTTTTTTAATTTTATAGATAATTTTTCAATATCTACTTCTTTTAATAAAGTTCTAATAGCTTCTGCACCCATTTTTGCAGTAAAAGAACCTTTTCCATATTTTTCTACAGCTTCATGGTATTCTTTCTCATTTAAAATTTGACATTTTGTTAATCCTGATGTTCCTTTATCAATTACTATATATGATGCAAAGTAGATAACTTTTTCTAGACTTCTTGGTGAAATATCTAATAGAAGTGCTATTCTACTTGGTATACCTTTAAAATACCAAATGTGTGCTACTGGAGCAGCTAATTCAATATGCCCCATTCTTTCACGTCTAACTTTTGATTTTGTAACTTCAACACCACATCTATCACATATAATACCTTTATATCTTACTCTTTTATATTTTCCACAATGACATTCCCAGTCTTTTGTTGGTCCAAATATTTTTTCACAGAATAATCCATCTTTTTCTGGTTTTAAAGTTCTGTAATTAATAGTTTCAGGTTTTTTTACTTCTCCCTTAGACCATTCTCTTACTTTTTCATCTGATGCTAGCCCTATTTTAATTTTATTAAAAATATCTAATTCATCTTTAACTTCTTTGTTTTCCATAAAGGTCTTCTTTCCTCCTTCAAAATTCATATCGGTTATTGGATTTTATCATTTGGAGTTTGGTAAATTTTATCAATTATTATTTTATTTTCCTAATTCTAAAAACCAACTACAATATTATAAAATCAAATATACATTGCTCGAACAATTCCATACTGAAATTTAATTTTATTTTATTGTTATATTATTTAATTAGATTTTTATTATGTAGGTCGCCATCGGATAGCCGTCCGAATGCAATGAGGTTACGGATATCACATTCCCTTTGGGTAAGGACGACGACCCCTATATCATTTTTATTATTCTATAATGTCTTCATCATTTAAAAGATTGTCTGTTGCAAGGTCATTGTCAAAAATTTCCTTATCTAAAACTTCTGGCTCTTCAAGTAAATCTTCTTCATCAATATCATCTATATCATCAAGTAAATCATCGTCTTCTAGATTTTCTTCATTATACTCATCTTGTAACTCTTCTTCATTAACAATTTGTTCAGCTTCTAGTAACTTATTTGCTTCTTCAATATTTAAGTCTATTCCTTCATCTATATTTTCTTTAAGTTCTAGTTCTTCATCATTATCAGAATATAGTCTTACGTCTAATCCTAAACTTTGTAATTCTTTTACTAAAACTTTGAAACTTTCTGGAACACCTGGTTCAGGAACATTTTCACCTTTTACTATTGCTTCGTATGTTTTTACTCTACCTACAACGTCGTCTGATTTTACTGTTAAAATTTCTTGTAATGTATATGCTGCTCCATATGCTTCTAGAGCCCAAACTTCCATCTCTCCAAAACGTTGTCCACCAAATTGTGCTTTACCTCCTAAAGGTTGTTGTGTTACTAAAGAGTATGGTCCTGTTGAACGAGCATGTATTTTATCATCAACTAAGTGGTGAAGTTTTAACATATACATAACTCCAACTGTAATTGGTTTATCAAATGGTTCTCCTGTTCTTCCATCATAAAGTATTGTTTTTCCATCTTCTGATAATCCAGATTGTTTTAATAACTCAACTATATCTTCTTCTGAAGCTCCGTCAAATACTGGAGTTGCAACTTTCATATTTAATAATTTTGCAGCCATTCCTAAGTGAACTTCTAAAACTTGACCTAAGTTCATACGAGAAGGTACACCTAATGGATTTAATACAACATCTACTGGTGTTCCATCTGGCATAAATGGCATATCTTCTACTGGTAATATTCTTGAAATAACACCTTTGTTACCATGACGTCCAGCCATTTTATCACCAACAGAAATTTTTCTTTTTTGAGCAATATATACTCTTATTACTTCATTTACTCCAGGGCCAAGTTCGTCTGAGTTATCTCTGTTATATTTTTTGATGTCAACTATTGTTCCTGCTTCACCATGAGGTACTCTTAATGATGTATCACGAACTTCCCTTGCTTTTTCTCCAAATATTGCACGAAGTAATCTTTCTTCTGCAGTAAGTTCTGTTTCTCCTTTTGGAGTTACTTTACCTACTAATATATCTCCTGGTCTAACTTCTGCACCAATTCTGATAATTCCGTTTTCATCTAAGTCTTTTAAGTTTTCTTCACCTACGTTTGGAATATCTCTTGTTATTTCTTCTGCTCCTAATTTTGTATCACGACATTCACAATCGTATTCTTCAATGTGAATAGAAGTATAAACATCTTCTTTTACTAATCTTTCACTAAGTAATATAGCATCCTCGTAGTTATATCCTTCCCAAGTTGTGAATGCAATTATAACATTCTTTCCTAATGCCATTTCTCCATTTTGTGTAGAAGGTCCGTCAGCAATAACATCTCCAGCTTTTACTTTTTCACCTTTTACAACTATTGGATGTTGATTAATACATGTTCCACCATTTGTTCTTTTGAATTTACGTAATTTATATGTATCAATTCCATTTTTTGTTTTTATAGTAATTTCGTCACCAGTTACTTTTTCTACTGTTCCTGCTTCTTTAGCTAAAACTGTTATTCCAGAATCTTTTGCTGCTTTATATTCAATTCCTGTTCCTACTATTGGAGAATCTGTAATCATAAGTGGAACTGCTTGACGTTGCATGTTCGCACCCATTAATGCACGGTTAGCATCATCATGTTCTAAGAAAGGAATCATTGCTGCACCAACTGAAACTAATTGTTTAGGTGAAACATCTACGTAATCTACTTGGCTAGCGTCAACTTCTGTTATTTCATCTAAGTATCTTACTCTTATTCTATTGTTTATAAATTTTCCGTCTTTATCCATTGGTTCTGTAGCTTGTGCAATGATGTATTCATCTTCTTCATCAGCTGTCATATATTGAACTTCATCTGTAACTTTTCCAGTTTCTTTATCGATTTTTCTATATGGAGTTTCAACAAATCCATATTCATTTATTATTGCAAATGTTGAAAGTGCTGATATAAGTCCAATGTTTGGTCCTTCAGGAGATTCTATTGGACATAATCTTCCATAGTGTGTATAGTGAACGTCACGAACCTCGAATCCAGCTCTTTCTCTTGATAATCCTCCAGGTCCTAATGCTGAAATTCTTCTTTTATGTGTTAATTCTGATAATGGGTTTGTTTGGTCCATGAATTGTGATAATTGTGAACTTCCAAAGAATTCTCTAATTGCTGAAGTTATAGGTTTTGTGTTTATTAATGTTTGTGGTGTTATTACATCTAAGTCTTGAATTGTCATTCTTTCTCTAACAACTCTTTCTAATCTTGTTAAACCAATTCTAAATTGATTTTGTAATAACTCTCCAACACATCTGATACGTCTGTTTCCTAAATGGTCAATATCATCTACTCTTCCTAATCCATATTGTAAGTTTAATACATAGTTAATTGAAGAAATAATATCTTCTGTTATTATATTTTTTGGAATTAATTCATCGATTCTTTCATCAATTACTTTTTCTAAATCTTTTTTGTCTGTATTTTCTAAAATATTTTTTAATACTTCATAATTAACAAGTTCTTTGATTTCTAGTTTTTTTAGTTCTACAAATGCATTTATATCTACTGTTCCATTTCCAATTACTCTTACTTTTTTATCATCAATTTTTATATCTACAATGTTTATTCCTGAATTTTGAATTGCATTAGCTTGTTCTTTTGAAATTACAGTATCTTTTTCTACTAAAATTTCTCCAGTTTCACTATCTAATATATCACTGTAAGCAACTTGACCTGTAATTCTTGAAGATAAACTTAATTTTTTATTAAATTTATATCTTCCTACTTTAGCTAAATCATATCTTCTTGGGTCAAAGAATAGGTTGTTAAATAAACTTCTTGCAGCATCAACTGTTGGAAGTTCACCTGGTCTTAACTTTTTATAAATTTCAACGATTGCTTCATCACTAGTTTTTATAGTATCTTTAGCAATACTAGCTAATATTTTTTCATCTTCTCCAAATACTTCTATAATTTGTTCATCTGTAGCTAATCCTATTGCTCTTAAAAGTGCTGTTACTGGTATTTTTCTTGTTCTATCAATTCTTACATAGAATACATCGTTACTATCTGTTTCATATTCAAGCCATGCACCTCTGATTGGCATAACTGTTGCTTTATATAATTTTTTTCCTGTTTTATCATAATCTGATTCATAGTAGCAACCTGGAGATCTAACTAATTGGCTTACTACAACTCTTTCTGCACCATTAATAACGAAAGTTCCGCTATCTGTCATAAGAGGAAAATCACCTAAGTAAATTTCTTGCTCTTTGATTTCACCAGTTTCACGATTTATAAGTCTTACTTTAACGTGTAATCTAGTAGAATATGTAGCATCTCTTTCTTTTGCTTCTTCTAATGAATATTTAGTTGTATCCTCCATGTAATAATCGAAAAATTCAAGAATTAAATTTCCTGTGTAATCAATGATTGGTGAAATATCTCTTAATACTTCTCCTAATCCTTCTTTTACAAACCAGTCATAAGAATCTTTTTGAACTTTAATAAGATTTGGAATATCTACGAAATCTCCAATTTTCGCAAATGTTTTTCTTGTTGTCTTTTCATAATTTAAGTCTGTTAACAAAATAAATCAACTCCCTTTTTTGGAAGTGGGATGTGAGATGTGGGATGTGTGCTTTTTTAGCACTTCGCACTTCGCACTTCGCACTTCGCACCTCATGATTTTTTGAGCAGATATATTTATAATAGAAATAAATTTCTATCTTCTAATTAAACAAAGTCCCTCTCAAATATTAATGTATCATAATCCTCAAAACCGTACTGCCCTAAAACAATTTTGATTTTTACAACCTGGATTAATATTTAATTCCTCTTTATTTAATTTTTTTAGCAATACAAAAAAGTGTAGGAGAAAATTATAACTTTTACTCTTTGGATACTCTTCAAACTATTGTATCCCTACACTTTTTATTATTTTTCAATTCTATATTACTATTATTTTTATTTTAACCACCCTTATGTTATAAGAGCTACATATTTCTATTGGCGAAATATGTGCTGTATAATAATATCATACTTATATGTGGCTTGTCAATGTTTTTTTAAAAATTGTTGTTAGGGTTTAGCATTATATTTTAAAATAAATTTAAATCATTGTAGGGGTCGCCGCCCTCGGCGACCCGAAAACAACAATTACAATCTTATTATATAAGTATTCCTACGAAGCACGGGTCGCCGAGGGCGGCGACCCCTACATAAAATAATAAAAATTAATAATATCTAATAAATATTTAATACTGAAGATGGGGCGATTAAAATCGCCCCCTACAGATTAATCAATTAGCATAAATCCCATATGCTCCTGTAATTCTATGTCAATAGTTTTTCTTGAATATAGTCCGTTAGCTTTGCAATATTTTTGAACTGCCCTTTCAGTTTCTGCTCCGAACTTCCCATTTGGAGTTGCTAAAAAATATCCTAATTCCTTAAGTTTTTTTTGGATTTGCATTACATCTGAGCCATACATTCCAGATTTTAGATTTCTTAATCCTTTACCAAATACTCCATATACACCGTCAACTATTGTTACTTTTGTTCCTATTGGTACAACTTTATATAACTCCGCAACTTCATCATTATTCATTCTAATGCAACCATGAGAACTTGCCCATCCTACTGATTGTGGATTTAAAGTTCCATGTATTCCAAAATTGCCCCACGGAACATTTAGACCTAGCCAACTGCCTCCAAAACCTTCACCCCATTTTGCTTTTTTTGTTATCTTCCATGTCCCTATAGGCGAAGGCGTATTCCATTTCCCTCCTGAGCATGAATAATTTTTCACTAACCTTCCATTATCTAAAAGATATAACTTCGAACTTTCTACATCTACTAAAATAGAATATTCACTTTGTGCATAATTTGCTGTTTGAATATAGTCATTATTAATATATAAAACAAGGGCGGACACAGGGCCCGCCCCTATAACTAAAACAAATAAAATTATTATTACTTTTATTTTTTTCATAATAAAATATATTCATTAAAATATAATTTATTCTTGTACAGTTACATTTCCATATTCTTCAATAATATAATTATCACCTTTTACAGTAACAATATAACTATTTGTACTTTCATTTTTAACTATATTTGTACTATTATCTATTTTTTTAAGTTTTTTTGTTAAAGCTTCTTCATTTATTTTACCATTTTTATTTTTAGATGTAAGTACCGCATGTATTATATCTTGATATACACCAGCATCCTCCACACTTTCTTTTGCTTCTCCAGCTTTACCTATTATCCCACCTTCATTTAATGCTACTACAACTACTGTTCCCGCTAATATCGTCATTACTCCAATAGTAATAACTAACGAAGTTAAAGTTATACCTTTATCTTTTTTTAATTTCATAATCTCCATTCTCCTTTGTGCAATTTTTATATTATTATATACTATATTTATCTCTTTCCCCATATGTTGTATGTAATAATTCATGTGCTTTATGACTTCCTGGTTTTTCAAGATATTCTTCATATAACCTTTTTATCACAGGATTTTCATGTGACTTTCTTATTGTTTTCGCTTCATCTATAGAATATAAAGCTTTAGCTCTTAATGTTTTAACATCAACTTCAGATCTTATTTTTGAGCTTACAATAGGTTGCCCTCCTCCATTCACACATCCACCTGGACACGCCATAATTTCTACAAATTGATAATCCGCTTTACCTTGTTTTATTTCTTCTAAAATTTTTCTAGCATTAGCTAATCCGTGTGCTACTGCAACTTTAACTTCTATTTCACCTATTTTTATTGCAGCTTTTTTTATTCCTTTTGTACCTCTTACATCTTCAAAGTAAAGTTTCTTTAATTCTTCACCTGTAATTGTTTCTACTGCTGTTCTTAATGCAGCTTCCATAACACCTCCAGTTGTACCGAATATAACTGCAGCTCCTGTTGCATCTCCCATTGGACTATCGAATTTTTCATCAGGTAAATTTACAAAATCTATATTTGCTTGTTTTATCATTCTAGCAAGTTCCCTAGTTGTAAGAACAGCATCTACATTATCTAATTCATTATTTTTAAGTTCTTCTCTGCTTCTTTCAAATTTCTTAGCTACACATGGCATAACTGATACAACAAAAATTTTCTTAGGATCAATTTTTTCTTTTTCTGCATAATATGATTTTAAAATTGCCCCAAACATTTCTTGAGGAGATTTACATGTTGATAAATGTCCTAATAATTCAGGATAATTCATCTCAATAAACTTTATCCATCCTGGACTGCATGAAGTAATCATTGGCAAAGTTTTATTTTGTGTAAATCTTTCTATAAATTCATTTGCCTCTTCCATAATTGTTAAATCTGCACCTGTATTCGTATCAAAAACTTTATCAAATCCAATTTTTCTTAATACCGCAACCATTTTACCTTCAACATTTGTTCCTATTGGCATTCCAAATTCTTCACCTAAAGCAACTCTTACAGCTGGGGCTGTTTGAACTAAAACAACTGTATCTTTATCGTTTATTTTTCTCCAAACTAATTTTGTATCATCTTTTTCTTTTAATGCTCCTACTGGGCAAGCTTCTATACATTGTCCACAAAAAACACAATTTACATTGTTTAAGCTTTCATCATTTGTCGCCGCTATTCTTGACTCAAATCCCCTTCCAGCAACATCAATAGCACCTATATTTTGAACATTTTTACACGCAGCCACACATCTTTTACACATTATACATTTACTTGTATCTCTTACAATAGAAGGTGATAAATCATCAATTTTTGCTTCAATTTTTTCTCCTTCAAATTCAATTTCTTGAATTCCAAATTGTCTTGCTAAAGTTTGTAATTCACAATTACCATTTCTTACACAAGTTAAACATTCTCTATTATGAGTTGATAAAATTAAATCTAAAATTACTCTTCTTGCTTCATTTATTTCAGGTGTATTAGTTCTTACAACCATATCTTCTTCTACTTTTGTAATACATGAAGGAACAAATCCTCTTCTTCCTTCAATTTCTACAATACACATTCTGCAGTCTCCAGCTGCATTTATTTCTTTCAAAAAACAAAGTGTTGGAATATCAATATTTGCTTCTCTTGCAGCAGCCAAGACAGATGTTCCTTCTTTTACTTCTACTTCTTTCCCATCTATTGTTAATTTGATTGTTTCTGCCATTTATCATAACCTCCCTTATTTTAAATAGCACCAAAGTGGCATTTGCTAGCACATAATCCACATTTAATACATTTTTCTGTATCTATAACATATCCATTTTCTCTATCTCCAGTTATTGCTCCCACTGGACAATTTTTAGCACATAGCCCACATCTTTTACATTTTTCAGAGTTAATCTCCATCTTAGCTAATGCTTTACATTCATTTGTTACACATTTTTTATCTTCAATATGAGCAACATATTCATCTCTAAAGTATTTTATTGTACTTAACACTGGATTTGGTGCTGTTTGACCAAGTCCACATACAGAAGCTTTTTTTATTGTTTCAGCTAAGGTTTCTAGTTTTTCAATATTACCTGTTTCGCCTTCACCCTCTGTTATTCTTTCTAGAATTTCAAGCATTCTTTTTGTACCAATTCTACATGGATTACATTTCCCACATGACTCATCTACTGTAAATCCTAAATAGAATTTTGCAAGATTCACCATACATTTAGAATCATCCATAACAATTAATCCACCAGACCCCATCATAGAACCAATTTGCATTAATGATTCATAATCTATTGGTGTATCTAAATGTTCTTCTGGTATACATCCTCCTGAAGGCCCTCCTGTTTGAGCTGCTTTAAATTTACGTCCTTCTGGAATTCCTCCACCTATATCATAAACAATTTCTCTTAAAGTTGTTCCCATAGGTACTTCAACAAGCCCTACATTTACAACATTACCACCTAAAGCAAAAACTTTTGTACCTTTAGAATTTTCTGTTCCAATTGAATTATACCATTTTGCACCATTTAAAATTATTTTTGTTATATTTGCATATGTTTCAACATTATTTATTAGTGTTGGTTTTCCCCATAATCCTGAATTTGCTGGAAATGGTGGTTTTAATCTTGGTCTTCCACTTCGTCCTTCAATTGATTCTAAAAGTGCAGTCTCTTCTCCACATACGAATGCTCCTGCACCAAGTCTTATTTCCAAATCAAAACTAAATTCAGTTCCAAATATATTTTCTCCTAATATTCCATATTCCTTAGCTTGATCTATTGCTGTTTGAAATCTATGTACTGCAATTGGGTATTCAGCTCTTACATATATATATCCTTTATTTGCTCCTACTGCATATCCCGCAATCATCATAGCTTCTATTATTGAATGTGGATCTCCTTCTAAAATACTTCTATCCATGAACGCTCCTGGGTCTCCCTCATCAGCATTACATACTACATATTTTTGTTTTCCTTCAGCAATTTTTGTAAAGAACCATTTTTTACCTGTAGAGAAACCTGCTCCACCTCTACCACGAAGTCCAGATTCTGTTATTTCATTTATTACGTCATCTTGACTCATTTCAAAAAGCACTTTTTCCAATGCTTTATATCCATCAAAAGCTATGTATTCATCAATATTTTCTGGGTCAATTATTCCACAGTTTTGAAGAGCAATTCTCTTTTGTTTTTTATAAAAAGTCAACTCATCTAATCTTTGAACAACTGAATTGTCAATATCTTTACAAAGAAGTCTTTCTACTATTTTTCCTTCAACAATATGTGTATTTATAATTTCTTCACAATCTTCTGGCCTTACCATTGCATAAAAAGTATCCTCTGGTCTTATTATAACTATTGGACCTTTAGCACAAAGTCCAAAACACCCCGTTTGTATAACTCTAACATTTTCAATATTCTTTTCACTCAAAATATTTCTAAAATTTTCTATGATTTTAGGTGATTTTGATGATGTACATCCTGTACCATGACATACTAGTATATGTTTTTCTCTTGTATTCGCATTTAAATTAACACGTAAATCTAGTTCTTTTCTTTTTTCTTCTCTAATTTTTCTTATTTCTTCTAAAGACTTCATTCCTTGCCTCCCCTGTTTATAATTATAATTCATTTTGTAGGGGTCGGTCTTGACCGACCCAGGTCAGGTCAAGACCTGCCCCTACATGACCTCTATTCATTTATATACTTATCTAAAATCTTATCCACCATCTCCGGCGTAGCCTTTCCATATACCTCGTCATTTATAGTAAATACTGGAGCTAACCCACAAGCTCCTATACATCTTGTTGCTTCTATAGAAAATTTTCCATCTTCAGTAGTTTCTCCAACATCTATTCCTAATTTTTCTTTAACTTTATCTAATATCTTTTCAGAACCCTTTACAAAACATGCTGTTCCTAAACATACAGCTATATTATACCTACCTTTTGGTTTTAATGTAAATCTTGCATAAAATGTAATTACTCCATATACTTCAGCCATTGGCATATCTAAGTATTCTGAAATTCTTTTTTGTACATATTTTGGTATATATCCATATTGAACCTGCACTTCATTTAGTATTTGTATTAAATTACCTTTATCTTGATTATATTTTTGTAAAATATTCTCTAATTTTTCGTCCTTATAATTCTCACATCCACATTTGCAATTCATACATAAACCTCCAAATTCATTATTTTATTATAACAAAAGACTTTCTTTACTATATGTAAAGAAAGTCATAATTATTACTATCTATATACCTCTATATTTATTATATTTAACATATCCAAACACACCTAGTGCCATTATGATTACAGCAAAAGGAATAAGGTCTTCAACTCCAGCATCTGGAGCATTTGTGTTTGCAGTTTGCGAATTAGTAGTTGTTGATTGAGATGTTTCTTTTTTCTCATCACTGTTATCAGCACTATTACTTGGTTTTAAAGAAGGAATATCATCCATACTTCCAGCTCCACCAGCATTAATTGTAATTGATTGTGTTGATGCATTTGAAGCCTCAATACTTGTTGAAGAATTACTTCCTGCAGTTGCTTTCATATTAGTTAATGAGATTTTTTCTGTTGAACTACTTCCTGTGCCTTTAACTTTAAATTTTATATCTCCAATTTCTGTATATGCTGAAGCATTTTTTATAGGGCTTGATATAGTTATTGCTAAAAACGCACTAATTCCTTGTTCTTCAACTAAGGTAATACACCAATTTTCATTAACACATATAAGTTTACATTCTTTACCTTGTGCTTCCATTTCTTTTTTCATTTCGCTTAAAATTGTTGCCATAATACTATCAGCTTCTTCAATAGCTGTATTATAATCTATTGTTACTAATTCAAAAACATTTTTATTAAATTCAATTGTTCCTCCCAATCCCATTATATCACTAGTTGCACTGCTTGTTGCTGAAATTGTAACTGCAACTTCATCTCCGGTGTTTAAAACTGACTTATCCATTTCTAACTTCACTGATACTTCTTCAGCCGCAAAAGAATTATTTACAAAAGCCAATAAAAATATAATTCCAAACACTAGTATCCCTACAAATTTCTTCATTTTTTTCTCCTATGTTACATATTTATATTTATTATATAGTTTTAATCAATTAAATGCAAGCTCTTTTTTTTAAATAATAAAAAAAAATCTTGGAAATCATTCCAAGATTTTCTTTTATTATTTTATTACATCATAATTGTTGTTGTAACTAAAAATTTTAAAAGGTTTTTTATTAATGATAACATTGCTTTTATTAAACCATTCGCAATCATATTTATTGTTTCTGTAGGGATAGTATTTCCCATTATTCCTGCTTCAACAACATTAACATTAATAATTTGATTTTTATCATAAGTAATTTGAGCTTTACCATTTCCTATTGGCGAATTATTTATACTAGCATTTCCGCTCACTTCTACACCTTTATCTATCATTGTTATTGTAGCATCTCCATTAACTGTAATTTTATCAAGTACAGATACAGTTCCTCCTCCTGTTACAGATGGTTTGCCATTCCCTATATCTAAAGAACAACTTCCGTCAACATTTACAATATTAATTTTTTGTCCTTCTTGTAATAAAACTACATCTTCACCTATTTGAATTCCTCCATCAATCATTTGTACAGTTGTCTCTGATGTTATAGGATATTTTTCACCATTTATTTCAATTGTTAATCTTGCTCCATCCTCTAAATTAAAATCATATGTAATATATTCTCCTATATCATCTACCTTGCATTCTTCAAACTTTATATATCCTATTGTAGGCATTTTTTTTCCTTCTTCTATAAAAGCAACACCTATCATACCTTCTGATTTTTTTGTTAAAATATCTGTTACTAATGCTAACTGATTTGTATATTCTCCTACTACATTATATTCTGGTGAAGTTTTTTCTCCTAATAGTTTATTAAGTATATCAAACATTTTAGCTTTATATAATTTTCCAGTAAATTTAATTTTTCTATTTAATTTTACTTGGCTAATATCATTTAATTGCCCTTCTATTTGATTTTCTAGTTCATCCTCTTTCTCCCCTTCCAATTCATCTGGTTTGAATTCATTTTCATTTGTTGTATTTTCTCCATTTGTAGCTAAAACCAGTGTCGGTAACACCATAGCAAACATCATTAAGAAAATTAAAAAGCACGCAATAATTTTTTCAACTCTGCTTTTCATTTAATATACCTCCTTTATTCTATAACTTATTTAAATAATCTTAATTAAATAAGCATACATTTTCAATCAAATTAATTATACAACATTTTTCCATTTATGTCAACTCATTCCGTGTTTTCAAGATGTTTTCTAAAAAAAATTAGAGCATTTACATGCTCCAATTTTTTATTATGTTTTAAAATAATTTTCCAAATATTTTACTAAAAATATCTTTTATGAAACCTATTATTTTTGATATAATATCACCTATTATAGTTTTAAAATTTTCAGTTTTTACTTCTTTTCCATCTATTTCTGCTGAAATTATTTTTAATTTAACATCTCCCTCTTCATATGTAACCTCAAGTTCACCTGATACTTCTTCTCCATTCACTATTGCATTTCCTTTTACAATAAATCCATTACTTGTGATTTTAAATTTAGTATCTCCATTTATAATGAATCTATCAATCATTTTATTACTTTCATTTTCTAAACAGAAATTTCCTTTTAATCCTACAATTTCAATTTCATCGCCTTCTTTTAATGCAATAAATTCATCATCTATTTGAATTCCACCATTTGCTAATTGAACAACTGTATGAGAATTAATATCATATTCTTTTCCATTAACCTTTACAGAACCACTTTCACCTTCAAATAGTTTAAAATTAAGAGTTAAAAGCTTTCCATTTGCTAAAACTTTGCTTTCAGCAACCTTTATATATCCAAATGTTGATAGTATTTTTCCATCTCTAGTAAAAGTAACACCTAAAATCCCTTCATCTCTTTGACTGATTTCTGTTACTACAGCTACTTGTTCAGTATATGTACCTTTTTCTGCACTGCATTTTATAGTTTTATATAATTTTCCTGTAAATTTTATTTTATCTAATAATTTTATTTGCTTAGCATCTGTTATATATTGTACATCTTCTTTTTTAGGTTCTTCTTTTTCTTTGTCTCCTTCATCAAGTTCATCATCTTCAAATTCACCTTTATCAATAATTTCTTCTTTTCCTTCAGATTTATTTTCTGTTTTTACTTCAGACTTATTTTCTTCTTTTACAACTTCCTGTATTTGATTCTCTTGTTTTGTCTCTAATTCATCATCTTCAAATTCCCCAGCAAAAACCATTGTAGGCAATAACATAATTGCTAATACTAAAAATCCAGATATTATTTTTCTTGATATTTCTTTTATTTTCATAATTACATCAACCCCCTTTAATTATGTATAAAAGTTATTTTTATCAGATATTTCTTTCTTCTATAGCCATGACACTATAGCCATGGATAAATTAATTATACACTTTCGCAAGTGGTTATGTCAACACTTTTTGTAAATTTTTCTATTTTTGTCTTATTTTTATTAAAATAAAGAAAGACGAATCATATTCGTCTTTCTACTTTTTATCTATTACTTATTCAAATATTGCAGAGAATTCATCTCCATCAATTTTTTCTTTTTCTAATAATAATCCTGCTACTATTTGCAATTTATCCATATTTGATGAAAGTATTTCTCTTGCTGTTGTATATGCTTTATCAATAATTCTTTTTACTTCTTCATCAATTAATCCAGCTGTTTCTTCACTAAAGTTTCTAGTTTGAGTAAAATCTCTTCCTAAAAATACTTCTTCTTGACCAGAACCAAATGTTATAGTTCCTAATTTTTCACTCATTCCATATTTTGTTACCATTTCACGAGCTATTTTTGAAGCCCTTTCTATATCATTGCTTGCACCCGTTGAAATATCATTTAATACTAAACTTTCTGCTACTCTACCACCTAAAAGTGAAACAATAGACTCTTCCATTTCTGATTTAGACATGAAGCTTTTATCTTCATCAGGTCTGTACATTGTATATCCTCCAGCCATTCCTCTAGGTACTATAGAAATTTGATGTATAGTATCTTGTGTTGGTAAAAATCTACTTACTACTGCGTGGCCAGCTTCATGGAAAGCAACTAATTTATTTTCTTTTTCACTTCTTACTCTACTTTTCTTTTCTGGTCCCATTGTAACTTTAATCATTGCATCTTCAATTTCCATCATTTGTATTTCTTTTTTATTTCTTCTTGCTGCTAGTAAAGCTGCTTCATTTAATACATTCTCTAAATCTGCTCCTGAAAATCCTGCTGTATTTTTAGCAATTGTTCTTAAATCTATATCTTCTGAAATCTTTTTCTTTCTACTATGAACTTCTAATATTTCTTCTCTTGCTTTAACATCTGGCGCTGATACTAATATTTGTCTATCAAATCTTCCTGCTCTCAATAAAGCTTTATCTAGTACATCTGGTCTATTTGTTGCTGCAAGAACTATTACTCCCTCGTTTGCTCCAAATCCGTCCATTTCCACTAATAATTGATTTAATGTTTGTTCTCTTTCATCATGACCTCCACCAAGTCCTGCACCTCTTTGACGTCCTACAGCATCAATTTCATCTATAAATATAATACATGGTGAATTTTTCTTTGCTTGTTCAAATAAATCTCTTACCCTTGAAGCACCAACACCAACAAACATTTCAACGAAGTCTGAACCACTTATTATAAAGAATGGCACTCCTGCTTCTCCTGCTACAGCTTTTGCTAACATTGTTTTTCCTGTTCCTGGAGGTCCAACTAATAATACACCTTTTGGAATTCTTGCACCCATATCTGTAAATTTTTTAGGCGCTTTTAGAAATTCAACAATTTCTTCTAATTCCTCTTTTTCTTCATCTACACCAGCTACATCACCAAATGTTATTCTTGTTTTTTCTGTACCATTTACCATTCTTGCTCTGCTTTTTCCAAATGACATAGTTTTGTTTCCACCTGATTGATTATTACCCATGAATAAGAACCAGAATATAAAGAATATAATAAGTAATCCGAATGGTGATAATAAACCTAATATTGTAATAAAAATAGATTCTGATTTAGATTCTAAAGAAACAGCTCCATTTGCTAAATTTTCATTTACACTGTTCATAAAACTATCTAGACTTGGAATGTTTACCTTTTTTTCTGTTTGACTATCATTTAATGTTACATATGCAGTAGTTCCGTCAGAATCAATTTCTATAGTTTTTACATTCCCACTTTTTACTGCTACCATTAAATCTGAATAACTCATCCTTGTATCAGAATTATCCATAATTGTGTAAACAAGAGTTATAAAGATTATTCCTATAATTAACCACATAGCAATTGTTTTTAAACTATTTTTCATTTTAATTCTCCTTTATTAGCTTAATTCTTTTGTAAAATATTTTTTCTAAACTGCACTATAACATAAGCAATTATCAAATTCAATACTTTTCAACAAACTTTTTTTGTCGAAATGCAGACGTATCAAGGCTTTTCCTACGGAAACTCAATGTTAGGTGTGAAAAAAATTTTTCTATTTTTTACTAATATTTTTATATCTTTTATAGGTAATAAATATTTATTTCCTATATTATTATCACATAATTTAATTATGTCATCTATATTAACCTTCTCTATACCATTAGTATGCCCTAAAACCATATTTATAGTATATAAAATTATTCTTCTTTTTATTACTAATTCTAATTGATTGAATTTTTTAAGGTCTAATACTATTTGATTATTTTCTGGCATTTCTTCGCAGTGCGGACGACCAATGGTCGCCCCTACATTTATTTCGTTAAATTTTTGAATCGTTATTTTATTTAAATATTCGTCTTCTTCTGTTGCTATTTCGGATAATCTATTTATTGTTTTATTTATGCTTGGGTTAAATTCTTCTTTTATATAGGGAATCACTACATTTCTGACTTTATTTCTTGTATAAATATTTTCATCGTTTGATTTATCATACTTCGGATTTAATTTTTTATCATTGCAATAATCTTCTATTTCTTGTCTTTCTATTTCTATTAAAGGTCTTATAAATTTATTATCTCTTTTTGCTTCAATTCCCTTTAATCCTGTTAATGAACTTCCTCTTAAAATATTCATAATTATAGTTTCTACTTTATCATTATTATTATGTGCTGTTGCTATTTTATTCGAATTTGTTAATAATAATACCTCTTCAAAGAAACTATATCTTACTTCTCTTCCCTTTTCTTCTGTACCTTTTTTTTCTTTTTTTGCTAATTCAATAACTTTAACCTTCTTTGTAAAGCACTGTACACCAATTTTTTCACAGAATTCTTGTACATACTTAGTTTCTTCAATAGCTTCTTCTCTAATCATATGATTAATATGAGCAACATATATTTCGAAATTTAGCTCATTTTTTATTTCATTTAAAATATGTAGTAGGCATATTGAATCTGGCCCACCAGATACACCTATTACAATTCTATCTCCACTTTGTATTAAATTATATTTTTTTATTGTTTGTAAAATTTTTTGTTTCATACTAATTCACCTGCTATTATTAATTATATTATTATATCATTTGCTATTAATAAAAGCAATTATTTGATTTCATTTACATAATATGTTATAATGTTTTTAGTGCAGCATCGCCTGTACAAAATTTATTGGGCTAATTGCCCGAAAGGGGGCTAACAAAAATGTTAGCAATCACAGCAAAGGTAAGACTTTTGAAGGAGGAGGTGTTTTCAGCTAAGAGTCTCTTCAAGGACATTATCGGTTCTCTTAAAGGATTGGATTCTAATTCCAATTATTACGAGAAAATCGGTATATTCTGCAGACAGAAACCTGAATGGAAAATTCTGTCTAAAGAAAGGGATCTCTATGTAAGTGCTCTTCGTCAGGTATGCACTGGTGAAGCGTCTCCTGAAGATGCAACCGAATTTTTTGAGCATGCTCTTAAAGAAATCGAGAAAATCGATACATGGCTTCAGGTTCCTAAAAAGTAACTTATTTGCTCCCATCCCCGCTTTGAGCTGGTAGCGTAATACTGGTTCACAAAAAAGGAGGTTTCCCGCGTATTTCACGTTGGAACCTCCTGATTGTTTTATTCTCTATATCTTTCTATATTAGCAAATTTTGTATAACTTCCCATCCATAATAATTCTACTGTTCCTGTTGAACCAGCTCTGTGTTTTGCCATTATTACTTCTGCAATATTTTTCTTTTCAGATTCTGGATTATAGTAATCATCTCTATATAAAAACATTACTATATCAGCATCTTGCTCTATTGCTCCAGATTCACGCAAGTCAGAAAGCATTGGTCTGTGGTCAGCACGTTGCTCTGCCGCTCTTGATAGCTGTGATAATGCAATAACTGGAACATCTAATTCTTTCGCTAGAATTTTTAAAGATCTACTTATTTCTGAAATTTCTTGCTCACGGCTAGAATTTCTTTTGCTATTTCCTTGTATTAATTGTAAATAGTCAATTACTATTAATCCTATACCCTTTTCTATTTTTAATTTTCTACATTTTGCTCTTATTTCTGCTACTGTAATTCCTGGTGTGTCGTCTATATAAATTGGTGCTTCTGAAAGTGGCCCTAATGCCGTTGCTAGTTTCGCCCAATCATCTTCTTCAATTTTACCAGTTCTTACTTTGTTACTATCAACCATTGCTTCGCTACATAAAATTCTGCTTACTAGCTGACTTTTTGACATTTCAAGATTAAATATAGCTACTGGAACCTTACTTTTTACAGCTGCATTTGTTGCTATATTTAAAGCAAAAGCTGATTTTCCCATTGCAGGTCTTGCCGCAACTAATACCAAATCTGAATTGTGCAATCCTGCTGTTTTGTAATCTAAATCTGAAAATCCTGTAGGCACACCTGTTATTGGTTCTTTTTGGTTATATAATTTTTCTATTTCTGCAAAACTTTCTACTAATATATCTTTTAATGCTGAAAATCCTTTTTGGTTTCTATTTTGCATTATATCAAATATTTTCTTTTCAGCTTGGTCAACTATTGATTCTACTTCTTCTGTTTCAGCATATCCTAAATCAATTAACTCATTTGCTGTTTTTATTAAGTTTCTTAAAATAGATTTTTCTTCTACTATTGTTATATATTGGTCAACATTCGCTGTCGTTGGAACTTTATCTGGAAGCATCGCTAAATATTCTAAACCACCAACTACCTCAAATTTTCCCATAGATATTAATTCAGCTTTTACTGTAATTATATCTATAGGTTCAGCTCTATTGTATAGATTCATTGTCGCTTCATATATTAATTTATTATCTTGTCTGTAAAAATCATCTGCTTTTAATTTTTCTACTGCATCTATTACTGCATCTTTATCTGTCAACATACTTCCTATAACAGCTTGTTCTGCATCGATGTCGTGCGGTGGAATTTTGCCTAGTTCCATGATTTTCTCCTTTCATTTTTTTGCATTCCTTACGGGTCACGGACGACCAATGGTCGCCCCTACAGCATTTACAATTAATTTTTTACACTTATTTTTAATTGTCCTGTTACTCCATCTCCAAATTTTATATCTGCTGTGAATACCCCTAAATTTTTTATTGTTTCTTTTAGAATTATTTTCTTTTTGTCTATTTCTATTTTATATTGTTCCTTAAGTTCTGTTGCTATTTCTTTTGATGTTACTCCACCAAAAATCCTGCCATTTTCTCCTGCTTTTACTTTTATTTCAAGAGTAATTTCTTTTAGTTTTTCTGCTATTTTTTTATTAGCCTCTATTTCAGCATTTTTCTTATTCTGTATTGATGTTTTCTTTGCTTGTAATTTTAGCATATTATCTTTAGTTGCTTCAACTGCTAAATTTTTAGGAAAAAGAAAATTTCTAGCATATCCATCATTTGCATTTATTACTTCATCTTTCTTTCCTACGTTTTTTATATCTTGTAATAGTATTACTTTCATTAAATCACTTCCTTATTTTTTGACATTCTATCACGTTTTTTCATTTCTTGCAATAAATCTGCTATAGGTTTTGGTACATAATCATCTACAGGCTTGTCATTTAAATATAATTCCATAACTAAACTTGATGATAGATAACCTAATTCACCTGCTCTGAAATAACATGTATCCATTTTATAAACCTTTTCGTTCATTTGCGCAATATTTTCTTCATATTGATAATCTGTACCATTTCTTAATCCTCTTATAAGGATATCTGAGTTATACTTTTTAGCTTCTTCTGCAGTAAGCCCTGTATACAATACAATTTCTACATTATGCAATCCTAATTCTTTTATGCTTTTTTCAATTGCTTCTTTCATTTTTTTCTTATCAATTCTCTCTTTTTTTTCAGTATTATACCCTATACCTATTATAACCTTATCAAAACATTCTCTTGCTTTTTTTACTATTTCTAAATGTCCATTTGTGAAAGGGTCAAATGAACCTGCATAAAAACCTACTGTTCCCATAATGGCCTCCTTTTTGTTAATTAATTTTGTAAGATTTCTTCTTTTGTTTTGTTTCCTATAAAATTATACGAATTATAATTTGGATTGAATCCACATATTGTTCGATATTCACAATATTCACATGTAGCTGTTTTTGTTTTTTTATTATACATTGGTTTTAATTCTATATTACCTTTTAATATTTCACTTGATATTTGTTTTATTATTTTGTTTACTATTTCTCTTAATTTTGTAAATTCTTCTTTTGTTACTATATCTGATTTAAGTTTACTAATTTCTCCGCTTTTATTTATAGTAATTGGAATCGTAGCTGATGAACCAGTTTCTAAAGTATTATCCATCATTTTTATAACTTTAATATCAGCTAATATTAAACCTTTCATTCTAAACTCTTTACGTATTTTTTCTTCAATTTCTTTTTCTGTTAAATTCTTTTTAGATTTTATAATTGGGTCTATTAAATTATAATATAAAACTCCAGCTGGTATCTTTTTATATTGATTCGCTATTGAATCTATATAAGTTAAAAGCTGAATTTGAACTCCTGCAAGCATTTCATTTAAATCTATTTGTTTTGTACTTGATTTATAATCTATTATTCTTATATATTCTCCATCTTCGTTTGTGCCTATATCCATTCTATCTATTTTACCTGTTAGCTCTACATTATCATATTTCTGTCGAAACTCTACCTCATTTCCTAAAATTTCAAAACTACTATTTTTCATTTGTTCTACAATATATTTTATAGCTTTTAAAATTACTGTTTTTAATCTGCTAGTTAACACTATGAATTTAGGAGTACTCGTAAATTTATAATTCTTTTTTAAATTTAATTTATTGTCTATTATTTTGTTAACTGCTTCTTCAATTTGGTTTTCATTCATTTCTTTGTAATTTATACATTCTTGAAAAAAAGTATCTATTACATCGTGCATAAATGAACCTGTATCGATTGGATTTAATTTAAATTCTTCTTTCTCTTTTAGCCTTATTCCATATTTTAAATGGAATGAAAATGGACATCTTTTGTATTGTTCTAATTTAGAAACACTTACATTTAAAGTCTCTCCATATAAGTTCCTTATATTTTTATGACTTATTTTCTCAGGCTCATTATCATACTCGAGTCCTTTTAATGCTATTCTTAATTTTTCATTCCACACTTCTTGCTTATTAAACCATAAATAAATATGTTCCCAAAGCTCGTCAATTTGTTCTCCATCTTTTTGTTTTCTTAAATTTAATAGTAATTCTTTAAAAGTAATTGGTTGTGTTGTAATTTCTGTTTGAGAACTTATTATATCACTTTTTTCTTGTAACTTAGGAAAGATTTTTTTGATTTTAGAAATTAATATTGAAGGTCTTAGTGTTCCTCCGCTCTTATCAGATGAAACATAAAATAAAAATAATTTTTCATCAGCCAAACTTAAAATTTTGTATATGTTTAACTGTTCTTCATATAAATTATCTAATGTTCCATTTGCCATTTCAATATTAATTTCTTCTAAAAATTTTCTATCTTTATCATTCAAAAATCCTTCATTTTTATTTACACTTGGGTAAATTCCATCATTTAATCCTAAAACAAAAACTACTTTTTGATTTTTCGGCTTAGACCTATCAACATCTGCCAAAAGCACCTGATCAATTGTAGCTGGTATTTTTCCTAAATCACTATATGTTAAACCAATTTTTAATAATTCTTTATATTTCTCAAATGTGATTTTTTCGTCTCCAAAAATCATTAAAAGTTCATCAAAAAGTTCAATTAAAATTTCCCAGCTTTGCTTATACTCACTTGCTAAAACAAATTCATTAGCCTGTTCTAATATTTCTATTTTTTTATTTAATTGTTGTATTATTTGATTATTTTCTAAAAATTTATATATATTTTTTGTTATTTCATTTGTTGTTCTATTATTTTGTAATTGTTCTTTTAAATCATTTAATGGTTTTATTATTTTCAGTCTTAATTCATTCATTAGTTCTATATTTTCATCGTCATATTCCCAATTTTCATGCCATCTTTTACCTCTTATGCCCCATTTGTTACAAAAATTTTCTAATAAATAAATATTATTTTTTTCTATGTTTAAAAAGCCTGTTTTTATATAACTAAAAATTGAATCACTAGACCAATTTTTTTCAAACACTTCTAATATTGATAAAATATATCTAACTAAAATATTTGTACTTAAATCGCCATTTTTATCAATAAAAAATGGTATTCCATAACTACTAAAAATAGCTCTTGCTAAACTTTCATATTCATCCATATTTTTTGTTATTACTGCAATATCTTTATAGCTATAGCCTTCATCTCTTACCAATTTAATTATATTTTTTGCAACATTTTCTATTTCAGAATAAGGATTTTGTGTAAGTAATAGATTAATATCTTTAATATTTTGCTCATATTGAGCATCTTGTGTTATAACATTTTTATAAATATTTTGTTCTAAATGCTTTATTTCTTTACTTTTATATCCATCCTCTTGTACATGAATTTCTTTTATTTCAACTCCATTAGCTGCCTGAATCACTTTTTTCACTACTCTTTTACTTGGCGCAAAAATATCGGTTTCTTTATTAATATCCGTTTCCAATGAATCCGTACAAATAGTTATATTTACTTCTTTCGCTTTATTTATTAATTCCTTTATTATTGAATATTCTTGAGCTGTAAACCCTACAAATTCATCTATGTATATATATGAACCATCAAACATTGAACTTTCTTTTAATTGTTTTGCTAAAATAGATAATTCATCTTCTTCATCAATAAAATTATTGTTTATTATTTTCTCATAATTTCCATATATAAGATTTATATCTGACAACTTGGTTTTTAGATACATATCTTCTGTTTTGCTTATTGCTTCATCGATATCATTTAAATATACATTATGTTTTTTTAATTCAGAAATAAATCTTAAAGCTATATCTATATCTTCAGAATTTTTTCCTAGAAATTTCAAATCAGATTTGTTCTTATCTAATATACTAGATAAAATCATTGATTTTCCTGCCTTTGATAAATTTACTGCAGTATAGCCTCCAACTTCTAAGGAAACTCTATGAGCAATTCGTCCAAAACTTAAAACTTCTGCATTTATTGAACTTCTAGCATTTAAAATTCTTAATAATGTTTTTTCTGCAGAATATGAAAATTGCTCAGGAGTAATAATATATATTTTCTTCCCGAGTATTTATTTTTTCTTTTATTTGGTTAAAACAATATGTACTTTTCCCGCTTTTAGCTCGTCCATAAATTATATTTAAACTCATGCTTCTCTTCTCCAATAAAATAAATATTGCTGTGCTATTCCTGCTAACTCTCCATACTTTTCTTTGGCTAATTTATTTAAAATCTCATTTGTTATTTTCAATTCCTTTTCCTCGTTAAAATATAATTCTTCAACTACTCTTTTTACCCAGACATCAATCGGAAAAGCTTCTAATTTTTTTAAAGTAGAAAATAATAATATACAATCTGCCACTTTAGGACCAACGCCTGGTAATTCCAATAAAGAATTTCTTATCTTTTCATAATCACTTTCTTCTTTTAGTTGTTTTTCAAAATCTTTGTTTTTTAAAAAAATCTGAGTTGTTTCATAGACTCTTTTATCTCTAAAACCTAATCCTTGTTTTCTTAAATCTTCTATACTTGCTTTTGATAATTCCTCTACTGTTGGGAAAGTATAATATTCTTTGCTTTGCCATACAATTTTTTTCCCATATTCCTTTGATAATCTTTCAATTATTCCTTTTATTCTAGGTATATTGTTATTTGCAGATATTATAAATGAAATTACAGTTTCCCATAAATCCTGATTTAAAATTCTAATTCCAGAACCATATTTAATACTCTCTTTCATATGGTTATCTATATTTGATAAATTACTTTTTATTTTTTCGTAATCTCTTTTTAAATCAAAATAATTTTCACAAATATTTTTTATATCTCCATCACAAATACCCTGAAAAATTATTTCCTGATTTATTTTATTAACATTTATGACATTATTTCCAAAAACACCTGTGTAACTTCCATCTTCATTTTTGTTCCATCTAAAGCATTGTCCACATTCAAATATGTGTTTTGGTTCAAATGAATCACAATTTTTTAAAATGTATTTTTGTTCCATAATTAAGATTTCCTTTTAAAATTAGTATTCGGGTGGACACAGGGCCCGCCCCTACATCTTCGAATATTATTTTATCATATTTTTTTGAAATCGTACATATTTATTGACAAAGATTATAATTTGTATTATTATAATCACAATAAGGAAGGTAGATAGTTATGAAATATAAATGTAATGTTTGTGGATACGTTTATGATGATGAAAGCGAAGAAACAAAATTTGTAGATTTACCAGAAGATTGGGTTTGTCCAATTTGTGGAGCAACAAAAGACGCTTTTACTGAATTAGATTAGTATAAAAAACTTGAAGACACCAATGGGGACGTATTTATTTGGTGCTTACATATAAACATATAAGCACCAAATAAATACGTCCCCATTGGTGTCTTCAAGTTTTCTTTTTCATTATTAATTATTTTTCACGTATACTGTTTGTGACGGATAAGCTAGCTCTATTTGTTGTTTTTCTACTGTTGCTAGTATTTCATAATTTAATTGTTCTTTAAATCCTAGAAATTCTTTATAATCTATAATACTTGTATATGATATGATTTGTAAATCGATTCCATTATTACTAATTGTATCAAAATATACTAAAATACTATCTTTAAATATACTTGTGTGTGAATTTAAAAGTTCTTTTAATGTGTTTGAAAGCTCATGTACTTTCTCTAACGGAGTATTTAATTCTAATGTTAATCTTAATTCATATCTTCTTTTTTCTCTTTTAGTTGCGTTTATTAAGCTTGAATCTGCAACAATACTATTTGGAACTACTATAATTTGATTGTTTATATCTCTTATTCTAGTACTTCTAAATGTTATATCTTCTACTGTCCCAACACATGTTGTAGTTTCAATATAATCCCCTATTTCAAATGGCTTATCTATTATTATTGAAAAACCACCTATGATGTTTTTTGCTAATTCTTGCGCAGCTAATGCAACCACTACACTTCCTATTCCCAATCCAGTTGCTAATCCATTTAAATCATAACCTAATTCCTTAGTAATTATAAATCCAGCAATTATATATATTATAGTTTTTATTATTTTACTCAAGAAATTTACTGCTGTATCTGTACCTTTGAAGTTTAATTTTTCTTTTACTTTTTCAAATGTTTCTGAATCTGAATTAAATAAATTTGCGGAACCTTTGGCAATTATAAAGATTGTACATATTTTAAATATTTTTGTTATGCTTGAAAATATATTTTCTGGAATTTCTAATACTTTAAGTCCTATATATATTCCTAATAAAACGAAAAATATCTTTATTGGTTTATAAAAACCATTTCTTTTTATTTTCTTTTTATCCTTAATTCTCAAATTAAACATCTTTATTATTATATATGCAAAAACACTGCTGAATATTTTGAAAACAATAGCTATTATTATTGTTATTGCCAAATTCAAAATATTTATATGTTTTATATTTTCAAATATATTTAATAACTGATTTATTATATTCATTATTACCTCTCTTATCATTTTTTTGAAATACGGACGACCAATGGTCGCCCCTACAATTGGCAAACCTTGTGTTTGCCACCTATATGTCATAAAAATATGTTGCTTCTAAGTCTGATTCAAATAATAATAATGCTAATGGATATTTTTTAAATGCTTGACCAATTGTTCCATATAATTCTTTGGGTTCTGTGAATCCCATATGCCATCTGATTGTATATTTTTCTTCACTTGTTAGTTTTATATATTCTGTTGCCATCATTACTGATTTTTCTCCATGCCCATAAGGAATAGTATCATCTATTGTATAATAAGGAACTTTTTCCCATACACCTAATTCATTTTTTGCATTTCTATAATCTACTTTGTAAAAATTAGTTTTGCAAATATCATGTAATAATGAAACTATAATTAAAGTTTCTTCTGTAGGTTTTATATCTATAACGCAATCTTCAACTTTTTTCTTTAATATTTCATATACTTTTAAACTGTGTGCTAAAAGTCCACCTTCAAAATTCCCGTGAAATCGTGTGCTTGCAGGAGCTTTAAAAAAATCTGAATTTTCTAAAAATTGAATTAATTCTTCTATTCCTTCTCTATTTGTTTGTTTTAATAGTTCTATAAATTGTTCTTTCATTAGATCACATCCCTTATATTTATTTGTTGTAAATTGTTGGTAGTTCGATTAATAATTTGTAGGGGCGACCATTGGTCGTCCGCAATTAAATCATATATGTGGTTTGCGGGTCGCCGAGGGCGGCGACCCCTACAACACAAATTTCAAATTATTCTTTCCATCTATTTTTTCGATTCCTCATATGCCTTTCGTACAGCTTTTGCTAGCTCAGCACTACATGAAGTTGGTTTGTTACCACATTTTATATCTTTAAATAAACTTTCTATTTCTTCAACTGTTTTTCCTTCCATTGCTTTAGCTATTGCTTCTAAATTGCCAGGGCATCCTCCATAAAATTTTATGTTTTTTATAATATTATCTTCTATTTCAAAGTCTATTTCACGTGAGCATGTTCCTCTTGTTAAATATTTGTATTCCATAATATCCCCTCCAACTCCTTGATTTTACTCTAAAAAAATAAAAATAGCAAGTAAATACTTACTATTTTTATTTTATAAAATTTATTTGTTTTCTTTATATACCTTTAACTGATTTATTAAATCCTGTGCTGTATATTTTTCATTATCCGTATATTTTATTGCTATTAATGCTTCATCTTCTACTTTTCTTCCTTTTGCGCCATTACTTCTATCATATTTAAATTGTTTTACTGCAGTAATTAAATCAGTTGCATCAATTTTACCATCTCCATTACTATCTCCAGTAACTACAATAGTATATATATATTCTTTTGCATCTTTCATAAAAATAATTTTCATTCCAGTTTTCACTGTATCATTTTCATTAATTTTACTATCTGCTACATATATTTCTACTTTCTCTGCATTTGATTCAATATTACTTAAAAATTTTGTTTTAGTCGTATTTATAGGAATATGTAAAATATATTTATCTTTAATCCCATATCCTTTTGTCTTTATATTAAGCTCTCCATCTTCTACTTTAGATTCAACATTTTCAGTAAAACCTTTTATACATAAATTTCTTACTTGTTTTGTAGTTGCACTTGCATTACTATTTGTAGAAAATTCCTTATATATGTCTCCCCAGTAACCTACATTTTTTGAATAAATATAACTTTCTCCTTCATTGATTTTTGCATTACTCCAAAAAGATTGTTGTCCTTCTTTACTACTCTCCTCAACACCTGTATATTCAACTCCATAATAAGTTACTCCATCATAGTTGTTTTTATATTTTACTGCTATTACAAATTTTTCTCCTGTTAAAATAACTTCATTATTTAGTTTAATTGTATGATATCCTGCATCTAGAACTTCAGTTTCTGCAACTTTGATAAATTTATTAAGGTTAAGTTCACCATCAGTTTTATTGATGTAAATTTCATATGCTGAATCAACTAAGTTTGCCACTGAAACCTCTGTTAATTTTTCAGGAGTACTTGTTGTTCTTGTAAAGACATTTGCTCCGTAAATATCAGTTCCTTTTAATCCAAAAACCTCTCTAAGACCTAACTCGTCATGTTGATATAAATTATCGTACTCTTTCTCTTTTACATTGTAAACTCCATAAACTGAACTTTCAATAAATGTATCCTCATAAGAAATGTAAAAAATTCCATCATTCGAAAAATTTTCTCCCCATGAATTTAATACAATATAAGCTCCATCACTTTGTGGTCTGTGATTTTTATTAAAATTTTCTTTACTATAATTATCATCCCATCCAATAATAGTAATTTGATGATCAGGATTTATTGTATTAATTCCCTCAAAATTATAATCATAATCACAATAATATGCTTCTGAATTAAAGTAGTTTTTCTCATCGCTAAAGTATTCATCTCCTGCTGAATACATACATGATGTAACTGCTCCATATTCTTTTATATGTTTCTTAATTTCATTTCTTATTATCTCAACTTGCTGTTTACTATAGCGACCACCGTTATATTCAACCTCACCATTACTATTTTTACCCTTAATTACACTAGCTATTGCAATATAATCTCCTATGTGTGTATCTACAATATTTCCAACTGTTGTTTTTGGTCCATATCCTCCTGTATAAAAGCTTAACGCTAACGCAGGATTTCCACCGCCATTAATTTGTCTATTAAATATTTTTGCAGAATCTGCTTCTGTTGCATTAATACTAAATTTATTATATTCAATATCTTTTTGGGTGTTTTTCCCAAGAGTAGTTTCTATAATGCTATTTGTACTATATATCCAACAAGTTTCACCTTCCTGTTTGTATATATTAATTTTTATATCGTCCTGTAAAGAATATTTACTTGGTAAGTTCGTAGCTTTTAGTTTGTTAAATAAAAATACATCATTTACACCATAAGTTAATGTTTCATCAAAATCTTTTTTTAGATACGTTATAAAATTACCATTATTTGATAAATCAATTCCATCTGTCTTAATGCATATGTCACTATAACTGGTTTTCGCATAATTAATAGAAACATTTAATATCAAAACCAAAAAGACTAATATTGATATACTTATTTTTAGAATTTTATTTTTTTGCATTTTTTCTCCCTCTTTACACTATTTTATCCTACTATAATTATATTTTTTTGTTTAATATTGTCAATGCATTTTTCTCTATATATGAACCTATTAATGCTATATTTTTACGGATATTCGGCCTTTATCATATATTATTTTTTCATTACATTTATATTACATTTTCATTTTGTAATACAACTGTAATATAATCTTAATATTTTTGAAATATATTTTTTTATTAAGATATTGTATAATATACATATACAAAAGATTTAAGGAGTTACGGATGAGCATTAATTCTGATTTAAAAAAGGCTGGAATCGACATTGTTCAACAATTAAATGAAAAAGATGTTTCTGCTATTGCTAGTAATATTGCTAGCAAACTTTGTCTTGCGTTTCCAGAACATAACCTTAAAAGAAATAATTTAATTTCCGCAATTTCTAATATAAATATGTATATTGCAAATATGCCTGAAGACTATTCACAGGCAAAATATTTTTATAAAAATAATTCCATATATTTTAAAAGATATTCCTCTCCAGAAGAAATGTCTAATATAGCTGTACATGAATGTATTCACTTTATTCAAGAAATAACTGACGAGAATTATAATTTAGTAAGAATGGGATTATATAAAGTAAATTCTGGCTTAGCAATAAATGAAGCTGCAGTTCAGTTGATGACAGCTGAGGCTAATACATGTGAAATTTGCGAAGAAAAATATTATGGTATTAATTTAAAAACAACCAGCCCTGATTATTATCCTTTACAGTGTTCTTTACTCAACCAAATGGCATATTTTACAGGTACTTATCCTCTATACCATAGCACGTTAAACAGTAACGATATATTTGAAAATACTTTTACAATAAAATCAGGTAAAAAAATATATGATAAAATTTCGAAATATTTAGATACATTATTATATTTAGAAAATGATTTAAATTACTATATACACGATTTAAAGCATACAGATAATGTTAGACGTATGAAAACATTAAATAATATTATTACTCAAAGGAAAGAAGAAATACGTTCTACATTTTTCAAAGCTCAAAATTTAATTATAAAAAACTGTTTTGAAAATTCTTTTAAATCAATAAGAAATTTGGAAGAAATTAAAGAATTTCAACAAGATTTATATAAATTTAAAAATATTATGGGATATACAGATAACTATACTTTTTATAATGATTTTTACTGTAATATAATGAATTCATTAGAAGATAAAAGAATTTATATTATCAAACACGGTGAAATTAACTTGTTTGATAAAGATTCAAAAGCTCTAGCTTTGATAAATACAACAAAAGATTCATACAGTTTTGCAAAGATACTTGTGATTAAATTAAAGAAATTATTTAGAGTTAATGTAAATGGAGAAGATATAAATTATTTATAAAAAAAATTTGTAGGGGCGGCTATTAGCCGTCCGTTTTTATATAATTTAATGTTTCATGATTAAGGGTCGCCGCCCTCGTCGACCCCTACATGTTTGATTATAAATACTGCAAAAATCCTATAGGATTAACCTATAGGATTTTTTATTTAGAACATTTTATATTTTTTATAAGAAATTACTGCTACTGCAATTGCAAGCATTATTCCTGGTATTGTGATTATTTCTAATCCTGCTTTGTCAATAACTTTATTTGCTGTTGTACCATCTGTACCTCCTGTTGTTGAACCACCTGTTGAACTCCCTCCTGTTGTTGATGATTCTACAGTTATTTCAAAACTATCTTCTTTACCTTGATAAACTGCTTTAACTGTATGTTTTCCTACTGTTAATTTTTGTCCATTTATTGAACTAACTTGTTTTCCATCCCAGAACCATGTACATTCACTTGTAATATCTTTTGTTGTTCCATCACTAAATTTTGCTGTAACTTTCATTCCTGAAATATCTAAATTAATTCCTGCTTTTATTGTAGTTACTGATGGTGGTGTTATTACTATTTCAGTTAATGTTACTTCTGCTTGTCCAGATGAACTTAAACTTATTGTTTTTGATATACTTGACATATCCCTTGTTGTTTTATCTAAGTCTGTTAGTTCAATTCCTGATAATTTAATTGTTGCACTTTCAGCAGATACTCCTTCTTTTATTTGAACGTCTAATGCTATTGTTTTAGTTCCTGATTTTATAGCGTCGTCAAATGCTCCCACTAACGTACCATCCATGATAAAGAAATCATTAGATGATGATGAAGCTACATTTATTGTTAAAATATCACTTGGGTATTCTAATTCTGCAACGAAACCATCTATTCCTGAACCTGCCGAAGTTACATTTATGTTCACGTTGAAAGTAATTTTGTCGCCAATTTTTGCTTCTGTAGGGCAACTTCCTGTTACACTTGCTTCTATAGCTGCATTAGACTGTACTCCTATTAGTATTAAAATACACATCACTATACAGCTTACTATTGTTTTAATTTTCATTTTGTTTCCTCCTTATAATTTAAACTTTAAGTTTTTAGCTATTTGTTTTTCCATTCCTTATACATTTTTACTTCGTTTATTAAATCTGAAGCTGTATATTCTTCCTTATCTGTAAATTTAACTGCTAATAATTTAGCTCCTTCTAGTTTTGTACCTCTTGTTCCATTTGATCTTGTGTGTTTAAATTGTTTTACTGTGTCTATTAAGTCATTAGCTGTAACTAATCCGTCTCCTGTACAATCTCCTGTTACTACTACAATATATGTAATAGTTTCTGTTTCATTTTTTACTGTTATTCTAGTATTATCTGTTGATGCATATTTTGTATAATCACTGATTTCTTCTTTATCAGCATTTTCTACTATAGCTGTATAACCTTCTGCTAATTTATCTAGTATAGATTGTATTGTAACTTTTGGTTTTATTCCTATTAAGTAATTTACTTTATCAATTGTTTTCATTCCAAATTCTGCATCATCTGTAAATCCTTTAGCCTGTTGTACAACTGTAATTGTACAAGTTGCTGTAAAGTTTCCATCTTCTGTTGTTACTGTAATTACTGATGTTCCTTCTGCTATTGCTGTTACATTTCCTGCCACATCTACTGTTGCAACATTTTCATTACTTGATTTCCATATTAATGTTCTATTTGCTGCATCTTCTGGTTCAACTGTAGCAATTATTTGAGATGTTTTTCCTATTGATAAAGTCATTTCATTTGCACTTAATTTCACTCCTGTAACTTTTCCTGTTCCAGTTGTTACTGTGACATTACATGTTGCTGTAAAGTTTCCATCTTCTGTTGTTACTGTGATTACTGCTGTTCCATCTCCTACTCCAGTTACTTTAGCAGAACCATCTTCTGTTTCTTCTACCTTAGCAACATCTTCATTATCTGATGACCATGTAAGTTTTTTATTTGTTGCATTTTCTGGATTAACTGTTGCACTTAATATTATATCAGAATTTTTCATTATGTCAACAGACTCTTTGTCTAAAGTTACACTTTCTACTGCTATGAATTCAGTAATTGTTACTTCACATGTAGCTGTTATTTCACCATCTAATGAACTTGCTGTAATTATTGCTGTTCCTACTCCAACTGCAGTTACTTTACCATTAGCATTTACTGTTACAACGTTTTCATCACTTGATGTCCAAATTATTTCTTTATCAGTTGCATTATCTGGTGTTACTGTTGCATTAATTTGTGTACTATCTCCTGTATATAACTCTAATGTTGTAATATCTAATTCTATTTTTTCTACTGGTATTGCTTCAGTTACTACCACATTACATGTTGCTGTAAATCCACCTTCTTCTGATGTAGCTGTAATTGTTGTTTCTCCCGGCATAATAGCTGTTAATTTTCCATTTTCATCAATTGTTACAATTGTTTCATCGCTTGATTCAAATGTTACATCTTGATTTATAGCATTACTTGGTGTGAATATTACTTTTAATGTTTCGCTTTTTCCTTCTACTATTTCTAATGATGTTTTTTCAAATGCTATACTTTCTAATGTTACATTTGATTCTTCAACATACACTTTACATGTTGCTGATTTTCCACCATTAATTGTTGTTACTGTAATTGTTGCTTCTCCTGCTGCAACTGCAGTAACCGAACCATTTACTACTGTTGCTATTTTTTCATTTGATGATGCCCAAACTACAGATTGTAGTGTACTTGCTAATTCTTCTGGTTTTACTGTTTCATTTAATTGTGCTGTTTGTCCTTTTACTAATCTTAATACTGGTTTGTCTAATTCGATTCCTGTTACTTCTGTAGAATCAATCTCTTTAACTTTAATTGTTAATGATGCTGTTTTTCCGCCATCTGCTGTTACAGTTATAATTGCTTCTCCAACGCCTACTGCTTTTACTGTACCATTTTCATCTACTGTGATAACAGATGTATTACTTGAGCTCCATTTAGCATCTTTAACAGTTGCATTATCTGGTGCAATTGTTATTAAATTAGCTAATTCTGCTTTACCTCCTAAAATCAACTCTTTAGGAGCTTCTTCTTTAAATGTCACTGAATCAACTTTTATTTTTTCATTTACAATTACTTGACATGATGAGCTAACTTTTGCATCTTTTATAGATGTTGCTGTAATTGTAGCTGTTCCTTTTGAAATACCTTTCATAACTCCTTTTGAATCAACTGTTACAATTGATTTATTACTTGATTCCCATTTAATTGATTCTGGTAATGTATCTGATGGAACAATTGTTGCAAATAATTCTTTTTTACCATCAACATTAACTGTTGCTGTTTCATTTAATATTATAGATGTTGCAAATTTAACTTTTGTTACAACTTTTAATTCGTTTTCTGCAATATCTTTAACTGTAACTTCGCTTAAATCTTCTGTAACTTCTTTAACTAATGTGTCATTTTCCTTATTTGTTTTTGTTAATGTCCATCCTTCTAATGCACTTAATTCTTCATTAGCTATAATAATTACTTTGATTCCATTTTCTGTTTGTTCATATTTAACTTCAGCTTGTGGTGCTGTATTATCTACAACTAAGCCTTCTTTTGTGTATTCTGTTTCTGTTGAATTACTTGATGTATCTTTAAAAATACCTTCTGGTAAAACTAATTTAATTTCTCCTTCTTTACTTCCTGCTGTTACTGTTGCAACAAAACTTGTTTTTCCTATTTGTTCTATTGTTACTGTACTTCCTTCACTTCCTTCACCTTCTAATGTAGCTAATTTTCCTTGTACATTTGTAACTGCTTCTGAAGTAATAATTTTGAATGTAGCTTTATTTCCTGTTTTGATACCTGCTGGTGTTGGAGCTTCAATTTTAACTGTTGGAGCTTTATTGTCTATAATTCCTGAAACTTTTACTACTCCATTATATTTTGCAATATTTCCAGCTATATCTTTTACATATATGTAGAAATCACCATTTGATTCAACTGTATCTGTTAAAGTTGTTGAACTTGCTGTTATCCAATCTTCTGTTATTAATTCTACATTTTCACTTGCACTTATTACAAATTGACTTTCTTTGTTTTCTGTTGTAATTACAATTGTTGCTGATTCTTTATCATCACTTGGAATTGCTTCACTAACACTTGTTATTACTGGTGCTGTATTATCAATTGTTAATCCAGCTTTTTCTGTTAATGCTGATACATTTCCAGCTTCATCTATAAATGCACCTTCAGCAATTGTTAATGTCGCTTCTCCGTCACCTGTTGCATTGCTTACTTTTACTTTCCAAGTTTTTCCGTCTTCTGATATTTTAGAAATATCTACCGGTTGTATTAGGCCTGGTTCCCATTCAGTTGGATCGTCTGCAGAATATTCTATCGTTAACGAAGCTTCAAACATATCATCCATTGCTAACTCAACTTTTTCTGATGTTGTAATTGTATATACTGCTGTTCCTTCTTTATTTATAATTGCTGGTTCTGGTCCATCAATTTTAACTGTTGGAGCAATATTATCAAAGCTTAATCCTGATATTTCTTGTTTATCTGAGCTATTTCCTGCTTCATCTGTAAACAATCCTTGAGGTAAATTTAATTTAACCGGTCCATTTCCAACTCCACCTTTTACAGTGATTGTCCATGTTTTACCATCAACTTCTGGAGCTTTTACTTCAACTACTGTTCCTTTTATTCCATCACCAGTTAATGTAATTTCTTTGGCTTTATCTTCTACTAATCTTAATGCTTCTGATGTTTTGAATGTATATACTGCAGTTCCTTCACTATTTACTGTTGTTTTGTCTAATGTTGGAGTTGGTAATTCTGGATTTGTATTATCAACTCTTACTTCTGACCATTTATAATCTTGAGCTAGAACATTTCCTGCAGCATCTTTAAACATTTCTTTTGGAACAATTAATACTACTTGGCTGTTTGCTGTTCCACCTGTCAAAGTAATTGTCCATAATTTTCCACTTCCTGTCATTTCTCCTAATGTTCCTAATTTATCGTCTTTTTCAAATTTATCATTTGTTATACTTGCTTTAACATCCTTATTTAACACAACATCTTCACTTGCTGTTATTGTATATGTTACTTTTCCATTTTCTTTTACAGAAGGTGCAGATACCGAAACTGTTAATGTTGGTGCTGTATTATCAAATTTGTATTCTCCTGAAACTTTAAAGCCTTCTTTATTTTCATTTCCTTGAACATCTTTTAATGTAGCTATTTTAACTTTTATAAAATAATTTCCTGTTAAATTGCTTCCATCTGCTTTGAAAGATGCAACTTTATCTCCTGCTTTATATGTTAATTTAGCTGTTATATATTCTGTTGGCTCCTCTTCAGCTGTTGATACAAATGCATATCCAATATTCGCTCCTGCTGCTAAACCTTTAAATGAATCTTTTAATTTTATTTCAACTTTATTTCCGTCTCTTTTACCAAACTCAACTGTTGGAGCTATAGCATCAACTTGAATTTTATTTTCTATATAAGGTGTATTGCTTATATTTCCATATGCATCTTTAGCATGTATATAATAAGTTGCATTATTTTCATAAACATATGTAAATTCGTCTTCAGGTTTTTTGTCTTCTATAACTATCCATTCTGTTGTTTCATCTGCTTTTTCTTTTGTATCTATTGCATATCCAGCAAGACCTATTCCTGTATCTTTTAATAGATATTTTATTGTTTCAGAATATACTTGCCCGTTATAAATATTAATATCACTATTAACTACATATGTTAAAGGTTGAACTACTGGTGCTGTACTATCAACCATTTTTCCATCTAATTCAATCATTGTTGGTTCTGATATCCATCCAGCTTTATCCTTTACTGATATGTACCATTTTCCGTTATTATCTATTGTATCATCAACTGTTGCCTTTGCACCACTTAAATTTTTCCATCCAGTAGTTACATTTTCAACATTATCAGACATTGATATAATATAACTATCTAATCCACTTCCACCTTCATCTGAAAAGCTTATTTTTATTTTAGCTACCTTTCCACCTTCAATACCTTCAACTTTTACTGTCGGTTTAATTGTATCAACTTCTTGTATAAGAACTTGATATTGAGCTATATTTCCCATTTTATCCATTATATAAACATATATTGTTCCATTTTCTTTTACATCTGCTGTTATAATATCAGCTTCTATAAATTTCCATTCTGCTTCTGTTATAGCTGATGCATCAGCTTTTGTTGTTACTACATATTTATATGCTCCACTTGCATCATCTTTTATATTTGATAATGTAATGCACATATAATATTTTCCACTAGGTCTTTCTTTTCCTATAGTTGCTGTTGGAGGCATTGTATCTACAATTATATTTGCACTAGGATTTTTTTGCTTATAATCATTTATTGCAGGATTTGTACCATCATAGCAAATTGTTGCTGTACAATTTTTAAAAGCATCTGTTCCTATACTTTCTATTGGAGTACCCTTTGGTATTATAATAGTTTTCATTCCTGTACAATTATAAAAAGCTTTTTCTCCAATTGTTTTTAATGATGTTGGTAAAACTAATTCTTTTAAAGCTATACATCCAGAAAACGCCTCTTTTTGAATTTCAGTTACTGAATTTGGTATTGTAACTGCTGTTAATTTTGTATTTCCTTTAAAAGCTCCTTCTCCAATTACTCTTACTGGTAATCCATATATTTTATTTAAGAGGTTAATTTGTGTAATGTTTCCTTTGTTATCTTTAAAGCTATTTAATGTTGCAAATCCATTTTCACCTTCAGTTAATGTATATACAATATATGCTGGTGTTTGTGCATTTATTGGATTATCTTTTGTTGAATATACTATTAAATTTTTATTACATGCTTTACTTGTAGAATCAAATATAGTTGTACCAACTGTTTTTAATCCTTCTGGAACTACTGCAACAATTAGATTAGAACATCCTATAAATGCATTATTTCCTATACTTGTAACTGTTTTAGGTAATTCTATGCTTTTTATAGCTGTTCCATAAAACGTACTTTCTCCTATAGCTGTTAATTTGTTTGGCATATTAATATTTTCTAATTTTGTACAATTATAAAAAACATTATTACTTAATGAGGTTAAATCATTTGATAAAATAACTTTTTTTAAAGAAGTACAATCTTTAAATGCTGCATTTTCTATTGATGTTACATTACTTAAATTTGCTTCTATTAATGAAGAATAACCAAAAGCTAATTCTCCTATATTCTTCACGCTTTCAGGTAATACTATTTTAGGAAGTTTTGTTTTATAAAAAGCATATTTTCCTATTGATGTTACCTTGTCGCCTATTATAATTTCATTTAAATTAGTACTTTCTCTAAACATTCCTGTTGATATTGTTGTTATGTTTGGTAATTTTGGAAATTTTTCTAATGAAGTACAACGTGCAAAAGCGTATTCTCCAATACTTGTTACATTTGCTTCATTTTCAAAACTAATTGTTTTTAATCCTTTAAAATTATAAAAAGCAAATGAATCAATATTTGTTACAGATTGTGCTATAGTAATTTTTGCATCATTTGTAACGTTTCTAGCAAACGCATATGTTGCTATAGTATTTACTGAAATAGGCATGGCAAAATTAGTTGTACTTTTTGCCAATGGAAATTTTAATAATTTAGTTTTTTCTTTATTATATAATACTCCATCTTGGCTTGAAAAAGCAGTATTACTACTATCAACTTCAATTTTTGTTAATGCTGTACAAGGCTCAAATGAAATAGGACTAAAGTTTGTTACATAGCTACCTATTTTGATTCCTGTAATACCTGTTACTTTTGGTGACACTTCTCCTGTGCTTTTATTTACAGTATAGTCAACTAATCCATTACTTTTTTCTTCATTAGTTCCAAATTGAGTTACTATATAAGTATATTCGTACCAATTAGCTACTAAACGCTCGTCAATTATAAGTTTATCAGGAATTGTAACTGTTCCTTTTAAAGTTGAAGCATTTGTAATTCTAAATGAGACTTCTCCAGGAATACCATCTGTAGCTGAATAGTCATCAAATGCTGTTCCTACATCAGGCTTAGTTATTATAGCTTCCCAACTAATACCATTACTAGTTCCTGTATATTTTGTACCTACGTCATCAGACCACCATATGAAGTTGTCCATATCAATAACATCTTGATCAATATCCCATACAACTTCTGCTCTGGCAGTTCCTCCTGATATTAATAAGAAAACACAGGCAAGTATTCCTATTAATAACGCTTTAAAAATTGCACTCCTCTTTAGCATAAATTTTCCCTCCTAAAAATTTTTCAAAAATTCATGCTTTAAATATACTCGCGAAGAAAAAAAAAATCAATAGCAAAATTTTCTACCCCTTTATTTTGATAAAAAAAACACGCTTCACGTTTTTACGGAAGCGCATTTCAGGTTTTTTTATGACTTGAAAATGATATTTATATTACAATTGTGTTACAAAAAACTTTTGTATTCCTCTAATACTTAGGGAGAAGTGTTTTACAGCATTCGTTTTTTTATCTTAAATATATATTAGTTTTTTTAAATCTTTCCAAAAATCTATTTTTTTCGACTCATCTCTTAATAATGCCGCAGGATGAAATGTAGGTAAGTATTTAATCCCATCTTTCTCAACCCATTTACCTCTACTGCTAGTAATTCCATATTCTTTTCCTAATATGTTTTTTAATGCTACATTACCTAAAAGTACTATTATTTCGGGATTTACTAATTTTATTTGCATATTTAAAAATTCTCTACAGCTAGACGCTTCATCTTCCTCTGGATTTCTATTATTAGGTGGTCTACATTTAACAATATTCGCAATGTAAACCTCTTCTCTTTTTATTCCTATTCCTTGAAAAGCTTGGTCCATAAGTTTCCCTGCCTTCCCAACAAAAGGAATTCCTTGGATATCTTCATCAGCTCCTGGTCCTTCTCCTATAAACATTATTTTTGCATTTTTATTTCCTGTGCCAATTACAACTTTTTTTCTTCCTGTATATAATTTGCATTTACTACATTTTTTGCATGCTTCTTCTAATTCTTCCCATGTTTGGTACATATATTATTCTCCTATTTTTAATATTATATCTTGAACTTTTTCTTCTATATTACTATCCTTATTATTATATACAATAAAATCTACATTTTCTTTATAAAACTCATCCTTAGCTTGCGCATTTAATCTTTCTTGAGCTTTATTCTCTTCAATGTTATCTCTCTTTACTATTCTTTCTATTTTTACTTTTTCATCTGCTATTACTGCAATAGTTACATCACAAATTGTGTTTAATTGTGATTCAATTAATAAAGGAGCATCTATGATGGAATTATTTTCCACTTGTTTTTTTATTTCTTGTACAACATATTTAAATGTAAGAGCATTGATTTTTAGCCTTTCCATTTCATTATTAAACACAATTTCTGCTAGTTTTTTTCTATTTATTTCTTGATTATCATTTAATATTTTTACACCAAATGTTTTTACTATTTCTTTATAATAATCTTCACCTTTATTGTATAATTTTTTTACAATTTCATCTGCATTTATTAATTTATAATTTAATTTTTGTGCTAATATACTACTAAATGTTGTTTTACCGCTTCCAGATGAACCAGTTATTCCAATTATCATTTTTTACTCCTTCAATTAACAATTATATTTATCTTTTTCCCAATTTAAAGGGTTGTATTGTATATATTCTTTGATTTTATATAATTCTTTTTCGCTTCTTATAATGTGTTCGTAATAATTTCGTTGCCAGAATGAATATCCTATTCTTCTGCTCACATCTGCTTTAAACAATCCAATTACATTTGTAATTTTTATCTTCTTATCGGGCAGGTCAAGACCTGCCCCTACAATTATTTTTTCAATTATAAAATGTATATGATTTGGCATTATCACATAATCATGGATTTTAATTGTTTTAAAATGTTCTTCAATCTTTTTTAATTCTTTTTCAACCATTATTCCAATGTTATTTAATTTAATGTAGGGGTCGTTCTTGACCGACCCTCCCAATATTTCTGATAATACACACTTTCTATCTTGTGTACAAATTGTTATAAAATACATTCCTTCTTGCGAATAATCATATTCTTTTAATCTAATTGATTTTCTTGTTTGGAAATTTTTATTCTCTTCCATAGGAGGCTCCTTTTTTAGCCCCCATATTTGTTTTTTATTATATCATTTTCTCTTTATAAAATAAAGAGGTTTATATTTCATAAATTTTTTATTAAAATCTCTTTTGTATAGGTTGTCTTGACTTGCTCCGGGTTGGTCAAGACCGACCCCTACATTTTAAAATTCAATTCATATTATAATATCTAATATAAATTTATTGTTTTTTATTATTGTTATAGTATATAATACCTTTTGAAAGGATGTTATTATGACTATAAATTTTTATGATTTTATAAATCAAATAATTCAAAACCCATTTTTATTAGTAATTGTAGGTTTAACTTTAGGTGTTATATTAGTTAACGGTTGGACTGATGCTCCAAATGCAATTGCTACTTGTGTTTCAACGAGGTCTTTATCACCAAAAAAAGCAATTATTATGGCGGCTATATTCAATTTTCTCGGAGTTTTAGTAATGACTTTAATTAGTCGAGCTGTGGCTCAAACAATTTACAACATGGTTGATTTTGGTAATGATGCAAACAATGCTTTAATAGCTCTTTGTGCAGCTCTATTTGCTATTGTAGCCTGGGCAGTTGCTGCTTGGTTCTTCGGGATTCCTACAAGTGAAAGTCACGCTTTAATTGCTGGTATATCAGGTGCTGCTATTGCAATTCAAGGTGGTATTTCTGGTATAAATTCTAGCGAATGGCTTAAAGTTATATATGGACTAGTTCTATCTACTATTTTAGGTTTTGCCTTAGGATTTATTGTTGTTAAAACAATTATTTTAATATGCAGAAAAATTGAACGAAGAAAAACAAATAAGTTCTTTAAATATGGACAAATAATGGGTGGTGCAGCTATGGCTTTCATGCATGGTGCGCAAGATGGTCAAAAATTTATGGGTGTTTTTATGCTAGGAATATTTTTAGCAAATGGTTATACATCTGTAAATGAATTTTCTATTCCTTTATGGTTAATGATTCTTTGCTCAATTATTATGTCTTTAGGGACTTCTATTGGAGGATATAAAATAATTAAAACTGTTGGTATGGGTATGGTAAAAATGGAAAAATATCAAGGTTTTGCTGCAGATACTGCTGGAGCAATATGTTTACTGATTTCTTCATTGTTTGGTATTCCAGTAAGTACTACACATACAAAAACAACAGCAATTATGGGTGTTGGTGCAGCCAAAAGACTTTCTTCTGTTAATTGGTCAATAGTAAAGGAAATGGTTCTAGCATGGATTTTAACCTTCCCTGGATGTGGTTTATTAGGATTTGCTGCAGCTCATCTATTTATGAAAATTTTTTAAAATTATTATATAAGGAGTTTTATTTATGAAAAAAGAAAAATTTAATTATTTTGATGAATTTATAAAAGGAAGTGATTATTCTGTACAATGTATAGAACTACTAAATGAATTTTTTGAAGATTTTAATAAAAATTCATTACCTGATAATATTGTGAAAATGCATAAAATCGAACATGAAGCCGATGAAGAAAAACATCTTCTTACTAATTACTTACTAAAAGATTTTTTGCCACCTATAGAAAGAGAAGATATTGTACTTTTGGCACATAAAATAGATAATTTAACAGATAATATCGAAGAAATTTTAATAAATATTGATATATTTAATGTAACTGCTTTAAGACCTGAAATCTCTGAATTTACAAAATTACTTTATGATTGTTGCAAATCAGTAAATGCTTTAATTATTGAATTTAAAAATTTTAAAAAGAATTCTAATATCGAAGAAAAAATCATAGAAATAAACCACATGGAAGAAGATGGTGATTCTTTATATTCAAAATATATGAGAGAATTATATAGAGAAAACAATCCTATAGACATTTTAATTTGGACACAAATACTTAATTGCTTTGAACAATGTTTTGATGCATGTGAACAAATAGCTGATGCTGTTGAAAATATAATATTAAAAAATTCTTAAATTGTTAAACAAAACGGAGATGAATATTTTTCATTTCCGTTTTATTTATATTGACTTATATTATTATTTATATTATATAAATGTGTATGGAAAAAAAATTTTTAAGAGAACAATATTTAGAAATAAGAAAAAATTGCAAATTGAATATTGAAAAAATACACAGCCAATTATTTTCATCAAATGATTTTATAAATGCTAAAACTGTTTTTATTTATGTTTCTTTTGGAAACGAAATTAGCACATATGAAATCATTGAAAAAGGCTTTAAATTAAATAAAAAAGTTGCTGTTCCAAAATGCATTGATAATAATTTGGAATTTTATTATATTGATTCTTTTTCTGATTTAAAATTAGGTTCTTATAATATTTTAGAACCTATAACAAGAATACAAGCAAATGATTTTGAAAATAGCATTTGTATTACACCTGGAATTGTTTTTGACAAAAAAGGTTACAGAGTTGGATATGGTAAAGGATATTACGATAGATTTTTTAAAGAATATACTGGCATAAAGATTGGTCTTTGTTGTAAAGAATGTTTAATTGATGATGTGTTTCATGATGAGTTTGATGTAGCTGTGGATTATGTGATTACTGACTAATTCTATTATTGTAGGGGCGAACTCAGTTCGCCCCTACATTTACTCTATATTTTTAAATTTAGTACAAACTATAACAGTTTATACAATTATTTTTCCTTAAACTCTTGCACAAATCGCATAATGTAGTTATAATAGTATGTGCATGCACCTGTAGCTTAGCTGGATAAAGCGCAAGGCTACGAACTTTGAGACCGGGGGTTCGAATCCCTCCAGGTGCACCACATAAAAAAGTCATAGCTTTAACTATGGCTTTTTTATGTGGTTTTTAAATTGGAGGATTCGAGTCATCGTCCATCCTCATCACTTTGAGTGCTACCATTACGTTTCCTTTGTTTTTTATCCCATTCCTCATCTATCTCTTCTTGTGAAATCATTCGCCACTCTTTAACATTAAACGCTCCTCCAGGAAGTAATCTAATATCTCCTATAACTGGCAAACTTACAAAAGATAGATTCATAAATGCATCTATTCCATCATTTACTTGTGCATATTCTTTTAATTTTTCCATCTTATTAACAACTTGTTGAGGATTTTCATCTGTCATAAGATTTGCTATTGGTAATGCTAAACTTGCTTTTACTTCATCATTTTCAACATATATTTTTCCACCTTGCATTTTAGCAATTTCATTTGCTGCTTTTACTATATCTGCATCATTTGTTCCTGCAAGTATCATATAGTGTGAGTCATGTGCAACAGTTGTACCAATAGCTCCACGTTTTAATCCCATTCCTTTTAAATAAGCAATTCCTATTTGCATTGTTCCTTTATGAGATTCTATAACTACTATTTTAATAATATCATCCTTCAAATCATAGTTATCCGTAATACCTTCATCTGTTGTTATTATTTCCCTAGGAACTAAACCTATTATTTTTTTAGGAATTCCTCTGCATTCTATATCTTCCGTAGTTAGAGGTCTCATATTAATTGAATTTTTAACTTTTGACTCAACCTCTTCATCTACATGATTATCTTCCCAATTTAATAATAAATCATGTGTGATTTGGTTTCCATTTTTATAAACGCTGTCTATTCCTACTCTTTCTAAGTCATCTATAACAAGCAAATCACCGATGCACCCTTCTTCAATTTTTCCTAAATCTTCTAATTGAAAATATTGTGCTGCATTGTATGTAGCAGTAATATATGCATCTTCAGGCTTTATACCTAGTTTTATTGCTTTTCTTATTATCGAATCAATATGTCCTTCACTCTTTAATTCCTCTGGATGCTTATCATCTGTTGCAAACATTACATTATCTCTATAATTAGGATTATTAATTAACTCTACAAGTGCTTCTAAATTTTTTGCTGCAGTTCCTTCTCTTATCATTACATAAAAAATTTGATTTAATTCTCTTGCTATATCAATTTTTTCTTTAGCTTCCTCAATTGTACTACACTCATGATCTGATTGTATTCCTGCTTTTATATATTTAATTAGGTCATCTCCTGTTAATCCTGGTGCATGACCATCTACTCTTTTTCCTCTTTTATAGGCCTCCGCAATTTTCTCTAAAACTTCTTTATCATCAAATAGCACTCCTGGATAATTCATCATTTCTGCAAGTCCTAAAATTCTTTCATCATCCAATTCAAAACATATAGCAGTATCTGAACTATTCAATGTTGCTGCAGATTCATCGAATTCAGTTGCAGGTACACATGATGGAATCATAAAATATACTGATATAGGTAAGTTCCTAGTTTTTTGAAGCATGTATTTAATTCCATCTATTCCACAAACATTTGCTATTTCATGAGGATCAGTAACTACTGCTGTTGTTCCATGAATACTTGCTATTTTTGCAAAATTTTCTGGTGAAATTACAGAGCTTTCTAAATGTATATGTCCATCTATAAAACCAGGGACTATATATTTTCCTGTTATATCTTTTTCTTGTTTACCCTTATAGTTTTTATTAATTCCTATGATTTTTCCATCTTGTATAGCAATATCCCCTTGTATAAAAGTTCTACTTCTTACGTCTAAATATTTTCCATTTTTTAAAACTAAATCCGCTTCCATTTATAACACCTACTTTTCATTCAACATTACAAAGATATTATACTAAATTAAAGTTTTTTAGTAAAGATTGTTTTTTATATTGTAGGGGCAGGTCTTGACCTGCCCTGGGTCGGTCAAGACCGACCCCTACATTTTTTGTTTTAATTATATAATAAGACCAAACACATAAAAATATTTTCAAAAAACTCTTGCTATTCTATTTTTTTTGTGTTATTATATATAAGCATTTTGAAATCGGGGTGTAGCTCAGTTGGGAGAGCGCGTGGTTTGGGACCATGAGGTCGCACGTTCGATCCGTGTCACCCCGACCATCAAAAAAAGACTAGCAAAGCTAGTCTTTTTTTTGTACTATTAACTATTCATTCTTCACTATCCACTATTAATTACAATATTCTGGATTAAAATCATATATTATATTCTTTTATTTCACAG
>SVGD01000005.1 GCA_015056485.1 Clostridiales bacterium
CAGACAATGAAATGATAATTTTAGCAAGAGATGTTGCTAAAAAGGTTGAAGACGAAATGGAATACCCAGGACAAATAAAAGTAAATGTAATTAGAGAAACAAGAGCAATTGATTATGCAAAATAAAATAAAAAGCTTCCCGGCGAATAGCCAGGAAGCTTTTTATTATCAATCAGAATAGCAGAAAATTTTGAGACAGAGTCTCATTGTGCCGTTTTCATACTGATGATTGAAGTAGAGCTTAAGAGTCTTATCAAGTTGCTGAGCTTCATCAATATCAGGCTCTGTACAGCATACCTGAAGATCTTTGAGGAAGTATTCACTTTTAAGGTACTCCATGATTTTTATAAGGCAGAAATCATCGAGATTGATAATCTTTCCGCTTTGAATGAAATCATAGCCTTCCTGTTTCAGGTTTAAACTCTTCAGCAATTCCCTAAGGGTCATAAGAACAACCCCTTTCTTTAAATTTGTGTGGGGTGGGATATTGCCCAACACAAAAAATATTATAACACAATATTTACATAAAGTAAAGAAAAACTCGTCCAATGACAACATTGGACGAGTTTTTTTTTACTTTTTTCGTTCTTCAACAGAAGAGAGTTTCAGAGTAATTGATGAATCCTCTTTGTTAATGTCGAAGAACAAAACCGGTGTGTGACCAAGAGAAGTGACTGTATCATAATCAAACGCACAAGTCTCAAGGTCGCCCTGGAATCTTTCTGATTCACTTATGAAATAATTTCGGATTTTCATCCGGCATACTTTATGCATGCTGTCAATCGTAAGTTCCCCAATTGCCTGAGGGCATAAAATCCTTACTGATAACGATTCCATAAGTTCCCATAGGGTCATAAGAACAACCCCTTTCTGTAGATTTGTGTGGGGTGGGATATTGCCCTTGCACGAAAAGAATTATATCATGGATTTTACGTAAAGTAAATAGAGGAAATATAATGTGAAATATGACAAAATTTGGGGAATATAAATTGAATTTTGGAGGTGAGATGTGCGAGGTGTGAGGTGTGATTTTATGGATATTCTTCGTAGGCTTTACTTAATTTTCACACTTCGCACTTTCCACATCACACTTCTAATATAAATTATAATTAATTCTCTAAAACCTATACTAAAATAATTAAAAATGTGATATAAATAATAAATGAGGTGATAAAATGAAAGTTTTATTAATAGGTGATATTGTTGGAAATGTAGGAGTAAAAAAAGTTAAAGAAGTATTACCCAAATTAAAAAAAGAAGAAAATATAGATTTTATAATTGCAAATGCAGAAAACTCTGCAGAAGGAATGGGTATTACTGCCAATATTTATAAAGATTTAGTAGCATTAGGAATAAATGTCATTACAATGGGAAATCATACTTGGGGTAAGAAGGATATATTTAATATAATTGAAAATAAAAATTTGATACGTCCTGCTAATTATCCAAGTGGCGTGGTAGGCAATGGTTATGGAATTTATGAATGTAATAATAAAAAAATTGCTGTAATTGATTTAATTGGTAGAGTAGATATGAATGTTTTATCAGAAAATCCTTTTATAGTTGTAGATGAAATTATTGAAAAAATTAAATCTAATGTGGATATAATAATTGTTGAAATTCATGCAGAAGCAACAGCAGAAAAAATTGCAATGTCATATTTTTTAGACGGTAAAGCGAATTTAGTTTATGGAACACATACACATGTTCAAACAGCAGATGAAAGAATCACTCAAAGTGGTATGGCATATATTACTGATATTGGAATGACAGGACCAAGTAAATCTGTAATAGGAATGGATGTAGATGCTTCAATAAAAAGATTTTTAACATCACTTCCTGAAAGATATAAAGTAAGTGATGACAAAAATACATTTATGGATTGTGCAATAGTTGAATTTGATGACGAAAATTGTCGAGCAAAAGAAATTACTAGAATAAAACTTTAAAATGTGCCGAAAATCATATGATTTACGCGATGAAAACTTCCTTTTTTTACCAGAAAAACATAGACATATAATCCTAAATATATTATAAATATATAGTAACAAATGAAACAAAAGATACGGTTACAAAAAAATATTTTAGGAGGCAAAAAATGGAAGTTTTAAAAATTTCATCAAAATCAAATCCAAATTCAGTAGCAGGGGCAATTGCAGGATTAGTAAAAGAGGAAAACAAAGCAGAAATGCAAGCAATAGGAGCAGGAGCTTTAAATCAAGCAGTTAAAGCTATTGCAATAGCAAGGGGGTTCGTTGCACCAGCAGGCGTAGATTTGGTATGTATACCAGCATTCGCAGAGGTAGAGGTAGAAGGAGAAAACAGAACAGGAATGAAATTGATTATAGAATCTAGAAAATAAAGATTTTTAAATAAGAAAAAGAAGGGCTAAAATTTAAAAGCCCTTCTTATTTTTTTATTGTATAGGAAAAATCGACTTTTATCTTGACCTTATTTAAGATTTTTCCGTATACAACAAGGTTAGGCTACCTTAGTATGTGCCGATGCAAAGCTCGTGTACAAGTATTTCGCAAATTCGTCAAAGACTGACTTAGCGAAATGCCTTTCTTATGATGTGTGAAGTGTGATGTGGGAGGTGTGAAATGTTTTATAAATTTAAAACAAATGGTGTAAAAATTTTATTTTATACTATAATAGTAATTTTAATAATTTTATCTCTATATATAATTTATGGAAATAAAGATGACAAAACGGTGGTAGTAGATAGTAGAAAAAAGGATACCTCTATATCTTATAATTTTTCAATTGGTATTACTGGATATGATACAATTAATCCTATTTTAAGTAAAAATAAAGATAGTCAATATTTAAGTAAATTAATTTATAATTCTATATTAACAATTGATGAAGATTTTAGAATAAAAGAGGACTTAGCTAAAGAGTATTCTAAGTTAAATAATACAACCTACTTAATAAAATTAAAAGAAGATATATATTGGCATGATGGACAAGTTTTTACAGTAGAAGATGTGAAATTTACTATTGAAAATTTAAAAAATATTAAAGAATCAATTTATAATAAAAATGTTGAAAAAATAAAAGAAATTTATGTGATTGATGATTATACTTTCAAAATACATTTAAAGGAAGAAGTTGATAATTTTGAATATCTATTATGTTTTCCTATTTTAGCAAAGCATAGCTATGAAGAAAAAACTTTAATAACTAAAACAGACAATCACATAGGGACAGGAAAGTATAAAATAATAAAAATTGAACCAGAAGAAATAATTTTAATTAATGATAATAATAGGGAAATAGTAATTAAAATTTATCCATCAGTTACTAAACTTTATAGTGCTTTTATGAAAGGAAAGGTGGATTTAATTTATACTGAAAATGTAAATTATGAACATTATATTGGTAAAATAGGATATGGTAATAATAAATCATTAGGGCAAAAGTATGGATATTTAGTTATAAACTCGAAAAAAATTGAAAAGGATATAAGACAAGCTATAAATTATGCAATAAACAAAAATAGCATAATTTACAATAACAAATATATAATAGCTAATTTTCCATTGGAATATAAAAAATATTTAAATAATAATGATATAAATATTTATGAATATGACATTAATAAAGCAAAAGAAATAATTTTAAAGAAAGGAGGGAATAGTAATCTAAATTTTAATATTTTAGTTTGTGGGACTAATGAACAACTAGTTTTAGTTGCTGAACAAATTAAAGAACAATTATTGGAAATTGGTATTAAAATTAATGTAATAAAGATTAGAGAACAAGATTTACAATATTATATTAATCTAGGACAATATGATTTAATTTTATTGGAAGAAACAATTGAAACAAATTCGGGATTAAATAAGTATTTAGGTTATGATAATATTTCTAATTATTATAATGAAAATATGAATCACTTATTGAAAGATATAAAGAATATAAAAGATGAAAAACTTTTTAAAGAAAAATATAATGCAATTTTAGAGATATATTCGAAAGAAATACCATTTATTAGTTTATATTTTAGCAGTAATATAATATTATATAATTCAAAATTAAAAGGAAATTTTGAACATAATTGGTATGATTTGTTTTACAATATTGATAATTGGTATATTCAAGAATAGATTAAATAAAATGTATATAAAGTAAGTGAAGTGTGAGGTGCGAAGTGTGAAGTGTGAAGTGAGATTTTATAGGAATTAGTATATCTTAATTTTCCCACATCCAACTTCTCACATCAAATAAAAAAATTTCAAAAAAACTATTGACAAAAAAAAATAATAATATATAATAATAACCAAACAGACGTTTGAAAAAAACTAAGGAGGAAAAAATGAGTAATGAAAATTTAGAAAAACAAAGAGCATTAGAAGCAGCACTAGGACAAATCGAAAAACAATTTGGTAAAGGTTCTGTTATGAAACTAGGAGAATACCAAGAAATGAATATAGAAGCAATTCCTACAGGAGCATTAAACTTAGATGTAGCATTAGGAATAGGAGGAATTCCAAGAGGAAGAATTATTGAAATTTATGGACCTGAATCATCAGGAAAAACAACACTTGCATTACATGCAATAGCAGAAGCACAAAAATTAGGAGGAGAAGCGGCATTTATAGATGCAGAACATGCTTTAGACCCAGTTTATGCTAAACACTTAGGAGTAGATATAGACAATTTAATAGTATCTCAACCAGATACAGGAGAACAAGCATTAGAAATAACAGAAGCATTAACAAGAAGTGGTGCAGTAGATATTATAGTTGTTGACTCAGTTGCTGCATTAGTTCCAAAAGCGGAAATCGATGGAGATATGGGAGATTCTCATGTAGGTCTACAAGCAAGATTAATGTCACAAGCTTTAAGAAAATTAGCTGGTGTGGTAAATAAATCAAAAACAGTTATTATATTTATTAATCAATTAAGAGAAAAAGTAGGAATTATGTTTGGAAATCCTGAAACAACACCAGGAGGAAGAGCTTTGAAATTCTACTCATCAGTTAGATTAGATATTCGAAAAATAGAAAATTTAAAAGCTGATGGAGAAGTTATTGGAAATAGAGCAAGAGTTAAAGTTATAAAAAATAAAGTTGCACCACCATTTAGGGAAGCAGAATTTGATATTATATATGGAAAAGGAATATCAAAAGAAGGAACTGTATTAGATTTAGCAGTTAATTTAGAAATAATAGATAAAAGTGGTGCATGGTTTAGCTATAATGGTGATAAAATTGGACAAGGAAGAGAAAATGCAAAAAAATACTTACAAGATAATCCTGAATTAATGCAAGAAGTTGAAAAGAAAATAAGAAACAATTTTTCACAAGCCTTTGAAAAAAGTCTAGGTGATGATGTAGCTGATAAAGATGATGATGACATAGATGAATAAAATTTAAGAAGGGTGATAATAGATTCACCCTTTTTTTAGGAGAGAATTATGGACGAAGAATATGATAAATTAAAAACTAAAGTATTAAGGTATGTTTTATATAAAAAAAGAACAGAAAACGAGGTTAGACAAAAATTTGCAGAAAACACTGGAAATATTTTAGAAAATATTATAGAATACCTAAAGCAAGAAGATTATATAAATGATGGAAGATATATAGAAAAATCAGTTAATGAATTTAAAGCACTAAAAAATATGTCTATTAAGGAAGTAAAATATAAATTAATTTCAAAGGGCATAAAATTAAATTTAATAGATGACTATATTTATAATAATAAAGAAAGTCTATTGGAGTATGAAATAGCTTCAGCAAAAAATATTTTAATAAAGAAGGCTAATATGTTAGAACAAAATGAGATTATAGAATATTTAAATAAAAAAGGATATATGAGAGAAAGTATTAATATAGCTTTAGAAGATTTAACATAAGGGTAGGAGTAAAAATGAACAATATATTAACTTTAGAAACAACTAAATATGCTATACGATTGGACAACTTTGAAGGACCATTAGATTTACTATGTCATTTAGTAGACAAAAACAAAATGGAAATACATGATGTTAATATTACAGAAATAGCTGACCAATACATTGAATATTTAAATGAAATGGAAGAACTAAATTTAGAAATAGCAAGTGAGTTTTTAGTAATGGCATCAACACTTTTATATTTAAAATCAAAAAGTTTATTGCCAAAACAAGTTGAAGATGAAGGTGAACTTACTGAGGAAGAGTTAATATATAGAATTATAGAATATAAAAAATATAAAGAAATTAGTAAAACATTAAAAGAATTTTATGAAATGTATTCAAAAAGATTTTTCAAAATTCCTGACAAAATAGAATTACCAGCTAAGAAAATACAAGATAAATTTTCATCAGATTTAATATATCAAAATTATAAAAATTTATTAGATAGAGAAACTGCAAAAGTAAATAAAAATGCTATTAATATTCAAAGATTAGCAGTTACTGAAACAGTAACAATTGCTAGTAAAGTAAAAGATATTTTTAGAGAATTAGTAAAAAAACAAAAATTTATATTTAATAAATTATGTATTAGTAAAAAATATAATAAATTAGAAGTAATTACTGCATTTTCAGGAGTTCTAGAATTAACAAGAAAAAATAAAATAATAGCAAACCAGGAAATGAATTTTGGAGATATAATTGTTGAACGTAGCAAAAAGAAAATAGAAGGTGCAGAAGAACAAGCTGGATAGTTTTGATTTAACAAAAACTTTAAAAATTTAGTGTTAAAGATTATATAAAAAAATAGATTAATTCAAAGAAAAAGTAATAAAGAAACAAGATATTGTAAAAATTATCTTGTTTCTTTGATTTAAATATGATATTATTTCATTACTCTTGAAGGTCATTGTCCACTAATAACCACATTCTTTGAACAGTTTTAAATTTTACAGCAAAGGGGGTGAAGAATGTGCTTATACTCATAGAAGATTTAGGGAAAGATATCGAAACTAAAACTTCAACACAGGAGTGGCAGTATGCAAAGGCCGATTTTGTAGGTCCGTTTCTTAACTTTACAAAGGTAACTAAAAAGAGCGGAGACGTTTATATTACTTTTAACAAAGGTATAAAAGTAGAAGACCCTAAATATATCGAGAAGGATGATACAAAGCTTAACTTGGTTGCTAAAGCTATTGTAGAAATTTTGAATGATACTCCTAAAGGAGTTATTAATGTAGCTATTTTTAGTGTGTTTGAAACTTTCAGTTCTAATGTTGAAGAAGTTGTAAAAAGAGAGCTTTCAGAAATTGTTTTACGTAGAGTAGATATTTATGGTGGACCCAAGGGAGGAAGCTAAACTCTTTTAAAGGAACAGCCAGATTTTATAAATCTGGCTGTTTCACATTATATAATAAAATTATAAAAGCTATATAACTACTTGCTATTTTATATAAAAGATGATATATAATATATACTAAAATTTAGAACTACTTCATACATTTCGATAAATATTATGCATTAGGAGGTGAACAGTATGAAGATAGTCACACCGGTAGTTATAATACCGGAACCTGGGGAAGGGCTCCTTAAATTAGCGTCAAAAATTTATGCTTCCATTGAAACAGGTGAAATTGGGGCAGAGATGGTTTTTCTTAAGTTACCTGTTGACCCTAAGTATCCTGACGAGTCAGGAAAAATGATTGAGGTAACAGACACATCATCCATAGAGAACATCAGGGACTCTATCGGAAAGCAGACGGTACGTTGGAGCTTTTAATCAAAATAATGAGGGCATAGGAATTTATTCCTATGCCCTTGTTTTTGTACTGGGAAAGTCGAACTTTCCTAGTACATAAAATGCTATAATCGCTATTGCCTGCTTTAGACTTCCTCATTACATTCGGAAGCTCAAATCGGCGAGAAGAAAAGTGTGGCAAAGCCACTTTTCTTGTGTTTAAAAAAATATATAATGGGAAAAATATATTTAAGGAGTAGTTTTATGCATATAATATTAATAATTTGTTTTATAATATTTTTTCTTTTATTAGTTATATTTTTTTCAACTTTAAAAATTAAAATAAAGGAAGTGAAAATAGATACGGATAAAAATTTAAAAATATATGATATAGATTTCTGTTTTTATTTTTTTAAAATAATGTATTTTAAAGTAAATGTTAACAATAAAAAAATAAAGAAAAATAAGTTTAAGTCTAAAATATTAGAAAAAATATTAAATGTCGAAGAAGGCTTTGACAAATGGAGAATAAAAAAGATAATAGGAATAATTAATTCAATCAAAATAGAAACAATACATTTAAATATAGATTTTGGATTAGATGATGTAATAGCAACTTCTTTTGCTACAGCAGTAATAAGTTCAATACTAGGAATACTTTTAGCTAATAAAATACAAGAATACAAAAAAGACAATGTAAAATATAAAGTTGTACCGTTTTATATAAATAGAAATTTTTTGAATCTTGAGTTAAATTGTATAATATTTACAAAAGTAGTACATATTATACATATGATTATCAAACAAAAAAGAAGGAGTGAAGAGAAATATGGGAGAACATCCAATAGAAAATTTAATGCTAACAGCTATGGATAGTATTAGAGATATGATAGATGTAAATACGATTATAGGAGATGCAATAGAAGCAAATAATGTTGTAATAATTCCTATATCAAAAGTTGCTTTTGGATTTGCTGCAGGAGGTAGTGAATTTAAAGCTGAAGTAGTAGATGAATATGAAAAAGAGGAAAAAGGAGAGGAAAAAATTAAATATAGATTACCATTTGGTGGGGGAAGTGGAGCAGGAGTTAGTATAGCACCAATTGGATTTTTAACTGTAGATACTGAAAATAAATGCCCAAGATTTGTACCAGTAGAGCACAAGTGTAGTGTAGATAAATTATTAGAATATATTCCGGACTTGTTTGAAAGAGTAGAAAAAATGATGAGCAAAAAGGACAAGCAAAACAACAATGAAAAACAAAGTTATACTTTTTACAACTCAAAAGTAAATGAAGAAATAAATAAAGAAGAAAGTGATGAAGAAAATCAAGAAGATGATTAAATAGCAAAAGTGGGACGGAGAAAAAAATCATCTTTTCTTTTTGAAAAGATGATTTTTTTCTCCGTCCCAACTTTGCTTAAATTAAATCTTCCATATTATATAATCCATTTTTTTGTTTTACAATAAATTCAGCCGCTTTTAATGTGCCATTAGCAAATATACTTCTTGATGTTACATTATGAGTTATTTCAAATGATTCGTTTTCACCGTAAAACGCAACAGTATGCTTGCCGACTTCAGTTCCACCTCTAATTGAGTGAATTCCAATTTCCTTTTTTGAACGTTTTTCTTTTTTAGAATGTCTGTTATATTCATAATACATTTCATTGTCTAAAGCTTTATTTATACTATCTGCTAATATTAACGCAGTTCCACTAGGTGAATCTATTTTTTTATTATGATGAGTTTCAATTATTTCTATATCTGAGTCTTTTAATTTTACAGCAAGTTCTGATACAATTTTTGACATTAGACAAACTTCAAAAGACATATTTGCTGATTTGAAAATAGGTAAATCTTTAGAACATTTTTCTATTAAAAGTAGCTGTTCATCAGAAAATCCAGTAGTAGCAATTACAATTGGAATATTATTTTCACATGCATATCCTAATATATTTAAACTAGCTTCGGGAGTAGAAAAATCAATTATAACATCAATGTCAGTAGCATTTTGAATATTTTCTAAATTATTGTATATTGGGAATACATTATTTAAATCTTCTTTGATATCATAACCACAAATAACGTTAAAATTATTATTTTGTTTTATTTGATTAAAAACCTCTTGTCCCATTCTTCCATGAGCACCATTAATTAATACATTTAACATAGAATAAACACCTCGCATAAGTTTTATATTTTGATTCCATAGCTGAGCATAGATTTTTTTAGCCTTTCTTTGCCATTTTTACTCATTTCAACTAAAGGTAATCTTGGAATTCCTGCATTATATCCTAAAAGATTAACGGCTTCTTTTACAGGAATAGGATTTACTTCGCAAAATAGGCTAGATGTTAAGTCAAGAGTATCTAATTGTGATTTTATAGCTTCATCAACTTTTCCATTGAAGAAATTATAAACCATATCATGAACATCTCTAGGCACGATGTTTGATAGTACTGATATAACACCAAGACCTCCGACAGAAAGAGTAGGTAAGATTTGGTCATCATTACCTGAATATATAGCTAAATCTTCTTTACATAAACTTGCAATTTCAGCAACTTGTGATATGTTTCCACTGGCTTCTTTAATTGCAACTATATTTGGTATTTTAGATAATTCTAAACATGTTGAAGGTAAAATATTTACACCAGTTCTTCCTGGTACATTATATAAAATTATTGGTAAAGAAGTGTTTTGAGCAATAACTTTATAATGTTCTATAAGTCCTGATTGAGTTGTTTTGTTGTAATAAGGAGTAACTATTAAAACAGCATCTGCACCAACCTCTTCAGCATATTTAGTCATTTCAATTACAGATTTTGTGCAATTTCCACCAGTTCCTGCAATAATAGGAATACGTTTATTTGCAACATCAATAGCAAATTTAATAGTTTCTTTTTTTTCTTCTACAGTCATTGTTGAAGCTTCGCCTGTAGTGCCACAAACTACAATACTATCAGCACCTCCAGCAATTTGAAATTCAATTAATTTTTTAAATTCTTCAAAATTAACACCATCTTCAGTAAATGGAGTAATAATAGCTGTTCCACAGCCTTTAAATATAACTTTTTTCATATTTTTTATTTCCTTTCTTCAATAATTTTTTCAATAATTTGAACTGCATTACTAGCAGCACCTTTACGAATATTGTCTGCTACGACCCACATGTTAATTCCATAAGGAATGCTGTCGTCACGTCTAATTCGCCCAACAAAAACTTTATCAGAACCACAAGCTTTTGTAGCAAGTGGATATATATTATGAGATATATCGTCTTGAACAACAATGCCAGGGCTATTTTTTAATAATTCTCTAAGTTCATCTAAATCGAAATCATTTTCGAATTCTACATTTATAGATTCGCTATGAGAATTTATAACTGGAACTCTAACTGTAGTTGCAGTTATTTTTAAGTTAGATTTTCCTAAGATTTTACGAGTTTCATTTATCATTTTTAATTCTTCTTTTGTGTAACCATTATCAGTAAAAACATCTATTTGAGGTAAGCAGTTATTAACAATTTCATAAGGAAATTTTTTTGGAGGAAGGCCTTTTAAACCATCATTTAAGTCATCAACACCTTGTTTGCCAGCACCTGAAACTGCTTGATATGTATTATAAACAATTCTTTTTATACCATATTTGTTATCCAAAGGTTTTAGGGCAACAACAGCTTGAATTGTTGAACAGTTTGGATTAGATATAATTCCATGATGTTCTTTTATTGTATCTGAATTTACTTCAGGAACAACAAGAGGAACATTGTTTTCCATTCTGAAAGCGCTACTATTATCTACAACTATTGCACCACGAGAAGCAGCAATAGGAGCAAATTTTAATGCAGTAGAACCACCAGCAGAAAAAATTGCAAAATCAAAACCTTCGTCAAATGAATCTTCTTTTAATTCTTTTACAATGTACTCTTTGTCTAAAAACTTAATTTTCTTTCCTGCAGATTTGTATGAAGAAAAGAAAGTATATTCGAAATTTGGGAAGTTTTTTTCTTCCAAAACTTTAATTGCGGTCCTTCCAACCACACCTGTTGCACCAACCAAAGCTAGTTTGTAGTTTTTCATAAAAACACCTCTTTAATTTGAGAATGTAAAATAAGCTTCATAATTATAAAACTTAATATAATTTTTCTAGAGCTATTATATGCTATAAATTAGAAAAATGGAATAAAAAATAGTAAATTTTTGCTTATCAATAAAAAAATAGATAATTTTAGACTATGATTTTAAAATATAGAGTAAATGTAGGAGCGATTTTAATCGCCCGCAATTCATGTGAATACCTTTGTAGGGGTCGTCGCCCTCGGCGACCCAGGTATATATGAAAATGATAAAATATTTATATATAGGGATAGTATACGAAGTGCGGACGAACAATGTTCGCCCCTACAACGTTTGCAATGAATTATGTAATAAATAATCCAAATGCTAAACTCCAAAATCCTTGTTAACTTATTGACTAATCTACCATTTATGTTATAAAATATTTATGGAAAGAAAGGTGACTAAAAATGGCAAAACCAATGGTTGCAATAGTAGGAAGACCTAATGTTGGAAAATCAACATTTTTTAATTACATAGTTGGTAAAAGATTATCTATAGTAAAAGATGAACCGGGTGTTACTAGAGATAGAATTTATGCAGAGGCAAATTGGAGAGGAAGAGATTTTACTTTAGTTGATACTGCAGGTATTGAAACTGGAACAAAAGATACGATATTAAATCAAATGAAGGAACAAGCTAATATTGCCATTAGTATAGCCGATGTAATTGTTTTTGTTACAGACATTAATCAAGGCATAACACCACAAGATGAAGTGGTTGCAACGATGATAAGAAAAACTAGTAAACCTGTAGTTTTAGTATGTAATAAAGCAGATAATATAGGTAAAATGAAAGATGATATTTATGAATTTTATAATCTAGGTTTTGATACACCATATCCTGTATCTTCAACAAATGCATTAGGTATAGGTGATGTTTTAGATGCTATATATGAAAATCTACCACCTCAAGAAGAAAATGAACATGATGAAGAAATTATAAATGTAGCAGTTATAGGAAAACCTAATGTTGGTAAATCATCTTTAGTAAATAAAATTTTAGGAGAAAAAAGGGTAATTGTAAGTGATGTAGCAGGTACAACCAGAGATGCAATTGATTCATATTTCGAAAATCAAACTGGTAAATATAATTTTATAGATACAGCAGGAATTAGAAGAAAATCTAAAATAAATGAATCAATAGAAAAATTTAGTATAATGAGGTCTCTACTAGCAGTAGAAAGAGCAGATGTTTGTTTGTTATTAATTGATGCAACAGAAGGTGTTACGGAGCAAGATACAAAAATTGCAGGAGAAGCGCATGAGGCTGGAAAAGGAATAATCATTGTAATAAATAAATGGGATGAAATAGAAAAAGAAACAGGAACATTAGAAAAATATAAAAAAGAAGTATATACAAAACTTGCATATTTAACTTATGCACCAGTACTTTTTATATCAGCAAAAACACGGACAAAGAGTTGATAAATTATTTGAGTTAATAAAAATGGTTGCAAACAATAATTCTTTAAGAATACCTACAGGAACATTAAATCAAGTAATCAATGAAGCAATTGCTGTGGTTCAACCACCAACAGATAAAGGAAAGAGATTAAAAATATTATATATTACTCAAGCAAGTACTAAACCACCAACATTTGTAATATTTGTAAATAATAAAGAATTATTTCATTTTTCATATCAAAGATATTTAGTAAATAATTTAAGAAACAATTTTTCTTTTGAAGGTACACCAATTAGAATAATTGTAAGAGAAAAGGGAGAAAAAGAAGAATAAATTTGAAGGGGGAATTTAATATGGCACCATTTATTATAATTATACTTACATCATATTTAATAGGAAGTATTAGTTTTTCAATTATAATAAGTAAAAGAGTAGCAGGAATTGATGTAAGAGAAAAAGGAAGCGGAAATGCTGGAACAACAAATGTATTAAGAAGTGTAGGTAAAGGAGCTGCGGGATTAACCTTACTTGGAGATGTTTCAAAAGGAGTTGTAGCAATTCTATTAGCTATGCTTGCAGGTGTTATTTGGAAAGATGTAGATGTACTTACTTTAAAATATTTAGCAGGATTTGTGGCTATAGTAGGACATACATACCCAGTGTTTTTTGGATTTAAAGGTGGAAAGGGTGTAGCTACTGCACTAGGAGTTCTTTTAATGCTTAACTGGAAAGTAGGGTTAATATGTTTGATTTTTGCAATAGTAATAATAGCTGTTACAAGAATGGTATCAGTAGGCTCACTTTTAGCGGCAATTTTATTCCCGATTTTAATAATTTTTATAGAAACAGAAAAAAATTTTGGAATGCTTTTGGTTAGTATATTAATAGCATTATTAGTAATATTTAATCATAGAAGTAATATAAAAAGAATAAAAGAAGGAAATGAAAATAAATTAAGTTTTAAATAAGGAGGCCATATGTCTAATATATCAATTATAGGTAGCGGAAGTTGGGGGACTGCTTTGGCAATTCATCTATCTAAAAATATGCATAATGTAAAGATGTGGTCATATTCAAAAGAAGAAGCAGACATGATTAACAATGAAAAAAAGTGTAAGTTTTTACCTGGAGTTAATTTGCCTGATAATATTTATTGTACTTTAGATTTTAAAGAAGCAATCGATAATACAGAAATTCTTTTAATAGTGACACCATCAAAATTTGTAAGAGAAACTGTAAGAAATTTTAAACAATATGTAACAGAACAAAAAATAATAATATGTTCAAAGGGATTTGAAGAAGAAACTTTATATACTTTAAATGAAGTAGTTGAAGATGAGCTTCCAAATTCAAAAATAGCAGGACTTTCAGGACCTAGTCATGCCGAAGAAGTTGCTGTTGGGATACCAACGGCTTTAGTAATTGCATCAAAACATATAGATTTAATAGAGGAAACTCAAAATGTTTTTGCAAATGAAAATTTAAGAATTTATGCATCAACAGATATAAAAGGAGCCGAACTTGGAGGAGCTTTAAAAAACATAATGGCTCTATGTTCAGGTATTGTAACAGGACTTAATTTAGGAGATAATACAATAGCTGCAATGCTTACAAGGGGACTTTCTGAAATGGCTAAATTAAGTATAGCTATGGGAGGAAAAACAGAAACAATTTATGGATTAACAGGTTTGGGAGATTTAATTGTTACCTGCTTAAGTAATCATAGTAGAAATAGAAGAGCTGGGATTTTATTGGGACAAGGAAAAACAATACAAGAAGCAAAAAAAGAAATTGGCATGGTAATAGAGAGTATAGATAATATAAAAACTGCTTATTTATTATCAAAAAAATATAATGTAGAAATGCCTATAGTAAATACAGTTTACGAGATTTTATTTAATAATTTGGAACCTATTAAAGCAGTTCAAATTTTAATGAATAGAGAATTAAAATTTGAAGATTAATAAGGATATCTTTCAAAAATATATCTAATTATTTTGTTAACATTATTATCATTTACATTTAAATAAAAGTTAGAATCTAATTGAAGCCACATATTTATTTGGTATTTATCGTTATTATCGATAAATACACCAATAATATCTGCAACTTGAGTTGGATTATCATATTTAATTTCCCATTTCAAATCATTTGAAATGGGAAAATTTTTATTATAATAACTTTCCAAAAAATTTTTAATTTCATTTTTTTTTGTACTATATAAATTTACAGAAATACTCATTTTTGTTTATCACCTTTAATAAATATTATTTCAAAATAATTGTTTGATATACAATAGAATAAAAGGTAATTTTTCGTAAATAATATTTAATAGGTGATTTTAATATGGAGAAATTTAGAAAAATTATTTTTGCAATAATATTAATAATATCAAGTTTTTTTTTAAGTGGATGTGATGATAATCAACTTGAAAATGATTATAGTGATACGAAAGAAAAGGTTATAGAAGAAATGAGATATTTAGATACAAGAATTGTTGATACTTTGAATAGTTTAAACAATATTACACTAGAGAATTATTCTGTATCATCTAAAGAAATTACAACAACAACACAATCTACACAAGGTTCAGGACAAGAGAGTGAAGGTAAATCTGAAACAAGTACTACAAATGCACAAGGTAGTTCTTCGTCAAGTTCAAGTACGGAAAATTCATCAAAGGATGAGAAAATATCAGTATCTGAAATGAAAAAAGAAGCCATGATATTAACAGATGTAAATGATATAGATTGGAAGAATATAAAAAATCAGATTGAATTAATAAATTCATTTTGGGCTATAATAGCAATTGATTTATATAGTTTTAATGTGAACAATGAAGATATAACAGGATTCAATATAGCATTAGATAAAGCAATTTTAAGCATAAAGGACGAGAATAAAAAAGAAGCGTTAACTAATTTAACAGAAATGTATTCATATATTCCAAAATATTTAAAAGCAGTATCTGCAGAAAATAGTATACAAAATATATATCAAACAAAGGAACATATTTTAACTGCGTATGCACTAGTAGAAAGAGATGATTGGAATGGTATAACGACAAGAGTAAATGAAGCCAGAAACAGTTTTAATAATATTATGAACGATACAGATTATACAAATAAAAACAAATATAAAGTAGATAAAGCTTATATTTTAATAAATGACTTAGCAGCTGCAATTTCTAATAATGATGCTACAATATTTTATATGAAGTATAAAAATGTGATTCAGGCACTAAATGTAATGTAAAAAATATTAATTATTGTTAATAAAAAAATGTAGGGGTCGCCGCCCCGGTGACGCGGAAGTGTTAAAAGATTTGACAAAATAGGTCATTTATATTAAAATAATAATAGAGTTTTTTGAACAGTCGCTGGTAAAAATCGCAAGGTTTTACGAGAGGAAAGTCCGGGCTCCATAGAGCAATGATGCTGGATAACGTCCAGTGAGGGAAACCTTAAGGAAAGTGCAACAGAAAATAACAGCCTAACAAGGCAAAGGTGAAAAGGTGAGGTAAGAGCTCACCGCTATTATGGTGACATACTAGGTCAATGCAAACCCCATCTGGAGCAACACCTAAATACAAGAAGGTTAAGACTGCTCGTCGTCTTCTTAAATTGGTGGCTTGAGGTATATAGTAATATATATCCTAGATAAATGACTGTTTTTAACAGAACCCGGCTTATAGATTAACTCTACATGAAAGAATATAGGTAAACCTATGTTCTTTCTTTTTGTTTAAATTTTTATTATTAAAAGACAATAATAGATTAACAAATATTATTAAAGTTGTGAGGTGTGAAGTGCGAGGTGTGATTATAGGAGCGTTTTTCATAGAATTCACCAAAATTTCACACTTCCAACTTCACACTTCTCACTTCAAAAAAGATAAATCAAATTTTATATTTGCAAATTAATATTACATTTGTATTACAAATCAAGTGCTTATCTTGATTAAAAAAATATGTTGTGATATAAATTTTATATGATATAAAAGAGAGGAAGTTAACCAATGAAAGAAGTTAAAAATTGGAGAGCAATTCTTATAGAAGAAGGGAAAATTGTTGCGGCAATTCCTTTGCCAGGATGTATTATTGAAGGAGAACTTGATGATGAGGAAAAGAAATTTCTAACTTTAGATGTTGATTTGTCAGCGTTGACATTTACTACACCGAATTATCAAAAATACAGATTATCTGGTGCTAGACAAGATTATTTAACAACTTTAAATCAATTTATTGAAATTGGAAAGAGTAAAAATATTACAATACCAGATATAAATATTGAAACTTTAGGAATAGAAAAAAGTGAAGGGTATGAAAGATAATGGAAGAAAATAATTTATATGAAGAGTTATCTGAAACAATAAAAAAACAAATTGATAAATTAGATGAATTGGATATTTTCACAAGCAATCACATTCATAATGTACCAATAATTGCTAAAAGGATATGTGAAAAATTAGAACTTTCTGAAATTGCAATTGCATTTTGTGTAAGATGTGCATATTTACATGATATTGGAAAAATATTTATACCACCAGAAATTCTACAAAAGAAAGAAAGATTAACTGAAGAAGAATTTGAAATAATGAAAACTCATACAACAAAAGGCTATGAATTATGCAAGGCAACAGAACATCTCGCTCCATATGCTAAAGGAGCAAAATCACATCATGAAAATGGTGACGGTACAGGTTATCCAGAAAGATTGAAGGATGGAAGTATACCAACTGAAGCAGAAATAATAAAAGTTGCAGATGTTTATGATGCTTTAATTAGTAGAAGACAATATAGAGATGGCTATAATAGAAAAACAGCAATACAAATTTTAAAAGAAGAAACTGATAAAAAACGTTTAAATAGAAAAATTTTTAAAGCACTATTAAAAGTGATTTTAGAAGATATAGAAGAAGACAAAAAGAAAGAAGATAGAGATTTAAGAACATTATTAACACAACAACACTATATAAATAATATTTTACAAATATATTGATTTTTATAAAAAAAAATGATAAAATGCATTTCTAATATGAAAAACTATGAAAAAGAGGAGTATGATTTAAACTACTTTACAGAAAAAAGAAGCCAGCGGCTGAGAGCTTCTTTAAGAAAGAAAATCAGAAGGTAGCTTTGGAGTTGATTAGCTGAAAATAATAGTAAGTTAATTCGTAAATCTGCGTTAAAGATATTAAAGATGTATAAATTAATAATTTATATAAATTTAGGTGGTACCACGTATAAAAGCGTCCTATGTAATAGGACGCTTTTTTAGTTAATAGTTAAGAGTGAATAGTGAATAATGAATGAAGGAATTTGCTGAATACAGCAAATTACAACAAAAATTATTAATTATTAACTATTCATTATTAATTAAAACTGTAGGGGCGATTTTAATCGCCCGAATTTCAAAGGGTATCACTCATAAATAGAAAGGGGATAAAAACATGTGTGAAAATTGTAAACACGAACTAGAGGGTAAATATACCCCACAAGAATTTGAAGATGAAATTTATAATGAATGGGAGAAGAATGGTTATTTTAAACCAAGTATGGATAAGACAAAAGAAAGCTATTGTATTATGATGCCTCCTCCAAATGTAACAGGAAAATTACACATGGGACATGCATTAGATGGGACATTACAAGATATATTAATTAGATATAAAAGAATGCAAGGATATAATACTTTATGGCTTCCAGGAACAGACCATGCAGCAATATCAACAGAAGTGAAAATAATAGAAAAATTAGCTAAAGAAGGAATTAATAAATTAGATTTAGGTAGAGAAAAATTCTTGGAAAAAGCTTGGGAATGGACTGAAGAATATGGAGGTACAATTGTAAAACAACAAAAAAAATTAGGTTGTAGTGCAGATTGGGAACGTTCAAGATTTACAATGGATGAAGGTTTATCAAATGCAGTTCTTACTGTTTTTAAAAAGCTTTATGATAAAGGATATATTTATAAAGGTAAGAGAATGATTAATTGGTGTCCATGTTGTAACACATCAATTTCAGACGCTGAAGTTGAGTATGAGGAAGAGCCTACAAAATTATGGCATATAAGATACAAAATAGTAGGAGAAGAAAATCGATATTTAACAGTTGCAACAACAAGACCTGAAACAATGCTTGGTGATACAGCTGTTGCAGTACATCCAGATGATGAAAGATATAAAGATATCATAGGAAAGAAATGTATATTACCTATAATGAATAAGGAAATACCAATTATTGCAGATGAATTTGTTGAAATGGAATTTGGTACAGGATGTGTTAAAATTACTCCTGCGCATGACCCTAATGATTATCAAGCCGGTATAAAACATAATTTAGAAATAATAGAAGTATTTGATGAAGAGTTTAAAATGGGAGACTTGCTTGAAAAATATAAAGGTATGGATTTATATGAAGCAAGAGAAAAAATCGTTGAAGAATTAAAAGAAATTGGAAGCCTAGTTAAAATAGAAGATTATACACATAATGTTGCTAAACATGATAGATGTAAGGCTACAATAGAACCAAAAGTTTCTATGCAATGGTTCGTAAAAATGACTGAAATGGCTAAACCTGCAATAGAAGCAGTTAAAGATGGAACTACAAAATTTGTTCCTAAGAAATTTGAAGCAACATATTTTAATTGGCTTAATAATATTCAAGATTGGTGTATTTCTCGTCAATTATGGTGGGGACATCAAATACCAGCATATTACTGTGATGAATGTGGAGAAATAAATGTTGCATTAGAAACTCCAGAAAAGTGTTCAAAATGTGGAAGTACAAAATTAACACAGGACCCAGACACATTAGATACATGGTTTAGTTCAGCACTATGGCCTTTTTCTACACTTGGGTGGCCAGAAAAAACAGAAGATTTTGAAACATTCTATCCTACAAATACATTAGTAACAGGATATGATATAATATTCTTCTGGGTTGTAAGAATGATGTTTTCAGCATTAGAACAAACAGGAGAAGTGCCTTTTAAAGATATATTTATACATGGAATTGTAAGAGATAGTTTAGGAAGAAAAATGTCAAAATCTTTAGGAAATGGAATTGATCCTTTAGAGATAATAGAGCAATATGGTGCTGATAGTTTAAGATTTTCATTGATATCAGGTACATCAAGTGGAAATGACATGAGATTCTTACCAGAAAAAATAGAAGCGGCTGGAAATTTTGCCAATAAAATATGGAATGCAGCTAAATTTGTTTTAATGAATTTAGAAGATTACAATGAAAATTATGAAATAGATTATAATAATTTAAAAGAAGAAGATAAATGGATATTATCAAAATTAAATACATTAGCAAAAGAAGTTGAAATTAATATAAACAATTACGATTTAGGTGTAGCTATTGATAAAATACAAGGATTTATATGGAATGAATTCTGTGATTGGTATATTGAAATTGTAAAAACAAGATTATATGCAAAAGAAGATTCTTCAAGACCTGTAGCACAATATGTATTAAATAAAGTATTAGGGGATTCTTTAAAATTATTACATCCATTTATGCCTTTTGTTACAGAAAAAATTTACAAACAATTATATAATAATGATAAAACAATAATGATAGCAAGTTATCCAAAATATGTTCAAGAATTAGACTTCAAAGAGGCTGAAAAAAATATTGAGCAAATAAAAGAAGCTATTGTTGGAATAAGAAATGTAAGAACAAAAATGAATGTACATCCAGCAAAAAAATCTACATTAATATTTATAACTAAAGATTATGCAAAATTTATAGAAGAATCAGCAGAATTTATAAAGAAATTAGGATTTGCAGAAAATATTGAAATTAGAGAAAAAAGAATAGCTATTCCTAAAAATGCTGTTAATGTTGTAACTTCAGAACTTGAAATATTTATACCATTTGAAGATTTAGTAGATATTAAAGAAGAAATAGCAAGATTAGAAAAAGAGAAAGAAAAAATATTAGTTGAAAAAGCAAAAACTGATAAAATGTTATCAAGTGAAGGATTCATAGCAAAAGCACCACCAGCAAAAGTAGAAGAAGAAAGACAAAAACTTATAAAATTTAATGAAATGATAGAAACAATAGATGAAAGAATTAAAAGTTTAACATAATAAAATGTGGGGCGACCATTGGTCGTCCGCTTTTTTTACTCCAACTACCAAATTCCATGTGATATTGTTCTAAAACCAATTTTTCAGAATATATTTAGCAATAAAGGAGATGATATTTAATGTTTAATATAGGTAAGGAAGAGAATGATTTTAGTAATTTTAATTTTATAAATATACTTAAAGCAACAGGTGTTGCAATAGTGTTTACAATTATTTTATTATTCATTTATTCAATAATTTTAACTTATACAAACACACCAGAAGCAAGTATACCAACAGTGATAATTATAATAACCGGAATAAGTATATTAATTGCAAGTCAAATGGCAACAAGAAAGTTAAAGAAAAATGGAATTATTAATGGGGGAGTAGTTGGATTAATATACATATTAGGTATATATTTGATTTCAAGTATAATAACAGGTAATTTTGGTTTTGATTTACAATCAATAATTATGTGCATTACAAGCATTTTAGTAGGTTGTTTAGGCGGAATTATAGGTATAAATATGAAATAGTAAAATTTATAAAAAAACATATTGATATTTAAAATTTTTTAATATAGAATAGTTAAAGTATAATTTATAAGAGTGGAGGAATTATAGTGAAAACTTATGAAAAAATAACAATAGTAACAATTGTGTTATCTATAGTAGTTCTAGTGCTTGCTGCATTTTTTGGCGTATATGTATTAAAAACTTTTAAGGTATCAAATATAATACCAGATTATAAATTTGGAATGGAATTTGACGAGAAACGAATTGCAAAATATGAAGTAGATAATTCTATAAAAGAAAGTATAATATATGATAGTGAAGGAAACTTAGTTGAACAAGAAGAAGGGATAGAATATACTGAAGAAGATGGATATAAAACAGTAGATATAATGATGAATGATGAATCAGTATTAACAATAGAAAATTATAAAAAATCTAAAGAATTGTTTAAAACAAAATTATCATCTCTTGGTGCATCTCAATATTCAATAAAATTAAATGAGAACAACGGAGAAATAAGAGTTGAAATTCCAGAAGATGATAATACAGATTATATTTTAGGTAATTTAGGACAAACTGGTGATTTTTCAATAACAGATTATCAAACAGGAGAAGTTTTATTAAATAATGAAAATTTAGATTTTGCTAATGTAACTTATGGGGCAGGAGAGGATTTGAACTCAACAGTTGTATATCTATATTTACAGTTTGACGAAGAAGGAACAAGAAGATTAAAAGATATTACTTCAACATATGTTGACAGTGAAGATGAAGAAAATGGTAAATATGTAAATGTAGTAATTAATGGACAAACATATTTAGAAAAAAATTCATTTCCAGAAGAATATTCAGATGGGAAATTATATTTAACTTTTGGAACTTCACAGGATTCAGATACAATACAAGAATATATTGATAGTGCTACAGCAATTGCTAATAATTTAAATGCAGGAGTTAATCCAATAGTTTATAATTATATATCAGAAACGAAAGAAGCTACAATTGATAATGATTTATTAAACATAACATTATATATATTTATAGCTTTAAATGTTATAAGTTTTGTTTATTTTATAATTAAATTTAAAAAAGAAGGATTTATGGCTGCACTATTGCAATTAGGATATATTGCTGTATTATCACTAGTGTTACGAGTTTTAGGTATTACACTTACAATAGAAGGTATAATTGGTATAATAGTTTCTATTATTTTAAATTATATGTTTATTTGCATGGCTTATAATTCAGAGAGAACAACGAAAAAATTTATAAAAGAAATATTTACTACATTTGCATTAAGAACAATTCCAATGTATATAATTGCTATAATATTTACTTTTACAGGACTATTGCATACAAGCAGTTTAGGTATGACTTTAGTGTGGGGAATAATTACAATATATTTATATAATATTATTTTTACAAATATAGTATTAAAACTTGTAAAAAAGGAGGCTTAAAATGTTAAAAAATAAGAAGATAGTTTTTTCATTAATAGTTGTTGTTGCAATAACAATTTGGGGTGTAATATCAATAGTAACAAAAGGATTTGATTATTCATTAGAATATAGTGCAAACACAGAAATGGAAATTGCAACAGGAATTAAAGATATACAAACAAATGCAATAAAAGAAATTGTAGATTCAATTCTTCAAAATGAAAATAGTATGGTACAAGTAAATGATGAAAATGTGTATATAATTTCAAAAAATATTTCTGAAGAGCAACAATCTGAGATTTTAAGTAAAATAAATGAGAAATATTCAATAAATGCAACTAAAGAAGAGATAACAGTAAATGAAAATATGGTAATAGATTATTGGGATATTGTATATAGATATATATCACCAATTATAATAGTAACAGTAATTATATTAATATATTTTGGAATAAAATATAGAAAACAAAATTGGATAAAGGTAATAGGAATAAGTTTAGGTACATTAATAATTCTTGAATTACTTGCTATTAGTATTATAGCTATAGTGAGAATACCATTAAGCATATATACAATACCAGTATTACTAGGACTATATCTATTAACAATTTTAGTGTTAACATATATATTTGAAAAAAATAAATAGTAACAAAAAACAAAAATCTCTAATAAAATATATTAGAGATTTTTTTATTAGGAATGTTTAAATAAATTTAATTTTATATGTAGGGGCAGACGTCTTACCCCAAGGGCATGTGATATCCGTAACCTCATTATATTCGGACGGCTATCCGAACGGCTGCCCTATAATTGAATGTGAAAATTCTTATAAAAGAATAAATTTACTATCGGAGATGACTGTATGAAAGTAATAGACGTAATAAAAAAAATAAGAAAAAGGTATTCAGAAGATATTACAATAAATGAATCAAAAATGATTATAAATAAAAATGATAATGTAGTTTTATTAGATGTAAGAAGTAGCCAAGAATTTAATGAAGGACATTTAATAAATGCAATTAATATACCATTATATGAATTAGAAGCTCGAGTTGAAAGTAGAATAAAAGATAAAAGTACCATAATAATTGCTTATTGTTCAGCAGGAATAAGAAGTAAAAAAGCTGTAAAAATATTAAAAAAACTAAAGTATAGTAATGTTTTTAATATTAAAGAAGGTGTTTAAAAACACCTTCTTTTTATATTAATTTTATAATTTTAAATCTATATTAGGTAAAGAATTATTTGCAATAAATCTATTTATATTGTTAATAGCTATACCTGTACCAATAGATAAATCTTCTGCAGAAGTTATATTTATATTTTCATCAATAAAATTAGTTAATCTTGAAATATCAGCCCTATCTCTAACTTGGCAATTACAACAAACATCATTATCAGATATAAAGAATGAGCCACATCTTAAACATTTTTTAAATTCCATTACAAAAACCTCCTAAGTTAAAACAATGCGATTTAATTTATCTTTTGTTTTGAACAACAATAATATAAAAATATTGTATCAGATAAAAACAAAAAAAGAAAGAAAATTTTACAAAAAATTTAAAAATATTTCCCAGTTCACACCTCACACCTCTCACTTCCAAAAATAATTTGCTTTGTTTGTAATATTTCGTAATATTTTAAATCACCAAAATTTTTTTACTGCATAAAATATAGCAAAAACATATCATGGAGGTAAATATTTATGAATACAATATTATTATTTGTCGCAATTCCAATATTGGTTATAGTTGTAACAATTATTTTAGAAAAACTATTAAATAATCCTTTATTAATTGCTGCACTGGTTTTTGCAGTTTTCTTGGTTGTAACTTTTGCAATTGGTGATATAACATTATTAATCGCAGCCTTTGCCTATGCATTACTTGCTTTATTAACTGCTTTAGCAGTTAGAGCATTTTGTTGTCTAAAAAGATTGCTATGTAGAGAATCTAATGAAAATAATAATAATTTATGTGATACATTAGCAGAAAGTATAGATAACAATAATAATTTATGTAATAACAATAATTGTGGGTGTAATAGACATAGGGGAAGATAATATCTAATTTGTGGAAAGAATTAATTGCAACATTGTAGGGGCAGGTCTTGACCTGCCCAGCGTCGGTCAAGACCGACCCCTACAAACATCAAAATTCCAAATACCAAAAACAAAATAATTAAATATTTCCACTTGCTTAAAATAATGCAATGTAATATAATTTCATAAAAGTAAAGAAGGTGTTATTTTATGCAAGAAGGAATTGCAGTTTTTGGTGGTTCATTCAATCCACCATTAAATTCACATTTTTTGTTAGCTGAGCAAGTATTAAATGAAATGAGTTTTATAAAAAAGGTTATTTTTGTTCCAGTAAGTACTAAGTATAATAAAAAAGGTCTTATTTCAAACGAAGATAGATTTAATATGGTAAAAAGTGTTTGTGAAAAAAATGAGCTCTTTGAAGTATCAGATGTTGAGTTAAAAGATGCTGTTCAACCTTTTACAGTTGAAACATTAAATTATTTAAGTCAAAAATATCATCAAACTTTATATTTTGTAATAGGAACAGATAACTTAAGACAATTAAAAACATGGAATAAGGCAGATGAACTAGTAACAAAATATAAATTTATAATATTAGAACGTGATGAGGATAAAATGGATGAAATAATTAGAGCTGATGACTTTTTAAGTAAATATAGACAAGCATTCATAAAATTTAATAATCCAATAAGAACAAATTTAAGTTCAAGTTATGTGAGAGCTCAAATAAAAGAGGGGAAAAGTATAAAATATTTAACTCCAGATTCTGTAATAGATTATATAAAAGAAAGGGAATTATATAAATGATAACAAATATTGAAAAAGAAGTTGAAAATATAGTTTATTGGATTAAAAATCATATAAAAGAAACAGGCGCTAGTGGTGTTGTTATTGGTAATAGTGGTGGAAAAGATTCTGCAGTTGTAATAGCTCTAGTAACAAAAGCTATTGGAAAAGAAAAAGTATTAACAATAGCTATGCCATGCAATTCAACAGCTAAAGATTTAGATGATGCAAAAGCTGTTGCAGACAAATTTGAAGTTCCAATGTTAGAAATAGAGTTAACAGATGTATATAATGAATTAGAAGAAGTCGTTAATAATGAATTAAAAAATAATAATATAGTTAAAGAAATATCTGAAGAGGGGAAAATAAATGTAAAACCAAGGTTAAGAATGACAACATTATATTCTATTGCACAAACATTAAATTATTTGGTTGTAGGTACAGGTAATAGATGTGAGATATTTGTAGGATACACAACAAAGTGGGGGGATAGTGCAAGCGATTTTAATCCGATAGCAGATTATACAGTAGAAGAGGTACTACAAATAGGAGAATATTTAGGCGTACCTGAAACAATAATAAAAAAATCTCCAAGTGATGGATTAGGAAGTAAAACAGACGAAGAAAAGATGGGGGTTACATATAAACAGATAACAGAGTATATTGAAACAAACCAAACGGATGAAGAGGCAATGAAAAAAATTGAAAATATGCACAAAAAATCAGAACATAAAAGAAAACCGATATCAGTATATAAGAGAAATGGATAAAAGTTAATTTTTGAGAAGGAAACTTTTTTTTGAAGTGAGAAGTGGGATGTGAGAAGTGTGAAAAATAGGGTAAACTCTACGAAGAATAACTCTAAAATCGCACCTCGCACCTCGCACCTCGCACCTCGCACTTCACACCTCACACTTCAAAAATAAATTAAATACAATAATAAAAGAGTGATGAAAAATCACTCTTTTGCTTAAATTCCAAAATCCAACTACATTTCAATAAACTTATAAACCGCTTCTGCAAAACCACCTGTTTCTACAGAGTTTTTTGTTATATATGTTGCAACACTTTTTAATTCATCGTATCCGGTTAGCAACTGAAACACCAATACCAGAATTTTTAACCATATCTAAATCATTTAAATTATCTCCAATTGCCATTACTTCATTTGAGTTAATATTCAGATATTTTTGAAGAATCTTTAATGCATTATCTTTATTTATATTCTTTGGAGTTATATCTAAATATTCATATTCTTTATTTATAATATTATCCTTGTATTCACCATATTTTTTTATTGTGGTAATTGAAACATCTAATTTTGAAACAATATTTTCTTTTATAGTATTTAAGCTTTTTGAACTAGAAATAACTAATTTACAAACTTCTACATTATTACAAGATATATATTCTGCAATATCATTTACCATAATAAAATCTAAAGAAGAATCATATAAGCTTTGTTGTTTTAATTTAAAATTTCTTAAATCCATATATTCTAATTTTTCAGTAATGACTTCCTTATCTGTATATATATGAACATGTAGGTTATTTGCTTTTGCAATACTAATGCATTTATTTATTTCTTCTAAAGTTAGTAATTTTTTATATATTTCTTTTCCAGTTTTTAAATCTATAATTTGATTTCCGTTACCAAAAATTCCGATAGCTAGCATTAAATTTAGAGCATAGTCCTTTAATTATTGGGTATGTTTTTCCAGTACAAATAACAAAATCTATATTTTTTTTATTTATATCATTTATAGCTTTTATATTTGTTTCATAAATTAAGCCTGATTTATCGATTATAGTTCCATCTAAATCACTAGCAACTAATTTAATCATTTTTTACTACCTCCAAACATTAAATATTATACCATAATAATAACAGAAAAGCAAAAGTTTTACATAAAATGTTGCAATTTTGTCGAATTTTTTATATAATACTGTAAATACTGAAAGGTAAGAAGTTACTGGGAGGTCAGCAGTTACTAAATTTATCAGTATTAAAATTTGGACACTTGTTCAAATAATTTTATGGAGGTGCTTATCTTGGCAAAGGCAGAAATTCCGTACAATGCTATGAATAAAATTAACATCGCGATTATGTACGGTGGAGGACAGATTCCGGAGGCAAACTCCCTGATGGGAGCAATCGCAACGTTACTTCTTCGGAGGAAAGAGTTTGGCAATGTTTACGGTATTCACCAGAGCTATGCAGGCATGGCAAATGAAAAATGCTATGAACTCCTGACAGAAGCAAAGGTGAGCGTATTTGAAGATCAAATCGGCACATATTTTGGTACATGTCGAAATTTTGATCCTTCTGCTGAAGAAAATTTTCCGTGGATTCTTCAACAGCTTAAGGCACATGACATTCATGCTTTGATTGTTTGCGGAGGCGATGGTTCATTCAGAGCGGGAAGAGATATGGAAAGGAAATTAAAAGAAGCTAATTATCCCTTAAATATGTTTTTCTTCCCGTGCACAATCGACGGTATCAAGGGCAGTAAATCAATTGGCACAAAGGCAGCGGTTAAGCAGACATATGAAAGAGCAATCTATGTGGCTGCAAATGCATGGGCTACTTTTGACTATGGTTTGAAAGGCCCGAGAGTAGCAGTTATTGAGGCTATGGGCCGAAATCGTGATACTATTCTCTGCGAAGTATTAAAACTCATAAAGAAAGAAGGCAAAATCGGTAAATTCAAGTTGGAAGATATCCGACTTATTGCATTACCTTCAGACCACAAGTGGAGTGTTGAAGCTTTGGTAAAAGAGGTTAACAATTCAGAAGTACCCACATTGATTATGGCATCTGAAGGTGCTTTTCCCAAAGAAAAGTGGTTTAAGCTTATCGATGTAACAAATGGTGTTGCGAAAAAAATTGCGGCATTGATTGACATTGAACAGCAGAAGAGAGCCAATGCGGATGTGATTGGTTACTTGAGCCAGTCGAATTCTTTCGGACTTGAGTGCAGAGAAATCTATGAAGATTATCTTCCGTGGATAGAATGTCTCAATAATGAAATTGCTAATTTTTCCTCATATTCAGAGGCTCAGGCAATTATCTGCGAATGCGGTGTTCATTGTGTACCCTTGACTTATATGGCGGATTTGAATCCGAATTCGAAGGCAATTGTTACGCTTTCGCCTGAGGATAAAGAAATTCTCAAAGATTTCCTGATTTGATGTAGCCAAACAGCACAATCGGGTGGACTGGTTTTCCAGTCTGCCCGATATTCTTTTTTTTGATATATAATAATACCTGGTATCTCCTCTTTAAAAGTTGACATAATATTAAAAAGATGATATAATAACAATGAGGGTATTTTATCATCAAATAAAAATTTTTAGAGGTGATATTTATGGAAAGTATAAATTTTAATAAAAAGTTTATATTAATAATTTTGCTAATGGGGATTATATTTTGTATTTTTTTAAGTACAAATGTAAATGCAGTAAATTATGATTTTGAATATAGAATGGCATTAGAAAATATAGATTTTTATGACGATAGTGGTAATAAACTAGGAATTGTAATTAATCAAGGAGAATATTTATATGTACGTCCTGAATTGTATGGTAAAACAATTAACAATCAATTTTTTGTACAAACTCTTTTTCAAGCAAATACAGTTTATATTAAAGAAAATGATTTAAGTTTTAATAATAGTACTCAAGTGTATATTACTAAGGAAACAACAAATCTTTATGATCTTGGTGGAAATGTAATTGGAAAGATAGATAAAAATGTTGAAGTTGATGTGGCTAATCGTAAAGAAAATGGTTTTTATAATGTTTCAATAGATGGATATATATTAGCTAGTAATTTACAACCTGACCCAGGTCAAGTTGGAGATTTAGGTCAAGAAGGTGGCGAGGATCCAGTGCGTGTAGATGAAGGTGGAAATGTTATTACAGTCATAACTAAAGGACTATTGAAATTATTATTTGAGACATTACCAAAAATGTTAGTTAATTTATTTAATAATATAAATTTATAAAATGGTATTTTAATAAAAACTCTTAAATATTTATATTTAAGAGTTTTATTATGTTTAAATATTTCAAATGTATAACCTTGAAAATAAGATGATTTTATAATATAATCTAGCCAATAAAGGAGAAAAAAATGTCAAAATTTGTACACCTACATGTCCATAGTGAATATAGTTTATTAGATGGAGCAAACAGAATAAAAGATTTACCTATTAGAGCAAAGGAATTGGGAATGGATTCTATTGCTCTTACTGACCATGGAGTTATGTTTGGTGTAGTAGATTTTTATAAAGAATGTAAAAAAAATGATATAAAACCTATTATTGGTTGTGAAGTATATGTAGCACCTAGAACAAGATTTGAAAAAGAAGCAGGTATAGATAATAAATATCACCATTTAATTTTACTTGCTAAAAATGAAATAGGATATAGGAATTTAACAAATTTAGTATCTATGGGATTTACTGATGGATTTTATTATAGACCTAGAATAGATTATGAAATTTTAGAAAAATATCATGAAGGATTAGTATGTTTAAGTGCATGTTTAGCAGGACATGTAAATAAAGAAATATTAAATGAAAATTATGAAAAAGCAAAAGAAGTTGCATTGTGGCATAAAAATTTATTTGGTGAAGATTATTACTTAGAAATACAACCAAATGGATTACCAGAACAAGTTTTAGCAAATCAAAAATTAATTGAAATGTCAAAGGAATTATCAATTCCTCTAGTTGCAACAAATGATGCTCATTATTTAAGAAAAGAAGATAGTTATAATCATGAAGTATTACTATGTATACAGACTGGAAAAAAAATGACAGATGAAGACAGAATGAAAATGGGAACAGATGAATTTTATTTAAAATCGCCAGAAGAAATGGAAAGTTATTTTTCAAATATTCCTGAAGCAATTTCTAACACAGTAAAAATAGCTGAAAAGTGTAATTTTGATTTTGAGTTTGGAAATACAAAATTACCTAATTATGAAGTGCCAGAAGAATTTGAAACACATAGTGATTACTTTAAGAAAATATGTTATGACGGATTTAAGGAAAGATATGGAGAAGAACCTGATGAAGAAATAAAAAGTAGATTAGAATATGAAATTTCTGTAATTGAGAAAATGGGATATGTTGATTATTTCTTAATTGTATGGGATTTTATTAATTATGCAAAATCTGTAGGAATTCCAGTTGGACCAGGACGTGGTTCTGGTGCAGGGTCAATTGCAGCATATTCAATGGGAATAACAGATATAGATCCAATAAAATATAGTTTACTTTTCGAAAGGTTTTTAAATCCTGAAAGAATAAGTATGCCTGACTTTGATATAGATTTTGATTATGAAAGAAGACAGGAAGTAATAGATTATGTAGGTAGAAAATATGGTAAAGACCATGTTTCACAAATTATAACTTTTGGAACAATGTCTGCAAGAATGGTAATTCGTGATGTTGCAAGAGCATTAGATTTTCCATATGCTGAAGCAGATAAACTTGCAAAAATGGTACCTATGGAATTACATATAACAATAAAAAAAGCTTTAGAACAAAATGTAGAATTAGCAAATCTATATGAAAGTGATGCAAATATTAAAAAATTATTAGATATAGCTATAGGATTAGAAGGAATGCCAAGACAGGCTTCAACACATGCATGTCGGAATAGTTATTACAAAAGATCCAGTAATAAGTTATGTTCCATTGTACGTAAATGAAGGTACAATTTCAACTCAATTTATAATGACAACATTAGAAGAACTTCGGATTATTAAAAATGGACTTTTTAGGGTTAAGGACATTAACAGTAATTTCAGATACGATGAAATTGGTGAAAAAATGTAGAAATATAGATGTTAAGTTCGATAAAGAAATGAAAGATTCTAAAGCATTTGAATTATGGCAAACAGGTAGTACATCTGGAATATTCCAATTTGAAAGTGCTGGTATGAGAAACTTTATGAAGGAATTAAAACCAGATTCATTAGAAGATATTATTGCAGGAGTTTCATTATATAGACCAGGACCTATGGATCAAATTCCAAGATATATAAAAAATAAATTGCACCCAGAACATGCAGAGTATACACATCCAGCGTTAGAACCAATATTAAATGTAACTTATGGATGTATGGTTTATCAAGAACAAGTTATGCAAATAGTAAGAAATTTAGCAGGATATTCTTTAGGTAGAGCTGACTTAGTTAGAAGAGCAATGGGAAAGAAAAAACTTGATGTAATGGCAAAGGAAAGAGAAAACTTTATACATGGACAATTAGATGATGAAGGAAATATTATAATTCCAGGGTGTGTTAGAAATGGAATTGATGAAGTTTCAGCTAATAAAATATTTGATGAAATGGCAGAGTTTGCAAAATATGCATTTAATAAGTCTCATGCGGCTGCTTATGCTGTAGTTGCATATAGGACAGCATATTTAAAAGCACATTATCCGCCAGAATTCATGGCAGCTACATTAAATAGTTATTTAGGTAATTTAGATAAAATACCAGAATATATAGATGAATGTAAAAGATTAAAAATTCAGGTATTGCAACCTAGTATAAATAAAAGTTATACAAAATTTGCTGTATATGGAAACCAAATAAGATTCGGACTTCGGAAGTGTAAAAAATGTGGGTATAGCTGTAGTTGAAAGTATTGTAAACGAAAGAAAGAAAAATGGAGATTTTAAAAGCTTTACAGATTTTTGTGAGAGAATGTCTAATGATGCAGTGAATAAAAGATGTATAGAAAGCTTAATAAAAGCAGGGGCATTTGATGAATTTGGAGATACAAGAGCAACTCTTCTTGCGTCTTTTGAAAGAATATTAGATACTATAAATAATAGCAATAAAAAAAGTTACCAAGGCCAGGTAACAATGTTTGATTTGGGTGGACAAGATGAAAATCTAAATGAAATAAAATATAATTTTACAATATTACCAGAACTTGGGGAAAAAGAATTATTATCAATGGAAAAAGAAATGCTTGGTATATATATTACAGGACATCCATTGGATAAAATAAGAGAAAAAATAGAAAAAGTTACGAATATAAATACATTGAAAATGCTAGAGTTTAGAGAAGAATTAGAAAATTCTGGTGCTTCAACAATGGATGGTAAACAAGTTAAATATGCAGGAATCATATCTTCTGTTAAAAAGAAATATACCAAAAGAAACACAGTTATGGCTTTTATAACAGTAGAAGATTTATATGGAAGTACAGAGGTTATAGTATTTGATAGTTGTTACTCTAAATGTTCAGATTTGTTATTAATAGATAATATTGTTTTAGTAGATGGAAGAATAAGTTTAAAAGAAGACGAGGATGTAAAAATAGTTGCAAATAATATTATGGATTTTAACAGCTATGCAAATAATATGAGCAATAATATAGGTAAAAGCAATAATTTAAATATAGATATTATTAAGAAATCAAACAATATGGTAATAAATATAACAAACATGAATGAAGAAACAAAAGCTAAATTAAGAGGAGCAATTAGATTTTTCTCAGGAGATAAAAATAACTTTTTAGTAAAAGTTAAAAATGGAGAACAAATATTGCCATGTGGAGGAATATATTTAAATAAAGAAATTTTTGAGCAATTTAAAGAAATTGTAGGAGAAGAAAATATAATTATCGAATAAAAGAAAAAGTGTCAGTGTGTCAGTGGGGCCGGGGCATTTTGACATTAGTTATGTCAAAATGCCCCGGCCCCACTGACACACTGACACTTTTCTATTTATCAGGAATATATTCTAACAATTCTGATACTTCACAATCAAAAACCTTGCAAATACTATTTATTTGGCTTATATCTATTCTTTTTGTTTCTTCATAATACATTTTAGATATTGTAGCAGGGCGAATCTTTGTAGCATCTGCTAATGCTTTTTGGGTCATTTTATGTTTTCCTAATAAATCCGATAATTTAATTTTAATCATATTTATCAACTCACTTTAATAGTCTAATTTTTGTTGTATTTTATCATTTTATGTAATAAAAAAACACGAAATAAGTATAAAATAACTATAAACGTAACAAAATATTGCCTAGCAGTAAATTTTTTGCTATAATCAAAAACAAAAAATAGAAAATTTGGAGTATAAAATGAGGCGAAAAAGAAATACTAAAAATATGATAAATGTTAATTGGAAAAATAGAAGTCAAAATTATTTAAATGAAATGCAAAGTTTATTAGACAGATTGCAAAGTATAGAGAATCAGGAATTAAAGAAGGAAATTCTTTATAAGATACTCAAATGTGATAATGAACTTACAATTTTAGCAGAAACATTATTTGATGAATATTATGAAAAGGGAAAAAAAGATGCGAGAAAAGCTTAAAGAAAAATTTATAGTAGGGTTAATTGCAGGAATTATTAGTGGATTATTTTCAGCAGGTGGAGGTATGATACTAGTTCCTGCTTTTATTCATATATTTGGATTGAAAGATAATAAAGCAAGAGCTACATCAGTTTTTGCAATTTTGCCTTTAGTAATTGTAAGTGGTATTTTTTATTATAAAAATAATTTTATTGATTGGAATGTTGGAATAAAATGTGCATTAGGTGGAATTATAGGAGGAATAATAGGAGCAAAATTGTTAAAAAAAATATCAAATAAAACTTTAAGAATTTTATTTTTAATATTTTTAATTTATGTTTCAGCAAAAATGACTATAGGATAGGAGAAAATATGCTAGAAATTTTAACAGGATTAATATCAGGAACAGTTAGTGGTACAGGAATGGGTGGAGGAACAATTCTTATACTTATATTATCTTTATTCCTTCGGAATAGAACAGCACACAGCACAAGCAACTAATTTAATTTTTTTCATACCAACATCTATTTCTGCAATAATTACTACGTGGAAAGATAAATTAATAGATTTTAAAGTAGGAATACCAATCATATTTTTTGGAATTATAGGTGCAATAATTGGAGCAAAAATTTCTGTTAATATGAATGTAGATATATTAAAAAAATGTTTTGGAATTTTTTTAGGACTAATAGCAATGTATGAAATATATTCATTGATAAAAGAGTATAAAACAAGCAAGAATGTAAATAATAAAATCAAAGATTAAATAAAATGGTTTTGTAGGGGCGATTTTAATCGTCCGTTCTTCGGATAAATTACCATATTATAAATAACATGGAGGTCATGAATATGAAATTTGTAAAAGGAGTAGTAGTAGGAACAGCAGTTGCTGCTGTTGTTGGAATGATGTATAGTGAAGGAATGATCAATAAAAAGAAAATAGTGAAAAAATGCAGAAGAATAGCTAAAAGAATGGGGATGTAAACGCCAATGGGGACGTATTTATTTGGTGACTATATATAGTCACCAAATAAATACGTCCCCATTGGCGTTTACAGTGTCTTATTATTTTTTATCTTCTTTTTCTTCACATTTGCAATCATCTTCATGAGGCTTTTTGTCTCTATCAGGACAGTCTAATTTTGTACCTTTTAAACATTTTCCATGATGTTTGCAATCTGCACAAATTTTAACATGTTTTACATTATCAGCCCAAAATTGAATTTCATATACTTTATCTGGACAAAGAGGTCCAAAAACAAATTCTCCGTCTTTATCTGTAAAAGTGTGAGAAACTGGTTTTCTTTCTTCTTTACCATATTCATAACAAACTTCTATTAGCTTAACAACAGCATCTTCAACAGGCTCTTTGAAGCAATCTCTAATAACTCCAAATATAACATTTCTTCTGTCTTCAGGTAAATTTATTTCAATATCAAATTGTTTACCTTTTTCAATAAAACCGTCTACTTTTACCATAGGGTAATTTTTTTTGTCAAAATCCATTTTTACATCATCCTTTTTTATTTTTTGCTTTAACTTAGCTTAATATATAATATGAAAAGGGTAGCGTAATGTGACAAATAATTTTAATAAAAAATGTTGATAAATTTTGAATTTTAATATATTATATAAATTCATAGGAATATAGCTTTGAAAGGAAGTTAAAATGTATTTAAAGAGATTAGAATTGCAAGGATTTAAATCATTTGCAGATAAAACTGTATTAGAATTTATGCCAGGAATAACCACAGTAATAGGACCAAATGGGTCTGGAAAAAGTAATATTTCAGATTCTATAAGATGGGTTCTTGGAGAACAAAGTATGAAGTCTTTAAGAGGAAGTAAATCTGAAGACATTATTTTTGCTGGAACTCAAAATCGTAAATCTTTAGGTTTTGCTGAGGCATCAATAGTAATAGATAATTCAGATGGAAAGTTACCTATAGAATATTCTGAAGCAACAGTTACCAGAAGAATATATAGAAATGGTGAAACAGGATATTTTATAAATAAAACTCCATGTCGTTTAAAAGATGTATTAGAATTATTTATGGATACAGGAATTGGAAAAGATGGATATTCTATAATAGGTCAAGGTAAAATAGATGAAATATTAAGTAATAAATCTGAAGACAGAAGAAGAATTTTTGAGGAAGCTGCAGGAATTGTAAAATACAGAACTAGAAAAGCTGAGTCTGAGAAAAAATTAGAACAAACTAAATTAAATTTATTAAGAATAAATGATATTTTATCAGAAATTGAAGCTAATATTGAACCTCTAAAAATACAATCTGAAAAAGCTAAAAAGTTTTTAGATTTAAGAGAAGAATTAAAGTCAATAGAAATAGGACTATTCTTATACAATATAGATATTTATAAAGTAAAAATAGAAGAAATAATAAAAGATATAGAAATAATAAGAACTCAAAATGAGGAAGAAGAGAAAAACTTAGAATTATTAAATGAACAAAAACTTAGCTTAAAAATGGAATTAGATGAAATAACGAGCAAAGTTGAAGAGATGCAAAATCTAGGTTTTGAAAGTAGTACAAAAATAGAAAAAATCAATTCAGAAATAAATGTTACTAATGAAAAAATAGCAAATAATAATGAAAATTGTTTAAGATATGAAAAAGAAATAGAAGAAGTAAATATAAGAATCAAAGAACTAGAAGAGGAAAAGGTTTCAAGAATCGAGAAAAAAGAAACTTTAGGTGCAAATAGAGAAAGGTTTGTTACTGAATTAGAAGAAAAAGAAAAAGCATTAGAAGAAATAACAAAAAAATTATCCGCAGAAGAAGCTTTAATTGAGGAAAAGAAAAGAGAAGTAGAATCAAAAACAGATTTAAAATATGAGAAAAAAGAACTAATAAATACACAAGATATAAAATATGAAAATTTAGAAAAAAGAGAAAAAACTATAAAAGTAGAAATTGTCGATACTATTTCAGAATTAGATGAAAAAAGATTAATAAAAAGTGAAATTTCTAAAGGTTTTACAGAAATCGATAATAAAAGAAATGAATGTAAAAAAAGATTAGAACAAATTTCAACTAAAAAAGAAGAATATGAAAGTAAAACTGCAGAATATGATAATAAAATAAATAACTTAACATCAGAATATAGAGTTAAAGAATCTAAATTAAAATTCTTAACAGATATGGAAAAAGAAAAAGAAGGTTATGCAAGAAGTGTTAAATCATTGCTTTTAGAATGTGACAAAAATACCGGACTTAATAAAGGAATGCATGGAGTTTTAGCTAATTTAATTAGTGTACCAAAAGAATATGAAACTGCAATAGAAATGGTGTTAGGATTAACACTTCAAAACATAGTTACAGATACTGAAGAAGATGCAAAGAAATTGATTGAATACTTAAGAACAAACAATTTAGGTAGGGCATCTTTCTTACCAATTTCATCTGTTAAAGGAAAAAAAGTTGATAAACTAATAAAAAATGGTTTAGGTGGAGTAGTAGGACTTGCATCAGATTTAGTTAAAGTAGATAAAAAATATGAAGATATAATTCTAAATTTATTAGGTAGAACTGTTGTTGTTGAAGATATGGATACAGCAATAATTTTAGCAAGACAAAATAAATATGGATTTAAAATTGTAACATTAAAAGGTGATATTATAAATCCAAGTGGAGCTATTTCAGGAGGTTCTGTAACTCAAAAATCAAACGGAATAATTGGTAGAGCAACAGGAATAAAAGAATTAGAAAAAGATTTAAAATCTTTAGCACTAAAAATCGAAAAAATAGAATCAGAAAAAGAAAAATATGAAAAAGATTCTGAAAATGTTTTTGAGGAAATTACAGGAATTGGAATTGAAATGCAAGAAATTGAAATTTCACATGCTACTGAAAAGCAAAGAATGATTTCAATTGAAGAGACAGTAACTAGATTAGAAAAGAAATTAGAAAGCTTAAAAACTGAACAGGAACAAATAGGTGAAAATAAACAAAAAAACAGAGAAGAAAGAGAATTTTTAGAAAAAGAAAATATTGAAATTGAAAGTTTAATAGAAAATTTATCAATAGAAATAAAGAATTTTGCAGAAAAAAATAAAGATAATCAAAAATATATTGATGATTTAAATTTTGATATTACAAATTTAAAAATTTCATTAACATCTTTTGATGAAAGTAGTTTATCTCTTGATGAAATAATTTCTAGAATAGATAGTGATATAGCAAATTATAAAAATAGTATAAACTACAAAAAAGAGGAAAGTGAAAAAGCAAAATTAGAAAATGAAACACTAAAAGAGCAAATAGTAAATTTAAATAGTGAAATTGAAAATATTAAAGCGCAAGTTACTAATAGTTCTAACATTATAGAAGAATTAAAAGAAACAAGAAAAGTGAAAAATGAAAACTTAGATAAAATTGATACTGATGTAATTAATAAATACAAAGTAATAGAAGATTTGAAAAATCAAATATCAAAATTAGATGTAAAAAAATCAAAATTAGATTTTGAATTAGAACAAACGGTAAATAAAATGTGGGAGGATTATGAAGTAACTCCTAATGGTTTAAATGACGAATATAAAAAGCCTGAAAATGTTGCAAAGACGACTAAAAAAGTAAAAGAATTAAGAGATGAAATAAAGAGTCTAGGTAGTATAAATATTGATTCTATTGAAGAATACAAACAAACTAAAGAAAGATATGACTTCATGAGTGAACAAAGATTAGATTTAGAAACTTCTAGCACAAAACTTAAAAAAGTAATCGCAGATATTACTAAAACTATGAAAGAACAATTTTCAAAACAATTTAAAGTAATTAACAAAAACTTTGGAGAAGTATTTAAGGAATTATTTGATGGCGGACAAGCTGAATTAAAATTGATTGATGAAGAGAATATTTTAGAGTGTGGAATTGAAATAGAAGTTCAACCACCAGGAAAGAAACTTCAAAGTATGAGCTTATTGTCAGGGGGAGAAAAAGCGTTAACAGCAATTGCGTTACTATTTGCAATATTGAAAATAAATCCAGCACCATTCTGTGTGTTAGATGAAATTGAAGCAGCACTTGATGATGTTAATGTATACAGATTTGCTGATTATTTAAAGAAATTTACTAAAGATGTACAATTTTTAGTAATAACTCATAGAAAAGGAACAATGGAAGCGGCAGATACAGTTTATGGAATAACAATGGAAGAAAATGGGGTTTCAAAGTTGTTATCAATGAAACTTGACAAGAGATAAAGTTTATGGTAATATAATACATATTTCAAATAAAGCTCTGTAAGAGCAAAGCTCCGTTATTGGAGAATTAAATAACATACTTCTAGGAGAGCAACACTCTCCTTTCGTTTGAGCATCCGTTTCGGGGTAGGAGACCATTTGTTAATGGTCTCCTATTCCCATTTTGTTAGAAATAATATTTTTATATAATTATATATATAACACTTGACAAAAGAATTAAACTGTGTTAACATAATAAATATTTAAAATATACTCTGTATAGAGTGAATTTCCGTCATAGGAGAGTAATAAAAAGTTCTACTAAGGCTTTTTAGCCTGTGTCATAACTTTTTCCGGGGATGAGCGATCATTTATCAAATGGTCGCTTATTTCCATTTTAAGGATAAAATTTAGGTGATTATAAAAAACTTGACAAAAAATAAAACGCGTGGTAACATAATATATATTTCGATATCACTCAGTATTGAGTATATTATCCGTATTGGAATAAGAATAGACAACTTCGTAAGGACTTGTTCCTGACTCTTTTCATAGCTGGGGTAGGAGACCGTTTGTCAACGGTCTCCTATTCCCTTATTTGGGAATAATACTTTGATTTGATATAAAAATATATAGAATGAACCTGACAGGGAAACAAAAAAATGTTAACATAAGCTATATTTGACAAAGCTCTGTATAGAGCACTAACTCCGTATTAGGAGTTGTGGGAGTGCGCAACAATTGTTATTTGTAAGCCATTCGAAAGTACTCCTACAAAGGGGGAGCCATCCATTTTTATGGTCGGCTCTTTCTATAAGTTTACAACTCAAATCTAGGATTAAATTCTTCAAGCCACATATTTAATTGAATTAAATATGCCATAAGTTGAGGGCCAGTCATTAATTGACCAAACCATGGTTTTGAAAAGTTTTTACCATCAGTATTTAATATTTCAAAAACATAATCGTCATTAATTAAATTATGGATAGGTGATGATTTGTTTTCCATTATTTCTAGTAACATATTTTTTACAACTTTTAAGTAAGTTGGATTATGTGTTTTAGGATATGGACTTTTTTTTCTTTCTATTATTTCTTTAGGAAGTAATTTGTTCTTATCCATAATTAATCTTAATAATCCCTTTTCTCTACCATTTAAGGCTTTCATTTCCCAAGGAATATTCCATACATATTCTACCAACTTATAATCGCAGAAAGGAACTCTAATTTCCAAACCATTACTCATTCTTTCAGCTCTATCTAAAAGTGTTTGCATAAACCAATTAAATGTTAAATGAGAGATTTTTCTAGAACGTTTAGTACTTTCAGAGTCATTATTTAAAAAAATAACTTCTGAAAGACTTTCATTATATCTATAATCAATATACTCTTTTAAATCTAGTTTTTTACTTATTTCTGGATTTAAAATGTTTTGTCTTTCCAATGTTGCTAATGACCATGGAAAAGTATTAGAAGTTAATGAATTTTCATTAAAAAACCAAGGATATCCTCCAAAAACTTCATCAGCACATTCTCCAGAAAATGTGATAGGACATTCTTTTTTTATCTCTTTGCAAAAAAGAAGTAAAGAAGAATCTACATCTGCCATTCCTGGATATCCTCTTAATAACATAGCTTCTTTTAAAGCTTTAGCAAGTTCAGGAGTATCTATAATAAATTTTTTATGAGATGTTTTATAGGTTTTTCTCATAATGTCTATATAATAGTTATCTGAATTTGGTTGAAATTCACTTTTAACGAAATGCTTATCATTATCTAAGTAATCTACGGAAAAAGTTTTTAAAGGCAAGCAATTATTTTTTTCAATATTTTTATATGCATAGGCTGTCATTATGCTAGAATCTAATCCACCAGAGAGCATAGTACAAATGTTTTTTTCGTCTCCTAGTTGCTTATTGATGGCAGACTCCAATAGATAGGCAACATGAGCACAAGTAGTATCTAAATCATCTTGATGTTCTTTACTATCAAGTTTCCAATACTTATTAAAATGAATATCATTTTTATTAAATATTGAATAATGAGCAGGTTTTAATTCAAACACATCTTTAAAAGTGGTGAAACCAGGAGTGTGAGCGGGGCCAATTCCAAATATTTCTCCAATACTTTGTTCATTTAATATTGGAGTTAAATGAAATTCATCCAAAAGATTTTTTATACTTGAAGAAAAATATAAAACACGGTTTTCCATATAATAGTATAAAGGTTTTACTCCAAAATGGTCACGTGCTAAGAATAATTCTTCTTTCTTAGTATCCCAAATTGCAATAGAAAAAACTCCATCTAAATAATTAACAATATCATAACCATATAAAATAAATAATTTTACTAGAATTTCTTCATCACTATTTGATTCTAACTTAAAATTGCTTTCAGTAAGAATATTTTTCAAATTAGTTTTATTATATAATCTACCTCTAAAAATAATAAAATATTTATTTGAAGAATAATTTATTTCAATAGATTCTTTAAAAAAACATTTATCATTTGCTTTAAAATCAACATAACCAGTAATAAACATACACCTCCAAAATATTTATATCAATAAATTTGTTGCAAACGTTGTAGGGGCGACCATTGGTCGTCCGCTCTTCGAAGAAATCTCTATTAATGCAAAATTAATAAATATAAAAATTTAAATTATAGAATAAAACAGCAAACATAAATTTATTATTTTAGGTATTCTTATAAAGCACGGACGACCAATGGTCGCCCCTACAACGTTTAAAATAAATATTAATCATTTAACAATATTATATGAAAAAATAAAAAAATGTTGCAATTTTATTTGACAACAATTATAAGTTATGGTAAAATATTCATCTGTAAGCCGCATAAGTCGGGTTTTAAAGCTTATTTATATAATAAGCTACCTAGATTTTAATCTTAGCGAGTATTTAAAAGAAAGTGGAGGTGCTTCCAAAGTATGTACGCAATAGTTGAAGCTTGTGGAAAGCAATATAAAGTAGAAAAAGGAGACGTAGTATTTTTTGAAAAATTAGATACTGATGAAGGAAAAAAAATTACATTTGATAAAGTAGTTTTAGTATCTGATGAAAAAGATACTAAAATTGGAAATCCTTATGTAAAAGGTGTAAAAGTAGAAGGAAAAGTTGTTTCTCATGGTAAAGCTAAAAAAATTATAGTGTTCAAAATGAAACCTAAAAAGAATGAAAGAAAGAAACAAGGACATAGACAACCTTATACAAAAGTTGAAATAACAGCTATTAAAACTGCTAGTGAAAAGAAAGAAACAGCAGCTAAAAAAGAAGAAACAAAATAAGGTTATAGAGAAAATTAAAAAAAGAATTTCAAGAGAGGTGAAAATAAATGGCACATAAAAAAGGTCAAGGTAGTGTTAAAAACGGAAGAGACAGTGAGTCTAAACGTTTAGGTGTGAAAAGAGCAGACGGAGAATTCGTTTTAGCAGGAAATATATTAGTAAGACAAAGAGGAACAAAAATATATCCAGGAACAAATGTTGATATCGGTAGTGATGACACATTATATGCATTAATCGATGGAACAGTTAAATTTGAAAGAAAAGGTAGAGACAAAAAACAAGTAAGTGTTTACCCAGTAGCAGAATAATAAATTAAAACTCTTCAAGAAATTGGAGAGTTTTTTTATATAAAAGTTTGTTTTTTGATATGTTTAGGGGTCGCCGTGGGCGATGACCCCTACAAATGTAATTTAATGTTATATGTAGGGGCAGACGCCCACGGCTGCCCTATATAATTAAAGGTCGCATTTTATAGTTGTAATAACTCAAAAAATACGATATAATATATAAATGAATTTTGGAAGGGGAAATTTTTATGAGCAAAAAAATTATATTAAGTGGAATACAAGCTACAGGAAAACTAACTTTAGGAAATTATTTAGGAGCAATAAATAATTGGGTTAGGATGCAAGAGGAATATAATTGTTATTATATGATAGCAAACTTACATTCATTAACAGTTAGAAATGAACCAGAAGAATTAAAAAATAATACACTTAAAATTTTAGCTCTATATATAGCTGCAGGATTAAATCCAGAAAAGAATACAATATTTATTCAATCACAAGTAAAAGAGCATGCAGAACTTGGATGGATCTTAGATTGTTATACTTACATGGGTGAGTTATCTAGAATGACACAATTTAAAGATAAATCACAAAAACATGCTGATAATATAAATGCAGGATTATTTACATATCCAGCTTTAATGGCAGCAGATATTTTGTTGTATAAGGCTGATTTAGTTCCAGTAGGTGAAGATCAAAGACAGCATTTAGAAATTACTAGAGATTTAGCAGAAAGATTTAACAAACTATATGGAGAAACATTTGTTATTCCAGAGGCATATGTAAGAAAAGAAAGTGCAAGAATAATGGGATTACAAGACCCTACAAGCAAAATGAGTAAAAGTGCAACTAACTTAAATGATGTTATTTTCTTAGAAGATGAACCTGAAGTTATTTTGAAAAAATTCAAAAAAGCAGTTACAGATTCTGAAAATATAGTAAAATTTGACCCGGAAACAAAACCAGGAGTAAGTAATTTAATGCAAATATACGCATCTATTACAAATAAAACTATGGAAGAAATAGAAAAAGAATTTGAAGGTAGCGGTTATGGTAATTTTAAAACAACAGTTGCAGAAGCTGTAATAAATACTTTAAAACCTATACAAGAGAAGTATAAAATGATTTTAAATGACAAAGAATATTTAGAAAAGATTTATATAGATGGTGCAAATAGAGCAAGAGAACTTGCATCAAAAACTTTAAATGAAGTAAAAGAAAAAATAGGAATTTTATAAGGAGATAATGATGTTTGTAGATTATACAAAAATAATAATTAAATCTGGAGACGGTGGAAATGGAGCAATTACATTTAGAAGAGAAAAATATGTAGCTTCTGGTGGACCTGATGGTGGAGACGGAGGAAGAGGCGGAAGCATATATTTTATAGTAGATCCAGATGCTAATACTTTAATTAATTTTAGATACAATAAAAAATATAAAGCTGAAAATGGGCAAAATGGAAGTGGAAGCCATTGTTATGGAAAATCTGGAGAAGATTTATATGTAAAAGTTCCTATAGGTACAATGGTAAGAGATGCTGAAACAGGCAAATTAATAGCGGATTTATCAAAAGAAGGTCAAGTTGAACTTATTCTTCCAGGAGGAAGAGGTGGAAAAGGTAATTCTCATTTCGCAACTTCAACAAGACAAGCTCCACATTTTGCACAAAAAGGTGAAAAAGGACTAGAAAAAGAAGTTATATTAGAACTTAAACTTTTAGCTGATGTAGGATTAATTGGATTTCCTAATGTAGGAAAATCAACAATACTTTCTATGGTAACATCAGCAAGACCTAAAATTGCAGATTATCATTTTACAACTCTAGAACCAAATTTAGGTGTAGTAAAAACTAAAATAGGAGATAGTTTTGTTATTGCAGATATTCCAGGAATAATAGAAGGAGCAAGTGAAGGAGTAGGACTAGGATTACAATTTTTAAGACATATTGAAAGAACGAGACTTTTATTACACGTTATAGATGTTTCTGGAATTGAAAGCAGAATTCCTACTGAAGATTTTAAAACTATAAATGAAGAATTAAAAAAATATAGTGAAAAATTAAGTACTAGAAAACAAATAATAGTTGCAAACAAAGCAGATGTTATACAAGATAATTCATTATATGAAGAATTAGAAAAATTAGCTAAAAATGAAAATATAGAAATATTTAAAGTATCTGCAGCGACAGGTGAAGGATTAAATGAAGTTTTAACTAGAGTTTCAGAAGTATTGAAAACTTTACCAAAAGAAGATTTAGAAGAAGCTGAAGAGAAAAAAGTTTATACATTAAAAGAGGAAGATGAAGGATTCGATATTCGAATTGAAGATGGAATATATGTAGTAGACGGACCAGCAATAGAAAAAATAATGAGCAGAGCTAATTTAGAAGACAATGAATCAATATATTATTTCCAAAAAAGTATTAGATTTTTAGGAGTAGAAGAAAGACTTAAAGAAATGGGAATAAAAGAAGGCGACACAATAAAATTTATAGATTGGGAAATGGAATGGTTTGATTAAAAAAAGTGAGCCCCTTAGGGGGGCTCTTTTTGATTGCTATACATCTTGCCGTTGATACAAACCTTAGGCAAGTTTAATGCTGCTGCAATAATATCCGCGTTGTATACGGCCAATCTATCGGTAAAGATGTGTAATACACCGTTATAGCTGTAAACACCTACTCTGCCAGAACCATAATCCCGAAGAACTTTGCGTGCGCATTCTTTTGTACTCATTATGCAATCTCTCCTAATATTTTATTTTCAAAGCAACTTGCTTTGAATTAGGAACTACATTGTAACACCGTTTAATATAAAAATCAAGGAAATATTAAAAATAACAAATTATAATTTGTATGAGAAGTGTGACGTGGGACGTGGGAAGTGCGAAATTTAAAAAATTAGGAACCATAGCTCTAAAATCACACATCACACTTCGCACTTCTCACATCGAAATTACAATTTATATTATTTCTAAAAAATAAACCTAAAAACAAAACTTTTGTTTGACAAACGAAAAGGTATATGATAACATATAACCAAATAAATTTTCGGGAGTGATTATATTGAAAAGAAATGAGCCAAAGGAATTAAATAAAAGAGAAGAAGCGATACTTAAATTTATTGAAAAACAAATAAAAGAAAATGGATATCCACCATCAGTTAGAGAAATAGGAAAAGCAGTAGGTTTAAGCTCTACAGCTACAGTTCATAGTTATATAGCAAAACTTACACAAAAAGGATATATAAAAAAAGAAGACCAAAAAGGTAGAACATTAAAGGTATTAAAAGGTGGTCTTGGTGATGATAAAAAAAGTTCAGATAAACCAATTTATAACGGTAGAGAATTAGTGGATGTTCCTGTTATAGGAAAAATTACAGCAGGTGCACCTATTTTAGCTGTTGAAAATATAACAGATACATTTCCAATTCCAATTGATTTTGTTGGAAATAGTGAAAGTTTCATGTTAACTGTACGTGGAGAAAGTATGATAGAGGCAGGAATATTAGACGGAGATTATATTCTAGTAAAAAAACAAAATACTGCAAGAAATGGTGAAATTGTAGTTGCATTAATTGGAGATGAAGCAACAGTTAAAACATTTTATAAAGAAAGTGACCATATACGTTTGCAACCAGAAAACAGTACAATGGACCCGATAATAGTTCCGGATTGTAAGATATTAGGGAAAGTTGGTGGAGTATTTAGAAAGTTGTAAAAATAAATGAAAAGCGGCATCTTGCGTCGTTAAAATTAAAACAAGAATCCTCAATGTGCACAAAGCACACCTGCGGTTCTTGTTTTAATTTTGCCTAGCAATATACTACTTTTGATTTGCTTTTTTATAAATTTTAAATTAGAGTGTAGGGGCGGCTATTAGCCGTCCGCACTACAAAGAACTTGCTAAAAAATAAATAAAACAAACATAAGCTAAAATATTAATTTTTGAAAATGAATTACTCATTTGTCAAAAATTAATTATTTTAGCTTTTTAAAATTTTGCTGAAATTGTGTTTGGAATTTGGTAGTTGGTAATTGGATGTATATGGTAAGCCCTAGAAGTGCGGACGGCTACTAGCCGCCCCTACAACGTTTGCAATCAATTCATCCATACAATTTAAAACATGCATAAATATTTTAAACAAACTAATACTATATTTTAGAGGTGAATTATTTATGCAAATAGATAAAAGAGTTTCAAAAAGAGAAGATATGACAAAATATGGAGAATTTGTATGTTCAGCTTTTCATTGGCTTCCAATTGAACAACAAAAAAAGAAAGCAAAAAAAATGGCTGATATGACTAAAAACAAGAAGGATTAAATTTTTATAAAAAAAAGTAATAATATTTTACCTTCCATAATATACATGTATTAAAGTTAGTACAAACGTTATTATTGGGAGGTAATTATTTTTATGGAAAATTTGGAGATATATGAGGATATCGCGAATCGTACTGATGGAGATATATATGTTGGTGTTGTTGGTCCAGTAAGGACAGGTAAATCTACATTTATTAAAAATTTTATGGATTTATTAGTTTTACCAAATATTGAAAATACATATAAAAAAGAACGTGCAAGAGATGAACTACCACAAAGTGCAGCAGGTAGAACTATAATGACTACTGAGCCTAAATTTGTTCCTAATGAAGCTATTGAAATTACAGTAGGAGAGAATTTAAAATTAAAAACTCGCTTAGTAGATTGTGTCGGATATTTAATTAATAATGCATTAGGACATATGGAAGGAGAAGTTCCAAGAATGGTAAGAACACCATGGTCTGATACGGAAATACCATTTGAAGAAGCCGCAGAGATTGGAACTAAAAGAGTTATAACTGAACATTCAACAATTGGAATTTTAGTGACTACAGATGGAAGTATAACAGAAATACCAAGAGCTGATTATATAGAGGCTGAAGAAAGAGTAGTAAAAGAATTAAAACAAATGAATAAACCTTTTGTTATAGTTTTAAATACCGCACAGCCTTATTCAGATGATACAAAAAGATTAGCTTTAGATTTAGAAAATCAATATGGTGTATCTGTAATACCAACAGATTGTACTAATTTGAATATAGAAGATGTTAATGATATATTTGGCAAAATATTATATGAATTTCCAGTTGAAAGAATAAATTTAAACTTCCCAGGTTGGGTTGACGGCTTAAATGATAATCATAATTTAAAACAAGAATTATATGGTAAAGTAATAGATTCTTTTAAAGATACTTTAGCTATTAAACATATAGATTCAGGATTAAAAAGACTTACTTCATCAGAAATAATAAATAGTACAATAATAGATGAAATCAATTTAGGAAATGGAGCTGTTACAGTAAGAATTGCACTAAAAGATGATTTGTTCTACAATGTTTTAACTGAAATAACTGGGGTAGAAATATCAAATGAAGCGGATTTATTCTCAACAATTGCAAATCTTTCAAGAGCTAAAAAAGAATACGATAAAATAGAAATGGCGCTTCAGGAGGTAAAACAAAAGGGATATGGAATTGTTACACCAAGTATGGAAGAACTTATATTAGATGAGCCAGAAATGGTAAAACAAGGTTCAAGATTTGGGGTTAAATTACGCGCTAAGGCTCCGTCAATTCACTTAATAAAAGCCGAAATAGAGACTGAAGTTTCGCCAATAGTTGGTAGTGAAAAACAATCTGAAGAATTAGTTAATTATTTGCTTTCAGAATTTGAAAATGACCCAATAAAAATATGGGAATCAAATATTTTCGGAAAAAATTTACATGAACTTGTAAATGAAGGATTACAAAATAAACTTGCTAAAATGCCAGAAGATGCACAAGGAAAATTACAAGAAACTTTAGAAAGAATAATCAACGAAGGAAGCGGAGGACTTATTTGTATTATACTATAATAAAAAACAGGGTTAACATTAACCCTGTTTTTATTATTAGATTTCCATTTGGCTACTTAAAAATCCAGCAGCGGATTGAACTACTTTTAATTCAGTTTCTCCCATTTTAGTATTTTGTTGTTTAGAAAGTAATATAACACTACCAATAACATCTCCATCTGAAATAATTGGATATATAACTTGAGAATTAAATCTTTTTTCTTTAGAATCATTTTGTGTTATAGGTAATGCAAGTTCATTATTTTCTTTGCTAGTATAAACTTCTTTATTTTCCATAACTTTTTCAAGTTCAGGACTTAATGATTGCTCCAAATATTCTTTTTTTGAACCACCTGAAACTGCAATTACAGAATCTTTATCTGTGATACAAGCTATATGACCAGTTGTTCTTGAAAGTGTTTCTGCATAACCTGTTGCAAATTCAGAAAGTTCTCCAATCGGAGAATATTTTTTTAATATAATTTCTCCTTCTTTATCAGTAAATATTTCTAAAGGGTCTCCTTCTTTTATACGTAAGGTTTTTCTTATCTCTTTAGGAACGACTATTCTACCTAAATCATCTATTCTTCTAACTACACCAGTTGCTTTCAATTTTTTACCTCCTTTTAATTTTTTATCTAAAAATAGTATTTGTTTGGAAAAAATTTTTATGCATTAATTTGACAAAAAATTAATGCATAAAAAATAAAATCTTTATTTTATTTTTTGTATTTGGTAGTTAGATTTTGGTAGTTGGTAATTATGGATTAAAAAATATTAAAATAAAATTTTAATTTCTAAACTCCAAACTCCAAATTCTAAATACAAAGAAAAATCTCAAATCCACTTGTAAATATAAGGAATAATTTGTATAATAATACGGTAAAGAATTAGGAGGATATTATGAATAATATAAATTTAAAAGAAAAATATTTAAACTTTTTTGAAAAAAAAGGACATAAAATTATTCCAAGTGCGCCAATCATTCCAGAAAATGACCCAACTTGTCTATTTAATACTGCAGGAATGCAACCATTGGTACCATATTTAAAAGGAGAAACACATCCTGAAGGAAATAGGTTGGCAGATGTTCAAAAATGTTTTAGAACAAATGACTTAGATTCAATAGGTGATAAAACACATCATACATTTTTTGAAATGTTAGGAAACTGGTCTTTAGGTGATTACTTTAAAAAGGAATCAATTGCATGGAGTTTTGAATTACTAACAAAAGAATTAAATATACCTGTTGAAAAATTGGCTGTAACGGTTTTTAAAGGAAACGAAATAGTTCCGGCAGATAATGAATCAGCAGATATGTGGCAAGAATTAGGTATAAAAAAAGAAAGAATTGCATTTTTAGGAGAAGAAAATAACTGGTGGCCAAACATGGAAATGCTAGGACCATGTGGACCTGATACAGAAATTTTCTATTGGAGAAGTGAAGAACAAGTTCCCAAAAAATTTGAACCAGAAGATGATAATTGGGTAGAAATTTGGAATAATGTTTTTATGCAATACAACCATGAGCAAGATGGAACATTTTCTCCTTTAAAAAATAAAAATGTAGATACAGGATTAGGAGTAGAAAGAGTAACTGCAATATTAGAAGGAGTTACAGATAATTATAAATCTTCAATTTGGAGAGATGTAATTGAAAAAATCGAAGATATATCAAAACTAAATTATGATGAAGAAAAATATACAAGAAGCATGAGAATTATTGCAGACCATATAAGAGCTATAGTTATGATTAGCGGAGACGATGCAGGAATTAAACCATCAAATACTGACCAAGGATATATTTTAAGAAGATTAATTAGAAGAACTATTAGATATGCAAAAAATTTAAATATAGATATAAATACGAATTGGGAACAAGAATTAGCCGAATTAATTATAAATAAATATAGTAAATATTATTCAGAACTTGAAAAAAATAAAGAAGTAATATTAGAAGTTTTAAATAATGAGAAAATAAAATTTAATAGAACATTAGAAAAAGGTTTAAGAGAATTTGAAAAAATTACAAGTAATTTAGAAGATGATTTGATAAATAAAGATTTAGCATTTAGATTATATGATACATATGGATTTCCTATAGAACTTACAGAAGAGTTAGCAAGTGAAAAAGGATTAAAAGTAGATACTGAAGGATTTAAACAAAAATTTAAAGAGCATCAAGAAAAATCTAGAGCAGGTTCTGAACAAAAATTTAAAGGTGGATTAGCCTCAACAGGAGAAATGGAAACTAAATATCATACAGCAACTCATTTATTAAATGCAGCATTAAAACAAGTATTAGGAGACCATGTTCACCAAAAGGGAAGTAATATTACAGCAGAAAGAATGAGATTTGATTTTTCACATGATGCAAAAATGACAGACGAAGAAAAACTAAAAGTAGAAAGCTTAGTTAATGAATATATAAAAATGGCAATACCAGTAGAAAAAATGGAAATGAAAAAAGAAGAAGCAATATCTCTTGGAGCAGAAGCTATGTTTATAGATAAATATGGAGATATAGTTACTGTATATAAGATAGGAGATGTTTCAATAGAGCTTTGCGGAGGACCTCATGTAGGAAGTACATCAGAATTAGGGACATTCAAAATAAAAAAAGAAGAAGCATCATCCGCAGGAGTAAGACGTATAAAGGCAGTATTACAATAAGAATTTTTGAAGTGAGAGGTGAGAAGTGGGAAGTGCGAGTTTAAAAAATTTTTTCGAAGGAAAACTAAAAAGCACACTTCACAGATCCCACTTTGCACTTCTATAAAAAGGAGAAGAAATATATGGACAATTGCATTTTTTGTAAAATAATAAATAAAGAAATACCATCAACAATAGTTTTTGAGGATGATGAAATACTTGCATTTAGAGATATAAATCCAGTAGCTCCAGTGCATGTATTGGTAATACCTAAAAAACATATAAGTAAATTGACAGAGCTAGAAGAAAATGATGAAGTAATTATAGGAAAAATTTATAAAAAAATTAATGAAATAGCAAAAACTGAGAAAATATTTGAAAAAGGATTTAGAGTAATAGTAAATTGTGGAGAAGATGGTGGACAAGAAGTTGGACATTTACATTTTCATTTAATTGGTGGAAAGAAACTTGGAACAAAAATTTGCCAGTAGACATAGTATTTTGAGAAAAAATATGCTATAATATAGATTGTTCAAGGAGGAGATAATATGGCATCTAATAAATATGGTAAAATTTTAACAATTATATTAATAATTTTAGTTATAGCAATTTTAGGAATAGTAGGATTTATAATATATTCTTTAGTAATAAAACCATATAAAGATAATGAAAATATTGAGCAGGCAATGGCTCAATTTGATTCAACTATTACAGGAGAAGGGGCAGAAAGAGAAAATGTTATTGGAAAAGAAAGTACAAATGAAATTGAACTTACTAACAATATCTCTACAGGAAACAGTGGCTCAGGAGGGGGAAGGTCAAAAACATATTATAATGGATATGTAATGTTAGGATATATTGAAATTCCAAAAACAAAGATAAAATATCCAATAATACAAGATACAACGGTTAAAGCTTTAGAAACAGCTGTTGCTGCGTTATATCCAACAAATGCGGTTTTAAATTCACCAGGGAATATAGTCATAATCGGTCATAATTATAGAAATGGAAAATTTTTTTCCAATAATAAAAATTTATCTGTAGGAGATAAAATTTATATAACAGGTAATGATGGGAAAGTAGAATATCTTATATATCAAATATTTGAAGCTGCTCCAACAGACACAAGTTTTTATGGAAGAGATACAGGTGGAGTTCCAGAAATAACTTTATCAACATGTACAGATGATGTAAATGCGAGATTAATAATTCTTGCAAAAGCAAATATTTAAAAATATTTTTACAAAAACCATTGACAAATCGTATAATATTATTTAAAATATTATACGTGACTTTTGAAAAATGGTGGATGTAGCTCAGTTGGTTAGAGCGCTGGTTTGTGGCACCAGAGGCCGTGGGTTCAAGTCCCATCTTCCACCCCACAAGTCAGCTAAAATATATTGGGGTGTAGCCAAGTGGTAAGGCACCAGACTTTGACTCTGGCATTTCGGCGGTTCGAGTCCTCCCACCCCAGCCATAAAAAAGAACCATCTCTTAAGATGGTTCTTTTTTATATTGAAAGGGAGGACTACTTGCATTTTAAGGCTCTTTTTATTGTAAAAGGTTATTCGCTGAAATATTACAAGGATGTTTCTATTGCTTTACAATTGTGTTACAAATATTGAAAAAGAATAAAGATATAATATAATAGATTGTAGAATATAGATAAATATGGAAATTATACAAAAGAGAGGTAAAAAATGTTGAAAAAAACAAGAATTATTTTAATTACAATTATATTATTAATATTATTTTCTACTACAGTAATGTCAACAGAATTAAAAACAAAATTAGAAGTTGTACAAAAGGAAAGTGAAGTCAAATATTTAGAAAATAACCAAGGATATATTTCTAAAACTATTACAGATGTAAATGAAGAAAATGGAGAAGTTACAGTTGAAGTTAAATTAGCAAATTTAGCAAAAGATATTAATGTTGAAACTGAAACATATGAAAATACAGAAATTATTATAATAATTCCAGAAATTTTATCAATAAGTGAGAATGCAGATAAGTTAAAACAATATATTGAATATATTGAGATATTTGCAACTAAAATATTCGAAAAAAATTCAAAAACTAAAATAGCCATAGTAGGAATGAAAGGACCAGTTAGTGATTCTTATATTAACGACCAGGGGAAAATTGTTTATGGAGAAAATAATGAAGGTACAAAGGCCGGAAGTATTGATAATGCTGAAGTAGTTGTAAGTTTTACAAATGATATAGAAAATATAAAAAATGGAATAAAGAATATGAATGGGACGAAAACCAAATATTATAATAATTTACAAGCTGCTATTAAGATTGCATCATCTACATTTTCAAATAATGCAAATAAAATATTAATTTCATTATATGATACGGTTCCTAGTGTGTCTATAGGACAATGTTCACAAATTACTTGGGGAGGATCAACAGGATTTAGTACAGGCAAAGAAGCAATAATAGCAAAAAATGAAAAGATAGTCAAAACTACAAAAGAAGAAATATTATCATTAAAAAAATCTAATATAGATTTTATTTTACTAAGACCAAAAGATACTGATTTTAATCAAAAATGGTATGATGTATCTACTGGAGAACTAATGCTAGATTTTGACGGAAGTGAATATGTAAAAAATTTATATGGAACAATGGAGAATCCTACGTATGGAAAAATGTATTCTTTAAATGAAGATAGTTTACAACAAATTGTTACAGAAAAGATATATGAAGACGTAATGGAAAAAGTAAGAAATCCTATTGATTCTGCAAAATTAATAGATTATTTTCCTGCAGATATAATTGAAAACTTTGAATTTGAATGCGTTGACAAACCAAATATTGGAATAGTCTCAGCAAAGATAGACAAACAGAATAATTCAATTTTATGGGATATTGGTACATTATCTGGAAATACAACGGCTATATTAAAATATAAATTGAAATTAAAAAATATGAGTAATTCAGAGTTGATAAATAAAACAATAGCTACTAATGAAAAAATAGAGTTAACCTATAAAAATAGTGAACAAAAAGATTGTAGCGCTGTTTTAGAAAGTAGTCCAAAAATTAAATTAATAGAGATTAAAGAGGATTTAATTGCTACGGTTTCATATAATCCAACATCTAATACAACAGAAACTGTTGAAGCCACAATTAAGACTAACAAACCAGTAAAATCTGTTGAAGGTTGGACACAATCAGAAGATAGAATGATTTTGACAAAAACATATTCAACAAATATAAAAGAGACGGTGCTTTTGATAGATGATGATGATATGGAGAGAAGAGTTGAGATAAATATTAATAATATTGTAAAAGAAAATACAAGTAAAGATGATGACAATAACAATACTAATAATATTTCTGATTCAAATGATAAAACTACATCGAATGTGATTTTACCAGATACTGGCAAGGGATTTCTTATAATAGGGGTAATGTTTTTGAGTGGTTGGACAATCTATGTACATAAAAGGAATAAAAAATTTAAAGGAATATAAATAAAAAAGGCAAGATTATTTTGAAAATTATCTTGCCTTTGAAAGGATAAAAATGAAAGATAATGGAGCACATATAATTTGTTTAATTTTAATAATATTAATAATAATTGTAAGTTTTGTATTTGTATATAAGTCGAGAACGGAAGGAACAGATGATACTATGGATATGATGGCTGAAACTGCTCCTGAAGAAAATATAGTTGAAGAAGACACCTTAATTGTACAAGAATATGAAATAAATGGAATAAATTACGAGGTGATAGCAGTATTAAACATACCAAGTTTAGAAATAGAGTATCCAGTATTATCAAGTACATCAACAGAATTACTAAAGGTATCTTTGAATAAATATTGGGGTCCAAATCCAAACAGACCAGGAAATCTTTGCATATTAGGACATAATTATAATGATTCGAGATTTTTTGGTAAATTAAATAGGATAGAAAATGGAGATATAATACAGTTAACAGATATGTCTGGTAAAGTGGTTGAATATAGCGTTTATGATACGTATATTGTTGATCCGGACAATACAGATTGCACAAGTCAATTAACAGAAGGAAAAACAGAAATTACATTGATAACTTGTACAGCAACAGGAAAGCAAAGATTTGTCGTTAAAGCTACAAAAGTATAATTTTATAAAATTGAGGAAAGAATATGAAAACAAAATGTTAGTATTATGGTAGTTATATTAGTGGATGCTATTAAATGTATAGTTTATAAGGAGAAACTTTCAAATGAAAATATTATAATTTTTTTTTATTGAAAAAATAATAGCAATAATATATAATTTTTAAAAAAGTAAAGGAGAGATAAAAATGACAAAAAACAAAAGAATAATTATAGCAATAATTATAGTAGCAATAGTTATAGTTTGTGCAATTATAGGATTTTTTATATTAAAAAACGCAGAGAAAAGAGAAATAGTATATATTAACCCCAATGAACGGAGATATAAATAAATTAGCTTTTATTTTAAATGATAATGAAAATAAATATGTTGTCGCAATAGATGAACAATATACAATAAATCCAGAAAAACAATATTTCGAACAAGGTAATGATTTTGAATTTGAAATTTATTCATCAATAAATGATACAATCAATATAAGAGATAGTAAAATGCAATTAGAAATTGGGATGCTAGAAACATATAATGAAGAAAATGAAATTATAAAAAATGATGAAAGATGGTTTTTATTGAAAGACGATGCTGTTAGGGGAAAAGAAGTCGGATATTCAATTTGTTATTGTGTTGATGAAAATTCAAATCTTTCTGTTGGTGAAGAGCTTAAATCAGACGATATAATTTGTTTTAAGACTATTTATGATGTTAAAGAATCAAAAGCAAAAAAAGAGTATGAGAGTATAAAATCAAATATTGATATTTATATGGCTGAGGATAATGAAGGAATATTAGTATATAAAAATTTTCAAGGCGAAAATGTTAATTTAGATAATTATCAATTTGCTAGAGATATAATAACTAAATCTCTTTTTGGTTATGATATTTATATTAGAAATTCTAAAGGTATAAAAGAAAATGTATCAGAAAGTGAAGTTTGGTATAAAGTTCCAGATGATGAAAATGAAACACAATATGAAATTTCTATTTGTACTCAAGAAAAGATAGATGAAAATAGAGAAGGTGCTGCTTTTGATTTAAATTATAAATTTGAACATAATGATAGAGAATATGAAGTTATGACTACAGAATTAGGAGGAAGCCTTAATTTCTATACAAAAATAGGAGAAAATGAATTTGTTTATATTTTCATGAAGGGTAAAGATATAGAATATCAATCTATAAATGATAACCTTGAAATTTTTGTTGAAAGAATAAAAGAACAATTATTATAAAGTAAAATTGGGACGGAGAAGAAAAATATTTTTTCTCTGTCCTAATTTTGTTATTCATATAAATCCTCAATCAAAACATTTTTTTCAGGAGAACCATTTAAAAAACCTATTTTAGCACTGTTATTATTTATCTCTTGAATCCAAATAGAATTATTATTGTAAAAAACTTCGGATATCTCAAAATTATTTAATATTTCTAAAGCTCTTTTTTCATTCATATTAAATCTCCTTTTTTATACACAGTAATATCTAAAGAATTTCAAACTTTTAAAAAATTGTTTGATTACAATATAATTATATCCAAAATAGATATAATTATGACTTGTATACTAGAATAAAAAAATATATAATATTATATATAAATTTATACAATTATAAAAGGTGAGATTAATGAAACAAGAAGATATGATAAGAAATTTTATTAAAATAGATGAAGAATTTGTATGCGAAAATTGCGGTAATAAAGTAGAAAAATTAGGATATACATGTAGAAATCATTGTCCTAAATGTTTACATTCAAAACATGTGGATGTAAATCCTGGAGATAGACAAGAAGAATGTCACGGAATTTTAGAACCAATAGGAATTGAAATGAGTAATAAAAAAGGATATATAATTGTTTTTAAATGTAAAAAATGTGGACAAATTAGAAAAAATAAAGCGGCAAATGATGATAATATGGACTTAATAATAAATTTAACAGTAGCAAAATCATAAAAATATAATCCATGTAACACAGTAGTATCTAAGTGAAATTGAAAGTGATAAAAAAATAATAAAAATTTTTAAAAAAATCCTTGACATAGGAATTAAAATCCTGTATACTTAATCTCGTCACAAAAAATGGGCGCATAGCTCAGCTGGTAGAGCATCTGCCTTACAAGCAGGAGGTCATAGGTTCGAGCCCTATTGCGCCCACCATTTTTTGGCCCGGTAGTTCAGTTGGTTAGAACGCTAGCCTGTCACGCTAGAGGTCGTCGGTTCGAGCCCGATCCGGGTCGCCATTTTTTTATAAGGAAAAATGGATAATTTAATAAGCCTAGATAGCTCAGTTGGTAGAGCAGGGGACTGAAAATCCCCGTGTCCGTGGTTCGATTCCGCGTCTAGGCACCACAGAACAAAGCATATGCAAAGCATATGCTTTGTTTTGTGGTTTTATTTGGGGAATCGAAAAGGACGTGCCGAAGTGAAACGAGGCAAAAACAGTCCGGTGGACTGTTTTTAGGACGCGGCTTGCCGATTCCGCGTCTAGGCACCAAAGGCACAGCGAAAGCTGTGCCGATTTTTTTATTGTGCGAAATTGAATCACTATTCACTCTTCATTTTTCAATGTAATTTAATTTCTATTATTTAAATATAAATCGAATAATTTAAAACATAAAAAAGTTCTCAGGAGATGCTTAAAACTGAGAACTTTATTTTTTTGATGTACTTAAGAGAGATTTAAAATTCGTGCTTGTTCAATTGTCATAGGAACAAAAGATAACATCGTTCCCTTATACATTTCAAGTGCAGTAAATTGATTAAGAACATCCATTGCAACTTCAAATGTGTTGATATCTGTTGAAAATGACAAATCGATAAAGCGAAGATTAAAATCTGTTCTACTTATATGCACTAATTCAGGATTATCACGATTTAAGTGGTCTAATCTAATTATGCTAGTAGCTTGCAAAAAAATCACTCCCAATAAATATATTTTAATGAGTATAATTAGTAAGCACCTCTATACTAATTAAATGTGCCAATTTATATAATTATATCATAATAAGTATTCATTGACAATGAATTTACCTAGTGTTAAAATTAAATAATAAACTAAAGAATTAATTTTATAAAACATATTATGAAATTATGAGAGGAAAACAAATAAAAAAACAAAGGCACGAAACCGTTGGCGATGTAACGCACAACGGTCTAAATAAAGAAAAATTTTTTGAATTTATAAAAAAAGAAATTGTATTAGTTGTTGCAATTATAATAGCAATTATTACATGCTTTTTTGTACCTATTGATAAAGAATATTTAAATTATTTTGATTATAATACTTTGATATGTTTGTTTTGCATTTTGGCAGTAGTAGCAGGATTGAAGAGTACAAATATTTTCGAGTTAATTTCGAAAAAGATGGTAGGATTGTTTCATACCAGACGTTCTGTAATATATTTATTAGTTTTTGGAACATTTTTTTTCGATATGATAGTTGCAAATGATATGTCATTGATTACTTTTTTACCTCTTACATATATAGTTTTACATTCTACTAAAAATGATAAATATTTAGCATTTACATTTATAATGCAAACAATTGCAGCAAATATGGGAGGAATGATAACTCCTTATGGAAATCCTCAAAATTTATATCTATATTCATATTACAACATAAATACTGTAGAATTTTTTAGTATTTTATTACCTCAATCGATAACTGTAGCAGTACTTTTATATATTTGCTGTTCTTTTATAAGTAATGAACCTCTAAAATTAAGAAAAAATTTTAAAATAATTATTAGCAAAACAAATTTAATTGTATATTCAATTTTATTTGTAATAGTAATTTTAACTATATTTAGAGTGATTCCATATTTATTAACGTTATTTATTGTTTTGATAACGATATTTTTGACTGATAAAAAAATATTTATAAAAATAGATTATGCATTAATTGCAACATTTTGTGCGTTTTTTGTATTTTCAGGTAATATGGCAAGAATTGCAGAAATTAAAAGTTTTATTTCCGAAATAGTTTTAAATAATACACTTATTGCTGGAATAATATCTTGCCAATTTATAAGTAATGTGCCTACAGCAATATTTTTATCAAAGTTCACAATTAATTATAGAGAATTATTAACAGCGGTTAATATAGGTTCGCTAGGTATTCTTATTTCGTCGCTAGCAAGTTTGATAACATTGAAAGAGTTTTTAAAACATCAACCTAAAAGGTTTTGGCAATATTTGGGAATGTTTACATTGTTTAATACATGTTTTTTAATGGTTTTATTATTAATAACGAATGTAAAGTAGGTAATGTTTTTATTACTTAGATTTGACATAAATTAAGTTTGATTGTATAATAATTAAGTTATTTTCCTAGTTTGGCAATTTGAAACGAAAGGGGAATCTTTATGAGCAGATATGCTTATGACGTTAGCCAGCCGGACTATAGCTATGTAAGAAATCGCGAAGCAAGGATTGTTGAAGAAAAGGATGGAATTTCCAGAAAACTTATAACTTCAAATCAGTCTACAGCAGAGGATTTTAAAAAGTGGCTCGATGAAAGCAACCCTAAAGGATTCAAAGCTGAAGGCGGCATTGAATTCGACAAAAAAAAGAATGAATGGACAGTTCCTTATAAAATTAAATAATTGTCTATAAAAGCCTCGCTGGTTTTCTAGCGAGGTTCATTCTTTTTTTATAATCAATCCTTTTATGCATGCCTAATTTCTTAAAAAAAATGAATTTTTCCTTGCTATTTTTTTTATTATATTGTATGATTATATAGATAAAAATGGAATTATATTAGGAGGAAAGTTTTACTATGAAAAAAGTATTAGTATTTGTAACAGTACTATTAATAATGATTTTATCAACAACTATAGTTTTAGCTACAGAACAAAATAAAACTGAAATAAACACAACAAACCAAGAAACGACAAGTGAAATAATTGAACAAAAAGAAGATGCTCAATCAAAAATGGATAAATATATAGAGGATTACGGTTCAGAAACTTATGGTATGGTAGCATATGTTTTAAATATTATTAGTATTTATAGTATACCATTTTGTTTTGTGGGAATTGCTATTGGTGCAACATATCAATATGCAATCGGTACAAGAAGATTGGATATGAAACAGAAGGGATTCGCTTTGATATTATCTTTTGTAACGATTTTAGTAATTTGCCAAGTATTACCACTAATATTTTTAGTAGTTGTAAAAGGTTGGAGGGGTTAACAAATGAAAGTTCTATTTGCAGTAAATAACGATGAAATTTCAAATGCAATTATAAAAAAATACCAAAAAGAATATAAAGAAATAATTTCATACAAAAATGTATATTATTTTAATGCAATAATAAAAGAACTTCAAAAAGACAGTACATATGACAGAATAGTTATTAGTGAAGAATTAGAACCATTTGCTAATAATAATTATGATACGATTGATAAATTTATATTTGAGAAGTTAGATAATATAAGTGATGAAGCCACAAATAAATCAGGAAATGACATAGAAATAATATTAATTTGTAGTGATAGAAGAACTAAATCGGATGAAATATTAATAAAGTTATTTGGAATAGGCATATATAGTGCTATTGTTGGTAATGATAGAAGCATAGATGAAGTTTGCAGATTGATACGTACACCTAGAATCAAAAAAGATGCTAAACAATATTATAAAATTGATTCAGAAAATGTAATGTATCAAGTTGAAAGCGAGAATAACGTTAGCGAAGCTGAGGTTCAAAATATTCTTGCACATTATAAAAGATTGGGGAAAAATGAAGACAAGTATGTAGATAGTTTTAATAATATAGTTTCACAATATACAGATGCACAATTGAAAATTATTATAAGATATTTACCTATGTCTGTAAAAGCAGTATTAGAAGAAAGGTCGCCTAAATATCAATCTTTAGTTACTTTTAGTAATAAAGGAAGAGCTAAACAAGCAAGTAATCAAGATAACAATAGAAAAGAAAAAAATAATTTAAATGTGAAAATGTTAGAAAAAGAATCTACAAAACAAAACATAAAAAAACCTATAGTTATACCATCAAAAATGGATTTGAATTCTACAAAAAAGATTATGAAACAGGAACAAAATAAGAATCAAAGCCAAGAAGATGATTTTATAGATTTAACTACAGAGTTCGATATGTTTGATGATGAGGAAAGTACAAACGATAACGCTGTAATAGAAAACAAACAAATAACTGAAGAAAAAGTAGATAATATAATAGAAAAAGAAAATAAAATAGAGGAAGAAATCACAGAGCAACCAAAAAGAGGAAGAGGAAGACCAAGAAAAAATCCTATTGAAGAAAATAATGTTGAGGATAAACCAAAAAGAGGAAGAGGAAGACCAAGAAAAAATCCTATTGAAGAAAATAAAGAGACAGAGCTTGACGAAGAGGATTTAGATTTATTTGATATAGAAGAAAAAGCAATAAATAATAAAGAGGATGATTTAGACTTATTTGATGAGCTTGATGAAATTGAGGAAGAATCTTTAGATTTATTTGAGGAAGACGATGAGATAGAATCAGAAGACCAAGATGACAGTGATGAATTAGACTTGTTTGGTGATGATGATAATGATGACGAATTAGATTTATTTGGTAATGATGAAGAAGAAAATTATGATGAATTAGATTTATTCGGTAATGATGATAATGAAGAAGATGATGATGAATTAGATTTGTTTAGTGATATTACAAATGAAGAAAAAAAAGAAGAAGATTTTTTTGCAAATGATAATCAAAGTAAAGACATGAATTCAACAGAAATGAATTTTAATGATAATAATGATAGAAGACAGGGAGATAGAAGACAAGGAGACAGAAGACAAATTCAAAATGATTTTATTTCTAAGGATAAAAAGATTGCTGCTTTTGTAGGTACAACAAAAAATGGAACATCGTTTATTGTAAATAATTTAGCAGAATTGTTATCATCAATGGGAATATCTACAGCAATTTTAGATATGTCAAAAAATAAGAATGCATATTATATTTATACAGATAATAACGAAAACTTGAGACAAGTGGCATCTAACTGTATGTATAAATTAAAGACAAATGTTGCAGAAGGAATACAAGTAAATAAAAATCTATCAATTTTCACAGATATACCAGGAGAAGAAAAAGAATATACTACAAGTGAAATAGATACTATTTTAAATACTTTAACACAGAGATTTTCAGTAGTTTTAATTGATTGTGATTTTCAAACAGCAAGTCGATATTTTGAAAAAGCTCAAGAAATATATTTAGTGCAATCTATGGATGTTCTAACTATACAACCATTAACTGCATTTTTAAAACAGTTAAAAAATAGAAATATTTTAAAACAAGAAAAATTAAGAGTTGTTATAAACAAAGAACAAAAAATGAAAAATTTACCATTAAAACTTTTAATTGCAGGTATTTCAAAATATAATTCGCCAGATATGACATTAATGGATGAGCTATTTAATAAAGATACAATTAATTATTGTACAGTTCCATTTGAAATGCAAAATTATTCAAAATACTTAGAAGGTTTAGTTGAATGTTCATTGTCATTGAATGGATATACAAAACAATTGATATCAGCACTAAGAGGGTTAGCTGATATGGTATATCCTTTAGGAGGAAGAACGACATATACTCCAAGAACATCAGGTTATAATAATAATTTTTCATCAGAAGTTAATACTACATTAGATAGAATGAAAAAAAATTATCAATAAACAAAAAGAGGTGCAATCTTGCTTATAGGAATAATAATATTTTTAGTTATACTTATAATTGCATTAACAGCATATAACTTATCTATTAGTAAAAAAATAAAAACATTTTCTAATATTAATGAAAAAATATCGAACTTAAATGTTTTGCAAGATTTCATTAATACAATTGGAAAGGATATGCCTGTTAATAACAAAATTGAAGTAATAAACGATATAATAATTCAAAAATTTAATATAAAATATTCAACGATAGTTGTTTTTAATGGTGCAGAATATGTTTTAAAAACATCAAATGTAGATGAAAAACACTGGGAAACATTAAGAAATTTACATACTGAAGAAATTTTTAAGGATAGTATAATGACTGCTACTCCAAAACATATTACTGTAGACAAGCCAGAAGAAAAGCTTCCTTATCAAAAATTTGAATTAGGAAGAGCGAAATCAGCAATCTTTTTTCCATTATATATAGATAATATATATATTGGATATTGGATTATTGAAAGTAATGAACCACATGCGTTTGACCATTTTGATACTAACATATTAGGAATAGTTAAAGAAAATATTGTTGCTGTTTTAAAAACAGTTAGTTATCAAAATACTATAGAAAATATATACAGAGTAGATAAAACAACGGGCTTAAATTCAGCAGAATATTTATATGGAAAAGCTAAGAGTATCATTGATAAATATCCACAATCTACAATATGTATGTTTACTATAACAAATATAGAGGATATTAATAGAAAATTTAATAGAAATGTTGGTACTGATGTTATAGTAAAAATGACTAATTTAATAAAGACAAGTATTTCGGCGGAATATATTTTCGTGAGATATATGGGACCAAAATTCGCAATTGTATTTTCAGGTGTAGATGAAGAAAGCGTTATGAATTTTGTAACATCTATAAAAAAAGAAATAGAAAAAATAAGATTATCTAAGAAAAGCAAAACAAAGAAAGAAATTGAATACACATTTCCAAAAACAAATTTTGCAATAGCTAATTATTACAAAGGTACTGGTTTAGAAGAAGTAACTAAAAAATTAGAAGAATATTTAGATAATGCTAATATTAATGAATCGAATATTAATTGTATATAGGAGGATTTTATGGTTAGTGATGAGACTATGAATTTTAAATTTGAAAAGGAAAATAATATAAAAGCAAAGAATTTATTAAAAGAAGTGTATGAAGCATTGGCTGAAAAAGGATACAATCCTGTTAATCAAATAGTAGGGTATATATTATCAGGAGATCCAACATATATAACAAGCTATAAAAATGCTAGAAATTTGATAAGGGTTATTGAACGTGATGAGTTATTAGAAAGAATGGTAAAAAATTATATAGGAATTGAAGAATAATATGAGAATACTTTCGATTGATTATGGTGACAGTAGAGTTGGACTAGCAATTACAGATGCTTTAGGCATAACTGCTCAGGGGTTGAAAACAATTTTTCATGAAGGACAAGACAAAGTTGTATTAAGCGAATTAGATAAAGTGCTTGAGGAATATGAAATTAATACAATAGTAGTAGGAATGCCTTTAAGTATGAGTGGATGTAAAAATGCTAGAGTTGAAAAAACTGAAAAATTTATACACAAATTAAAATGTAAATATAATAAAATAAAAATTGAAATAATTGATGAAAGATTAACAACTGTACAGGCGCATAAAACAATGAATGCTCTTGAAATAAATAAAAAGAAAAAAAGACAGATTGTTGATACTATAGCAGCAGTATATATATTAGAAACATATATAAATAAAAAATGTTAAAATTGTAGTTAATATAATTTTATAAAATAAGAAAGGAGAAAAAAATGGATTTTGAAGAAAATGAAGAATTAGAAATGAATGAGGAGTTAGATAATATTATCATATTAAATGATGAAGATGGTAATGATGTGAAATTTGAATTTTTAGATTTAATAGAACTAGATTCAGAACAATATATAGTGTTATTACCTGTTGAAGAAACTGAAGAACCAGGTGAAGTTGTTATTTTAAAAGTCGAAGAAACTGAATCAGAAGAAGAAGAGTCATATGTAAGTGTTGATGATGAAGAAACATTAAATCAAGTATTTGATATATTTAAAGAAAAATTCAAAGATGAATTCAATTTCGCAGATGATGAATAATTAGATTTGAATTTTACATGTAGGGGCGGGCCTTGTGTCTGCCCGTGTGATTTAATATTAAATAATAATTATATAAATTAAGCTAAAATAATTAATTTTTGAAAATGAAATCTCATTTGTCAAAAATTAATTATTTTAGCTTCTTAAATTTTGCTGAAAAATATAAAATTTTTCAGCAAATCAATGAGATTTGTAGATTAAATTCACAAAAGTAGTTGACAAACTTATACAAACTTTATATAATATACAAGTTGAAAAATACGCACGTGGAAGAGCAGCTTGAAATTGTGCTTATTCTAAGTGTTTTTAAGCGTTAAAACTTCTGCGGAGGTAAAAACAAAAAGGAGGAATTTAAAATGGCAGTAGTTGCAATGAAACAATTACTAGAAGCAGGTGTGCATTTTGGACACCAAACAAAAAGATGGGATCCTAAAATGGCTGAGTATATCTATCAAGCTAGAAACGGAATTCACATCATTGATTTACAAAAGACATCTAAAAAAATTGATGAGGCTTACAAATTTGTTAAGGAAATTTCTGAAGAAGGAAAAGATATACTTTTTGTAGGTACTAAAAAACAAGCACAAGAATGTGTTAAAGAAGCAGCTGAAAAAAGCGGAATGTTCTATATTGACCAAAGATGGTTAGGAGGGATGCTTACAAACTTTAAAACAATCAGAAACAGAGTAGAAAGATTAAAAAAATTAGAAGCAATGGAAGCTGATGGAACATTTGATGTTTTACCAAAAAAAGAAGTTGCTAAATTAAAAAATGAAATGGAAAAATTAGAAAAAAATCTTGGTGGAATTAAAGAAATGACAAAATTACCAGGAGCAATGTTCGTAGTAGATCCAAAAAATGAAAGAATCGCAGTTTTAGAAGCTAGAAAATTAAATATTCCAATCGTTGGTTTAATAGATACAAACTGTAATCCTGAAGACGTTGATTACCCAATTCCAGGAAATGATGATGCTATAAGAGCTGTAAAATTAATTACAGATGTAATGGCTAATGCAATCATAGAGGGAAGACAAGGGGAAAGTTTAGATGCTGAACAAGAAATGCAAGAACAAGTTGCAGAATCAGTAGAACCAACAAGTATAGAAGAGGTTGTTGCATCAGAGGAAACAGTAGAATAAAAACAAATTAAGATAGGAGTGTTATATTATGATTACAGCACAATTAGTTAAAGAGTTAAGAGAAAAAACAGGAGCAGGAATGATGGACTGCAAAAAAGTTTTAACAGAAACAAATGGAGATATGGATAAAGCAGCAGAATTATTAAGAGAAAGAGGAATTGCAAAAGCTGCAAAAAAATCTGATAGAATAGCGGCTGAAGGATTAGTATATTGCTATGTTACTGACGACAAAAAAGTTGGTGTTGTTATAGAAGTAAATGCTGAAACGGACTTTGTTGCAAAAAATCAAGAATTTAGAACATTTGTTGAAGAAACAGCAAAACAAATAGCTGTAAAAAATCCTGCAGATGTAGAAGAATTATTAAGTCAATCATCAATGAATGATGAAAGCAAAACAATTCAAGATATATTAACAGATAAAATTGCTACAATCGGAGAGAATATGTCAATAAGAAGATTTACAAGATATGAAAGTACAGGAATTGTTGCAAGCTATATTCATGGAGATGGAAAAATTGGTGTATTAGTTGATTGTCCTAAAGGTTCAGAGGATGTTGCTAAAGATGTGTGTATGCAAATAGCAGCAGCAAAACCTGAATATTTAGATAGAAATTCAGTTCCATCAGATGTAGTTTCACATGAAATGGAAATTTTAAAAGCACAAGCTATGAATGAAGGAAAACCTGAAGCTATAGCAGAAAAAATGGTACAAGGAAGAATTGGAAAATTCTATTCAGAAATATGTTTATTAGAACAGCCATTTGTTAAAGATCCAGATGTGAAAATAGAAAAATATTTAGCGAGCAAAGAAACTGAAATTGTAAAATTTGCTAGATTTGAAAAAGGTGAAGGATTACAAAAAAGAGAAGAAAACTTTGCTGAAGAAGTTGCAAAACAAATAAAATAAAAAACAACAAAAAGACCTTGCGCATCGCAAGGTCTTTTTGCATGTAAAAACATAGATGATGAGAGTTTTTACATGGAATATGCTCACTCACATAATGCACTGTTCAAGAAAAATTGCAGAAACAATTACAACAGCGGCGATGGCGAGAAGCCATAATCTGTTTTTGAGCATTTTTTTCATAAATCAGAACCTCCCTAATTTTTGTCTGGTTGTCGCAAGTTTTTTTGCAAAAAGAGATTTAAACTGAAACAACTGTGAAATAAGTATAACATGAAATCTACATAAAGTAAAGAGTGGCTTGAAAATTTCAAATGTAAAATGTCAAAAAAACATATAAAAAAGCTTGACATGGAATGGTAACTATTGTATAATGTTACCTGCGTGTAGATTTGCGATGAAGCGAAATGTAGCTACACAGTTCCAACAAAAAGAACTGATGGAGGGAACTTTCGTGGAGTATGTCTTGGCTTAGACCGGGCGGATAAGTTTTTAGAAAAGCACTTATCCTAAGAGTAAAATCTTAGGTTTTATATTGGTTAAAAAAGAAACACCAGGGTGCGTTAAAACTTTCCTAAGGCAAAAGGTGGAATAACCACATTAAAAATTTTAAGGAGGGAATTTAACATGGCAAACACAGAAAAGACTACAGAGGAAACAACAAAAAAAGTAGCTAAAACTACAAAAACAGCTGAAAAGAAAAGTTCAGCAAAACCTGCAGCTAAGAAAACAACAAAAACAGCAACAGAGAAAGTTGCAAAAAATGTTGTTCAAAGCGAAAAAATTAGAATAAGATTAAAAGCTTATGACAATGTTATTTTAGATCAGTCTGCTGAAAAAATAGTAGATACTGCTAAAAGAACAGGAGCAAAAGTTTCTGGTCCTATTCCATTACCAACAAAGAAAGAGGTTATAACAGTAATACGTTCTCCACACAAACATAAAGATTCAAGAGAACAATTTGAAATGAGAACACATAAAAGAGTTATAGAAATTCTTTACCCAACACAAACAACAATTGATAGTCTAATGAAATTAGATTTACCAGCTGGTGTTGATGTAGAAATGAAACTTTAATAAATAAAGTGTAATTAAATAAAAAATAAAACAAAATGGTTATAACACAACAAACCATGCTAGCAAGGCTAGCCAATAGTTAAGGAGGAAAAGAAGTGAAAAAAGCAATTTTAGGAAGAAAAGTTGGAATGACACAAATATTTGACGAACAAGGAAAAGTTATTCCAGTTACAGTTATCGAAGCTGGTCCATGTACAGTAGTTCAAATAAAAAATATTGATACAGATGGATATTCAGCAGTTAAATTAGGTTTTGGAGAAATTAAAGAGAAAAAATTAACAAAACCTGCAAAAGGAACATTTACAAAAGCAAATGTAACTCCAAAAAAACATTTAAGAGAATTTAGATTAGAAGAAATTACTTATAATGTAGGAGATGAAGTCAAAGCTGATATATTCGCTCAAGGTGAATCAGTAGATATTACAGGAACAACAAAAGGTAAAGGATTCCAAGGTGTTATTAAACGTCACGGACAATCTAGAGGACCTATGGGTCATGGTTCTATGTATCATAGAAGACCTGGTTCAATGGGATCAACATCTACACCAGGAAGAGTTTTCAAAGGTAAAAAACTTCCAGGACATATGGGAATGACAACAGTAACAATCCAAAACTTAGAAATCGTAAGAGTAGATTTAGATAAAAATGTAATATTAGTAAAAGGTAGTGTTCCAGGAAATAAAGGAGCTATATTAAAAATAAAAGATTCTGTAAAAAGAAGCTAAAATAAAAGAATTATCAATTAAGAGAGGAGATAATAAAAATGCCTAGTATAGACGTATATAATATAGAAGGTAAAAAGGTTAGCACAATAGATTTAAAAGAAGAAATCTTTGGAATTAAACCAAATGAAGCTGTTGTACATTCAGCATTAGTAAACTATATGGCTAATCAAAGACAAGGTACAGGAAATACAAAAACAAGAGCAGAAGTTTCTGGTGGTGGAAGAAAACCTTGGAGACAAAAAGGGACAGGTAGAGCAAGACAAGGAAGTATAAGAGCACCACAATGGTATAAAGGTGGTATTGCTTTAGGACCAAAACCAAGAGATTTCAGATATACAATAAATAAAAAAGAAAGAAGATTAGCAATAAAATCAGTATTAAGTTCAAAAGTAATTGAAAACAATTTAGTTGTTGTTGATAAATTAGCTTTTGATGAAATAAAAACTAAAAACATGGTAAATGCATTAACAAACTTAAAAGTAGAAGGAAAAACTTTAATCGTTTTACCAGAAAAAAATGAAAATGTACAAAAATCTGCAAGAAACATTAAAGGAGTAAAAACAAGTTTAGTTAATACAATAAATGTTTATGATTTATTAAAATATAACAAATTAGTTGTAACAGTTGATACTGTAAAAAGTTTAGAGGAGGTGTATGCTTAAATGAGACCAGAAGATATTATAATAAAACCTATAATAACAGAAAAAAGTAATGATGGATTACAAAGTGGAAAATACACCTTTAAAGTAGCAAAAAATGCTACAAAAATTCAAATTGCAAACAGTGTTGAAGCTTTATTCGGAGTAAAAGTATTAAGCGTTAACACAATGATTGTTAAAGGAAAAGAAAAAACAGTTGGAAGAAATACAGGAAAAAGACCTGATTGGAAAAAAGCTATAGTTACTATAGATATGAATCCAGCTGAAGAAACATATTTAACAAAAGGTGCAAAAGAAGTTAAATCTGACAAAAAATATAAAACATCTATAGATGAATTCATGGGAGCATAAGAGCTTCACAAAAAAATTATCCAGAATAAACTGGGAAAATAAAAAAATATCTGCAATGCGGAGCAGGAAAAAATCCGTAAATTTAAAAAAGAAAGAGAGGAAGAAACTTTCAAAAACGAGTATTGCTAGGAAGATGAGAAAATATTTTTGAGACTATACATTTGTATGTCGAAAAAATATTTATGAAATCTGACAACGCAAGACGAAGTTTTTCAAAGGTTCGAAGTAAAAATGGGAATAAAACATTTTAGAGCATATACACCATCAAGAAGAAATATGACTGTTTCTAGCTTTGATGAAATAACAAAAAAGACACCTGAAAAATCTTTATTAGCAAAGAAAAAGAAAAATGCAGGTAGAAACTCATATGGAAGAATAACAGTTAGACATCAAGGAGGAGGAAACAGACAAAAATATAGAATTATTGATTTTAAACGTAAAAAAGACGATATGAAAGCTACAGTAATCGGTATAGAATATGATCCAAACCGTTCAAGTAATATAGCTTTAATCCAATATGAAGATGGAGAAAAAGCATATATATTAGCACCTGTAGGATTAAAAGATGGAGATACAGTTGTATCAGGAAAAGATTCTGATATAAGAGTAGGAAATTGTTTACCTATCGAAAATATACCAGTTGGTACTGTAATTCATAATATAGAATTAAATCCAGGTCAAGGTGGAAAAATGGTTAGAACAGCCGGAGGAGAAGCTCAACTTATGGCTAAAGAAGGAAAATATGCACACGTAAGACTTCCTTCAGGAGAAATGAGATTAGTTTTAGCAAGATGTAGAGCAACAATAGGAACAATAGGAAATGCAGATCATAGCAATATAAAAATAGGTAAAGCTGGAAGAAAAAGACATATGGGTATTAGACCAACAGTTAGAGGTTCTGTTATGAACCCAGTAGATCACCCTCATGGTGGTGGTGAAGGTAGAGCACCTGTAGGACATCCAGGACCACTTACTCCTTGGGGTAAACCAGCATTAGGATATAAGACAAGAAAGAAAAACAAAGCATCAAACAAATTTATCGTAAAGAGAAGAAAATAAGAAGGAGGAAATAAATAATGTCAAGATCAAGTAAGAAAAAACCTTTTGTGCAAGAAAAACTTCTTAAAAGAATAGAAGCTATGAATGCGACAGGTGAAAAAAGTGTTCTAAAAACATGGTCAAGAGCATCAACAATTTACCCACAAATGGTAGGACACACAATAGCAGTTCATGATGGAAGAAAACATGTTCCTATTTACATAGCTGAAGAAATGATAGGACATAAATTAGGTGAATTTGCTCCAACAAGAACATTTAAAGGTCATGCTGGAGAAAAGAAAAGCTCAGTTAAATAAGAAATGAGAATAAATATAAGTAAAAAAAGCGAATAATTGAAGGAGGTAAATACAATGCCAGAAGAAACTACAACATTAGAAGCAAAAGCAATTTTAAGATTTGCTAGAATTTCAAGTAGAAAAGTTAAAATTGTAGCAGATTTAATAAGAGGAAAAAATGTAGATGAAGCTTTAGCAATTGTAAAATTCACACCAAAAGCATCATCAATAATAATTGAAAAATTATTAAAATCAGCTATTGCAAATGCAGAAAACAATCATGGTATGAATAGAGGTAACTTAGTAATAAGTGAAATTTATGCAACTCAAGGACCTACATTAAAAAGAATAAGACCAGCAGCAAAAGGTTCTGCAAACAGAATTAGAAAAAGAACAAGTCATATAACTATAAAACTAAGAGAAGTTTAAAAGGAGGAAAAATAAGCATGGGACAAAAAATGCATCCACATGGATTAAGAGTTGGTGTAATCAAAGATTGGAGTTCAAAATGGTATGCTGATTCTAAAAACTTTGGTGATTATTTAGTAGAAGACCACAAAATCCGTGAATATGTTAAGAAAAAATTATTTGTTAGTGGTATTTCAAAAGTTGAAATTGAAAGAACTGCAAAATTTGTAAAAGTTAATGTATATACTGCAAAACCTGGATTAGTAATAGGTAAAGGCGGAAATTATGCAGAAACATTAAAAAGTGAATTAGTAAAAATGATAGGAAAAGAAGTAAACTTAAATATAGTTGAAGTTAAAAATGTTGATACAGATGCACAATTAGTTGCAGAAAACATTTGTAACCAACTAGAAAGAAGAATTTCTTTCAGAAGAGCAATGAAACAATGTATGCAAAAAGCAATGAAATCAGGTGCTTTAGGAATAAAAACTGCAGTATCTGGAAGATTAGGTGGAGCTGATATGGCTAGAACAGAATTCTATAAAGAAGGAACAATTCCACTTCAAACTTTAAGAGCAGATATTGATTATGGATTCTATGAAGCAAATACAACTTATGGAAAAATAGGTGTAAAAGTTTGGATTTATAAAGGAGAGATTCTTCCTACTAAAAATATTAAAACAGAAGGAGGAGAAGAATAATGCCAGTAATGCCAAAAAGAACAAAATACAGAAAAATGCAAAAAGGTAGAAATAGAGGAAAAGCTACAAGAGGTAATGTGGTAAATGAAGGAGAATACGGACTTCAAGCTATAGAAGCAGGATTAGTTACTGCAAATCAAATTGAATCTGCTCGTATAGCTATGACACGTTATATAAAAAGAGGTGGTAAAGTTTGGATTAAATTATTCCCAAACAAACCAATTAGTAAGAAACCAGCCGAAACTCGTATGGGTAAAGGTAAAGGTGCTACAGAATATTGGGTAGCAGTTGTTAAACCAGGAAGAGTTATGTTTGAAATAGCTGGAGTTCCAGAAGAAACAGCTAGAGAAGCATTAAGATTAGCTTCACATAAATTACCTGTAAAAACAAAATTTTTAGCAAGAGATAATAAGGTGGTGGAATAGATGAAGATAAGTAAAATAAGAGAGATGTCTTCACCAGACTTAGAAAAAGAATTAGGCGAATTAAAAACAGAATTGTTTAAATTAAGATTTAGCCTAGCAGCTCATGGATTAGAAAATCCAATGAAAATAAAAGAAGTGAAGAAAGATATAGCAAGAATAAATACAGTTCTTAGACAAAGAGAACTAGAAGCAAGTAAAAAATAAAAAGTGCGTTGTAGGGGTCGACGCCCTACCCCAAGGGCATGTGTTATCTGTAGTTCACTATCGTTCACACAGCTAACCGAACGGCGACCCGTAAAAAATGCGTAACCTTACAATAAGAAGGAGGAAAATATCAATGGAAGAAAGAAATCTTCGTAAAGTTATGATTGGTACAGTTACATCTAATAAAATGGATAAAACAATAGTTGTATCAGTTAAAACAAACGTAAAACATCCAATATATGGTAAAATCGTAAAGAAAACATATAAATTAAAAGCACATGATGAAAACAACGAATGCCAAATTGGAGATAAAGTAAAAGTAATGGAAACTAGACCACTTTCAAGAGATAAAAGATGGAGATTAGTTGAAATTGTTGAAAAGGCAGACATAAAATAAGAAAGATAAAATTAGTAACCTATAGTTTATAGGTAAAGGTAATATTCACTAAAAAAATAGTGAATAGTGAATAATATAAAATTTACTATTCGCAAATTTCGAATAAGGAGGAAAACTAAAAATGATACAACAACAATCAAGATTAAAAGTTGCAGATAATACTGGAGCAAAAGAACTTATGTGTATCAGATGTTTAGGTGGTTCACATAGAAAATTTGCAGGTGTTGGAGATGTTATTATTGCATCTGTAAAAAGTGCAATACCAAATGGAGTTGTAAAAAAAGGTGATGTAGTTAAAGCTGTTATAGTAAGAACTAAGAAACCAATAGGAAGACCAGATGGTTCTTATGTTAGATTTGATGAAAATGCAGCTGTTATAATACGTGATGATGGTAATCCAAAAGGAACACGTATATTTGGACCTATAGCAAGAGAATTGAGAGATAAAGATTATATGAAGATTTTATCATTAGCCCCAGAAGTATTATAGGCGACTAATGAAAAACGGCATCTTACGTCGTTAAAATTTAAAATAATATCCTCAACGTGCAAGCGCACGCCTCCGGTATTAATTTTAAATTTTGCCTAGTAATCTACCATTTTTGATTAGTCTAGGCTAAAAGATATAGACCAAATAGAGAGGTGAAATAAATGAAAATTAAAAAAGGTGATACAGTTGAAGTTTTATCTGGAAACGATAAAGGTAAAAAAGGTGAAGTTTTAGAAACAATGCCAAAAACAGATAAAATAATTGTAAAAGGTATAAATTTAAGAAAAAAACATGTTAAACCAAGAAAACAAGGTGACGAAGGTGGAATCATTGAAGTTGAATGTAGTATACCAAGTTGCAAAGTAAATGTAGTATGCCCAAAATGTAATGCTGCTACAAAAACAAAAATCGAAGTTGAAAAAGATGGAAAAGTTCGTATTTGTAAAAAATGTGGAGCTAAAATAAAATAGAGAGGAGGACTAAAACTAGTTATGGAAACATTACAAGAACAATATAAAAAAGAAGTTATACCTGCATTAATGAAAAAATTTGAATATAAATCAGTTATGCAAGTACCAAAACTAGAAAAAATAGTTATAAATATAGGATTAGGAGATATTAAAGATAATCCAAAATCATTAGATAATGCAATAAATGATTTAACACTTATAACAGGTCAAAAACCAGTTATAACAAAAGCAAGAAAATCAATTGCTGCATTTAAATTAAGAGAAGGTTCTAACGTTGGATGTAAAGTTACATTAAGAGCAAATAAAATGTATGATTTTGCTAACAAATTATTTAACTTAGCACTTCCTAGAGTTAGAGATTTCAGAGGAGTTTCAAAAAACTCATTTGATGGACATGGAAATTATTCATTAGGAATTAAAGAACAATTAATATTCCCAGAAATCGAATATGATAAAATTGATAAATTAAGAGGAATGGATATTATATTTGTTACTACAGCAAATTCAGATGAAGAAGCAAAAGAGTTATTAACATTGCTAGGAATGCCTTTTAGAGCATAATCTGAATAAAAATGAATAAAAAGGAGGAAACAAATTCATGGCTAAAAAAGCAATGGTTGTTAAACAACAAAAAGAGCAAAAATATAAGACTAGAGAATATAATAGATGTAAACTTTGTGGAAGACCACATGGATATATAAGAAAATTTGGAATTTGCCGTATTTGCTTTAGAGAATTAGCTCATAAAGGTGAGATACCAGGAGTAAAAAAAGCAAGCTGGTAATGAAAGAGGTGAGAGGTGAGATGTTAGAGGTGGGAAACCAATTAACATTAAACCTTAGATAAAATATTAAGAAGAAGTTAGATGTTTAGTTGAGAGTACAAGTTCTCATTTCTCACATCTCACTTCATATAAGTGAAAAGGAGGAAAAGATATAAATGAACACTACTGATCCAATAGCAGATATGCTAACAAGAATTAGAAATGCAAATAGTGAAAAAATAAAAACTGTAGATATACCTGCATCTAACATGAAAAAATCTATAGCAGAAATTTTATTTAGTGAAGGATATATCAAATCTTATGAAGAGATAAGTACAGAAAATCAAGGAATTATTAGAATAAGCCTAAAATATACAGAAAAAGGACAAAAAGTAATTTCTGGATTAAAAAGAATAAGCAAACCAGGATTAAGAATATATGCATCTAAAGATGAATTACCAAAAGTATTAAATGGATTAGGAATAGCTTTAATATCAACATCAAAAGGTATAGTTACAGATAAAAAAGCAAGAGAATTAGGCGTTGGTGGAGAAGTATTAGCATACATATGGTAATTAAACTTGCATAAGCAAGAATTAAGAAATAATAGTATAGAGATATTTTAGAAAGGAGAAAAATATGTCAAGAATAGGAAATAAACCAATTACAGTTCCAGAAGGCGTAGAGGTTAAAATAGAAGGTCAAAAAGTTACTGTAAAAGGAACAAAAGGAACATTAGAAAAAGTAATGCATGAAAACATGAAAATAACATTAGAAAATAATGTTATAACAGTAACAAGACCAAACGATGAACCTTTAAATAGAAGCTTACATGGATTAACAAGAACATTAATCAACAATATGATTGAAGGTGTTTCTAAAGAATTCAGTAAAGAATTACAAATAAATGGTGTAGGATATAGAGCATCTAAACAAGGAAAAACTTTAGTACTTAACTTAGGTTATTCACATCCTGTAAAAATGGATGAACCAGAAGGAATTACTTTTGATGTTCCAAATGCTAACCAAATTATAGTAAGAGGTATAGATAAAGAATTAGTAGGACAAATGGCAGCAGTTATAAGAACAAAAAGACCTCCTGAAGTATATAGAGGAAAAGGTATTAAATATGCTGATGAACATATTAGACGTAAAGTAGGTAAAACAGGTAAATAAAAAATGAATAATTAAAAAATATAGAAAGGAGATTATTCTAGAATGATTACTAAAACAAATAGAGATTTAGAAAGAACAAGAAGACATAAAAGAGTTCGTACAAAAATAAGTGGTACAGCAGAATGTCCAAGACTATGTGTTTATAGAAGTAATGCAAATTTATATGCTCAAATAATTGATGATACTGAAGGTAAAACTTTAGTAAGTGCTTCTACATTAGATAAAGAAGTAAAAACAAAAAAATCAAATAAAGAAGCTGCAAAAGAAGTTGGTGCTTTAGTAGCAAAAAGAGCTATAGAAAAAAATATAAAAACAGTAGTTTATGATAGAGGTGGATACGTTTATCATGGTATTGTAAAAGAATTAGCAGATGCTGCAAGAGAAGCAGGATTAGTATTTTAATAATAATATAACATTTTAGAAGGAGGGAAAAGATAACTAAATGGAAGAACAATCAGTAGAATTAAAAGAGAAAGTTGTAGCTATTAACAGAGTTGCAAAAGTTGTTAAAGGTGGTAGAAATTTCAGATTTAGTGCTGTAGTTGTTGTTGGAGACGAAAATGGTCATGTAGGTATAGGAAATGGAAAAGCAGCTGAAGTTCCAGATGCTATAAAAAAAGCTATAGAAAATGCTAAGAAAAACTTAATAGAAGTACCTATTGTTGGAACAACAATACCACACGAATATATAGGAACATTTGGTTCTGCAAGCGTATTATTAAAACCAGGAGCAGAAGGTTCTGGACTTATTGCAGGAGGAAGTGTAAGACCAATATTAGAATTAGCTGGATATAGAGATATAAAAACAAAAATAATTGGAACAAACAATCCAAGAAATGTTGGTTATGCAACAATAAATGCATTAGAAAATATGGCAACAGCAGAACAAATTGCTAAAAAAAGAGGAAAAAAAGTTGAAGAAATAGTTTAATTTAAACTTTAGCTATAGAATTCGTAAGATTAATTTTGAAGGAGGGGAAACATAAATGGAATTAGGTAATATAAAAGCTTCACAAGAAAGAACTGCAAAAAGAAGAGTAGGTCGTGGAACTGGATCTGGTTTAGGAAAAACATCTGGTAGAGGACATAAAGGTCAAAAAGCAAGATCAGGTGGAGGAGTTAGACGTGGATTCGAAGGAGGTCAAACACCTTTATATAGAAGATTACCAAAAAGAGGATTTAAAAATATAAATTCTAAAACATATACAGAAGTAACTTTAACAATGCTTAACAAATCAAAAGCAGAAGAAGTTACAGCTGAATCTTTAATTGCAGAAAGAATAATAAGAAAAGCTAATGACGGAATAGTTATATTAGGAACAGGAAGTTTAGATAAAAAATTAACTGTTAAAGCTAATAGATTTACTGCAACAGCAAAAGAAAAAATTGAAGCCGTTGGTGGAAAAGTAGAGGTGATATAGAGTGTTTAAAACAATAAAAAATGCTTTAAAAACTCCAGACATAAGAAAAAGATTAATGTATACATTATTATTAATTGTCATTTTTAGATTCGGATGTCATATAACTGTACCTGGTGTTGATAGTTTAGCATTAGGGGAACTAGCTAAACAATCAACTCAGAGTATAGCAGGTTTTATAGATTTAATATCTGGTGGGGCATTTTCAAATTTTTCTATATTTGCAATGTCAATATCACCATATATTACAGCATCAATTGTAATTCAATTATTAGGAATGGTAATTCCTTCTTTAGAAAAGCTTGTTAAAGAAGGAGGAGAAGAAGGTAAAGCTAAAATAAATAAATATACTAAAATTCTTACTTTAGTTCTTGCTTTAGTAGAATCTATAGGAATTTATTTATCATACAGCAATAGCTACTCAGCTTTTGGAGTATTTATAAATCCTGGATTTAAAACAGGAATGTTAGTTGTACTTTCTTTAGTAGCTGGAACAGCATTTTTAATGTGGCTAGGTGAACAAATTACTAACAAAGGTATAGGTAATGGAATCTCAATGCTTATATTTGTTGGTATAATTGCTTCACTTCCAGATGCGTTAAGAACACTTTATGGATTAGTTACAGCAGGAGGATTTAATACAGCAGGATTCTTAATAGCATTAGCAATTCTTGTAGGTGCTTTTGCACTAGTTGCAGCAGTTGTTTTTGTACAACAAGCTGAAAGAAGAGTTCCTGTTCAATATGCAAAAAAAGTAGTTGGAAGAAAAATGTATGGAGGACAAAATACACATATTCCACTAAAATTAGCTATGGCAGGAGTTATACCAGTTATTTTTGCATCATCATTTTTAACATTCCCAGCAATGATTATTTCAATGTTTAATGCAAATATAGCTTCAGAAACAGGATTTTGGTCAGTAATATATAAATTCTCAATGGCAACATCAACATCTCAAGGTATTCATTGGGGATATACAATTGCAAATGCTATAGTATATTTATTATTGATTTTAGGATTTACATTCTTCTATACATATGCAACATTTAATCCTGCAGAAGTATCAAATAATATAAAGAAAAATGGAGGATTTATACCAGGAATAAGAGCTGGAAAGCCTACTACTGAATATATATCTTCTATTTTAGGGAAGTTAACTTGGTTTGGAGGTTTATTCCTAAGTGCAATAGCTATTCTTCCAATGTTAATGAGATTTACACCTATAGAAGGATTAACTTTTGGAGGAACATCTATACTTATTGTTGTAGGTGTTGCATTAGAAACAATACAACAATTAGAATCAAGATTAGTTATGAGACATTATAAAGGATTTTTAGAGTAAAACGAATGAAAAGCGGTGTCTTGCACATTTTGAATTGCAACAAAAATTTTTCGATGTATAAACATACACCTGCAAATTTTATGTTGCATTCAAAATGCACAATATACCACTTTTGCTTCGTTTTTTATTAATGTAAACAAGAAAGTAGGGGTCGCCGCCCTCGGCGACCCGAAAAACAAATTAAACGGGTCGCCGAGGGCGGCGACCCCTACAAATGTAAAAATAGAACAGTAGGTTTTATTTCATAAGGAGGAAAAAATATGTATATAGTACTATTAGGAGCACCAGGTAGTGGAAAAGGTACAGCAGGAAAAGTTTTAGCTGAAGATTTAAAATTAGCGCATATATCAACAGGAGATATATTTAGAGAAAATTTAAAAAATGAAACAGAATTAGGTAAAGAAGCTAAAGTTTATATGGACAAAGGTGAATTAGTTCCAGACGAAGTTACAATAAAAATGATTGAAAAAAGATTACAAGAAGACGATGTAAAAAATGGAGCAATTTTAGATGGATTCCCAAGAACAAAAGCTCAAGCAGAAAGCTTATCTAACATGATTAAAGTTGATATGGCATTAAATATAGATGTTGACTTTGATGAAATTGTTAGTAGAATTGCAAATAGAAGAAGCTGTAGAGGATGTAGTGAAATATATAATGTAGTATTTAGTCCTTCAAAAGTAGAAGGAGTATGTGACAAATGTGGTGGAGAACTATATCAAAGAGAAGACCAAAAACCAGAAGTAGTAGAGAACAGATTAAAAGTATATAGTGAATCAGCACAAGAATTAATAAATTATTATGAAAACTCAGGAATACTTTATAATGCAAAAGCAGGAGATAAAGTTGGAAAAACAACATACGATGTTGTAAAAGAAGTTGAAGAATACTTAAAAAATAATTAAATTAAAAACAATGTAGGGGCTGGTCTTGACCAGACCGAATATAAGGATAAACGGGTCGGTCAAGACCGACCCCTACAAATAATATATGAGGAAATATAAACATGGTTACAATCAAATCAAAAAGAGAAATTGAATTAATGAAAGAAGCTTGCAGAGTGGCGGCATTAGCGCAAAAAGCAATAGAACAAGCTATAAAACCAGGAATTAGCACATATGAACTAGATATGATTGCAGAAAAAGTTATTAGAGATAACGGAGGAATTCCAGCAGAAAAAGGTTATCCTAGTGGAGAAAAAGGGATTCCAGATTTTCCAGGTTCCATATGTTCATCAGTAAATGATGAAGTAATACATGGAATTCCATCAAAAAAAGTTATCTTAAAAACAGGAGATATAGTTAGTATTGATTTAGTAGCATACAAAGATGGTTTTAATGGGGATTGTGCAAGGACATATGTTGTAGGCGATGTACCAGCTCAAACAAAAAGATTAATAGAAGTAACAAAACAAGCTTTTTTTGAGGGCTTGAAATATGCAAAAAAAGGTTACAGAATAGGAGATATATCTAATGCAATTGGAGAATTTGTAAATAAAAATGGTTATTCAGTAGTAAAAGAATTCCAAGGACATGGAATTGGAAGACAAATGCACGAAGAACCAGGGATACCTAATTATGGTAAAGCAGGACGAGGAATAAGGCTTGAACCAGGGATGACATTAGCTATTGAACCTATGGTTATAATGGGAAATTCAGATATATTACAATTAGATGATGGGTGGACAATAGTATCAAGAGATGGTAGTTTAGCTGCACATTATGAAAATACAATTTTAATTACAGAAAAAGAACCAGAAGTATTGACAACATGTTAGGTATACTGTATAATATATTAGTTATTTTTAGTTTTATTAGGAGGTAATAACTTGGCAAAGGAAGATGTAATAGAAGTTGAAGGTACAGTAATAGAAGCTTTACCTAATACAAATTTTAAAGTTGAACTAGAAAATGGACATCAAGTATTAGCACATATTTCAGGAAAACTTAGAATGAATTATATAAAAATACTTCCAGGAGACAAAGTGAAATTAGAACTATCTCCATATGACTTGACAAGAGGACGTATTACTTGGAGAGCTAAATAAAAGATAATGAATAAAACAGAGGTGAAAAAAATGAAAGTAAGACCATCAGTTAAAAAAATGTGTGAAAAATGTAAAGTAATAAAAAGAAAAGGTATTACTAGGGTTATTTGTGAAAATCCAAAACACAAACAAAGACAAGGTTAATTAAAACCTTATACTAATTTTGCTAATAATATAAATAGAGTAGCGGCTGCCCTAAAATTTTATTTTAGGGAAATACCTATTTTTATTTATTAAAATATATAAACAATCCAGTTTAACTACATTTCAAATTTACTAGTTAAACTAATAAGATTAATAAAAAAACGAAAAGTTTTATATTAATCTAAACAACTATGCTTAAAACTAAAATTAAAATAATTTAAAGAGGTGAAAAAATTTATGGCTCGTATAGCAGGTATAGACTTACCAAAAGAAAAGAGAGTTGAAATAGGACTAACATATATCTATGGAATAGGTAGAACAAGTTCTAATAAAATACTTTCAGAAGCAGGAGTAAGTCCAGATATTAGAGTAAAAGATTTAACAGATGAACAAATAGGTAGTATAAGAAAAGCTATGGAAAGTTATAAAGTTGAAGGTGACTTAAGACGTGAGGTTGCTCTTAACATTAAAAGACTTACAGAAATAGGATGCTACAGAGGAATGAGACATAGAAGAAGCTTACCAGTTAGAGGACAAAGAACAAAAACAAATGCTAGAACAAGAAAAGGTCCAAGAAAATTAGTAAGCAAAAAGAAATAAATTAGAGTTTAGACTTTGGTGTTTGGAGTTTGGAATTTAAAATATAGAAATCCAAATAAAAAATATTAAACACTAAACACAATAATACTCAGAATAAGGAAGGAGTAAAATAAAAAATGGCTAAAGTTGCAACAAAAAAAGTAACTAGAAGAAGAGATAGAAAAAACATTGAAAAAGGAGCTGCACATATTCATTCTAGTTTTAATAATACAATTGTTACAATAACTGATGAAAAAGGAAATGCAATTGCTTGGGCAAGTGCTGGAGAATTAGGATTCAAAGGTTCTAGAAAAAGCACACCATTTGCTGCAGGAGAAGCTGCATTAACAGCTGCAAAAGCAGGTATGGAGCATGGATTAAAATCAGTAGAAGTATATGTTAAAGGACCGGGTTCTGGACGTGAAGCTGCAATAAGATCACTTCAAACAGCTGGTTTAGAAATTAGCATGATTAAAGATGTAACACCAATACCACATAATGGATGTAGACCACCAAAAAGAAGAAGAGTATAATAATTGAATAAAAAGTGAAGAATACAAAATATATTGTATTTTGAAGAAAGGAGAAAAGACATATGTCAAGATATAAAGATGAACAATGTCGTATATGCCGTAGAGAAGGACAAAAATTGTTCTTAAAAGGTTCAAGATGTTATTCAGATAAATGTAGTATAGTTAGAAGAAACTATGCTCCAGGTGAACATGGACAAGGAAAGAAAAAACTTTCTGAATACGGTACACAATTAAGAGAAAAACAAAAAACAAAATCATTTTACGGAGTAGGAGAAAAACAATTTAGAAAATACTTCGCAATGGCTGAAAATAAAAAAGGTATTACTGGTGAAGTATTACTTCAAATATTAGAAAGTAGATTAGATAACGTAGTTTATAGATTAGGATTTGGTAGTTCAAGAGCACAAGCAAGACAACTTGTAAACCATGGACACTTTGAAGTAAATGGTAAAAAAGTTAACATACCATCTTATTTAGTAAAAGCAGGAGATGTTATAGCTGTTAGAGAAATAAAGAAAGATAGCAAAATAATTAAAGAAAATGCTGAAGTAAATAGCAGCAAACCAATTCCAGAATGGTTAGAAAAAGATAACGAAAAATTAAACGCAAAAGTTATCAGATTAGCATCTAGAGAAGATGTTGATTTACCAGTTGAGGAACATTTAATTGTTGAGTTATATTCTAAATAGTAAATAGAAATTAGAAGTTAGAGTTTCTAATATCTAACATCTAAATTAGGAGGTTAAAAAATAAATGATTGAATTTGAAAAACCAAATATAGAATGTCTAGCAGTAAATGATAACGAAAATTATGCAAAATTTGTATGTGAGCCATTAGAACGTGGATATGGAATGACAATAGGAAATTCTTTAAGAAGAATTTTACTATCATCATTACCAGGAGCTGCAATTACAAGTGTAAAAATTGATGGAGTAGTACATGAATTTTCTACAATACCAAATGTAGTTGAAGATGTTCCTGAAATAATTGTTAATTTAAAAAGTGTAAGATTAAAAATGCACGATAATGAACAAAAAACAATTAGAATTGACGTTAAAAAAGAAGGCGAAGTTACTGCAGGAGATATTATTACAGATTCAACAATAGAAATATTAAATCCAGAATTACATATTGCAACTGTTGCTGAAGGTGGACATTTAACAATTGAAATGACAGTTGATAAAGGAAGAGGATATAACGTTGCTGAAAAAAATAAAGAATTAAATCAAGCAGTAGACGTTCTTCCAATTGACTCTATATTTACTCCTGTTAAAAAAGTAAACTATTCAGTTGAAAATACAAGAGTAGGTCAAACTGTTGATTATGATAAATTAACAATAGAAGTTTGGACAGATGGAAGCTTAAAAGCATATGAAGCAATTAGCTTAGCAGCTAAAGTTATGACTGGACATTTAGATTTATTTATCGACTTATCTGAAACAGCAAGAAATACACAAGTAATGGTTGAAAAAGAAGAATCTAAAAAAGAAAAAGTATTAGAAATGCAAATAGAAGATTTAGAATTATCTGTAAGATCATATAATTGCTTAAAGAGAGCTGGAATTGCTACAGTTGAAGACTTAGCAAACAGAACAGAAGCTGATATGATGAAAGTAAGAAATTTAGGTAAAAAATCTTTAGATGAAGTAATTAATAAATTACATTCATTAGGATTGGATTTCATAAAAGAAGAAGAATAAAGGAAGGTGAAAGAATTGGCTGGACATAGAAAACTTGGAAAACCAACTGATCAAAGATTAGCAATGTTAAAAAATCAAACAACTGATTTATTAGTACATGGAAAAATAGAAACTACAGAAGCAAGAGCTAAAGAAGTTAGTTCTATAGCAGAATCTTTAATAGCTTTAGCAATTAAAGAAAAAGATAATTTTGAAACTGTAGAAGTTAAAATAAAAAAAGCTAAATTAGACAGCAAAGGGAATAAAGAAACAGAAAAAGTAACAAGTAAAAATGGTAAAGAATATTTAAGAGTTGTTAAAGAAGAAGTAACTGAAAGCAGAAAAAAAGATATGCCTTCAAGATTAAGTGCTAGAAGAAAAATAATGTCTAAAACAAACAAAGTTAAAGATTCTGAAGGAAATAATATTGACTTACCAGCAAAATTATTTGGAGAAATAGCTGAAAAATATGCTACAAGACAAGGTGGATATACAAGAATATTAAAAATGGGACCTAGAAAAGGTGACAATGCTGAAAAAGTAATATTACAATTAGTTTAATAAAAATATAATAAAAAGGGCAATGCAAACTAAGCGTTGCTTTTTTTATTGTAATAATTTAAATATTATGTTGTAGGGGCGACCATTGGTCGTCCGTAATAAATAATTGCATTTTTCGGACGTGCAATGCACGCCCCTACAAATGTAATAAAAATATAAAGGAGCAAAATGATGTTAAATTTCATTCTAAATCTAATTTATCCAAATGTATGTGGTTTTTGTAATACAATAAATAATAATCATTTATGCAAAAAATGTGAGTTAAAACTAGAAAAATATAAAAATACAAATATTATTGATTGTTCAGAAATCAATAATAAAAAATTTGATTATCAGATAAATATTTTTAGATATGAAAGTATAATAAGAGAAAAACTTATACAGTATAAATTCAATGAAAAAGCATATTTGTTTAAAACTTTTTCAAAAATAATATTAAATGATAAAAAAATATGTGGCTTTTTTGAAAAATATGATATAATAATTCCGGTTCCAATACACAAAAAAAGAAATTTACAAAGAGGATATAATCAAACAGAGTTAATTGCTAGAGAAATAGCTAAAAATACTAATTTGATTTTAGAAAACAAAGTGTTAATAAAACAAAAAAATATTAAACCTCAAAGTGGATTGACCAAATTTCAAAGAGAAAATAACATAAAAAATGCATTTACAGCAAAAAATGTTAATAGTATTAAAAATAAAAATATAATTTTATTGGATGATATATATACAACAGGAAGTACAGTTAACGAATGCTGCAAAGTTTTGAAAAAATTAAAGGTAAATAAAATTGCTGTACTTACAATTGCAAAAGATTAGTTGGAGGTTGAAAAATGGAAGATTTAGTTGAAAGCATATTAGATTATATTAGGTCAGATTATACAGATTATGCGATAATGATTAATGGAGAGTGGGGAAGTGGAAAGACTTATTTTTGGAACAATAAAGTAAGGAAAAAAATCGACTCATTAAATCTTAACGGAAAATCTTATACAACAATATATATGTCTTTATATGGTATTTCTAATTTAGAAGATATAAGTAAAAAAATATTTATTGAAACTACTCAACTAATGGATAAAGGATTAAGAAAATATATGAATGCAACAGGACAAGAATCAATTCCAGAGTATGCAAAAACAGGATTAGATATGGCTAATCTTTTTGGTGTGTCACAATCAGGTGAAAAAATGGATTATGCAAAATTCTTTTCAACAGATGATAAAGTTTTATGTTTTGACGACTTAGAGAGAGCAAATGTGGATGTTATAGACATACTTGGATATATTAATAACTTTGTTGAACATGACCACATAAAAACTATAATAATATGCAATGAAAAAGAACTTGCAACAAAATTAAAAAATACAAATTTAGAAATGAAAACATTTATAGCAACTTACCTTTTGGATAAAGAAGGTGATTTAGCTGCAAAAACAGAAAAACCTATGGTAGAAAAAATAAGGGATAAAATAGAGTATGTTTTTGATAAGGCAAATGACTATGAAAGAATTAAAGAAAAATTAATTGGTGAAACTTTTGAATATGCACCAGAATTTAATTATATAATTAATGGTATTTTAATGAGATATGCAAATAATCCGGATTTACTTAAATTTTTAAAACAAAATACTAATTATATAATTTCAACATTTAATAAAAGTGGTACTAGAAATTTAAGAATTTTAAAACATGCATTAAATGATTTTAAAAAAGTATATGAAATGGTAAATAAGAATTATCCTAATATGAGTTATAGAGTATTACAAACTATGCTTATATTTACTATAGCTATTTCATTTGAAATTAAAGCAGGAAAAATAACAAAAGATAAATTCATAAACATTGAAAACAATGAGGAATATAAATCAGTTTTAGTTTCTTCAAGAGTTTTAATGGATAACAGACAATTTTATATCAAAGAATTTGATAACAACTATTATTATAATTTTAAAGTTGAATACAGATTTTTTAAATTCATAGAATCATATGTTAGAACAAGAATTTTTGACATGAAATACTTTAAAAGTGATATGGAAGCCATTATAAATACTGTAGATACAGACAAATTACCTTCATATAAAAGATTATTAAATGAAGAATATTGGAAAATTCCTGATGATGAATTTGACAAAGTAATTGAAAGTGTTATGGAGGATGTTAAACAAGGAAAAGTTAATTTAGTTGAAACAGTTAAGTTGTTTATTTATTTTTCATATTTTGTAAGAAAAGGTTTAATAAATTATGATGTAAAAACTATAAAAACTTTATTTTATGATGGAATGAATGTTGCATCTTTAACATCAAAATACTGTGAAAATGCTAGAGAAGAAATTTCTAAAATTGCAGTAGGGGAAAATACTGCAGAAACTGAAGAAATACTTAAACACTTTGATATTATAAATGAAAACTTAAAAGAGAAAATGTATAATGAAAAAGCATCTGAAATATTTAAAAATATTCCTATTAAAATGGATTTATTTTACGAAACATTTGAAAGAGAAGCTATGCGAATTCCAATTTTTAAATATTATGATGAATATCAAATATTCCAAAGAATATCTTGTGCAAGTAATGAAGATATAGTAACAATTAAAGAACTTTTAGCTAAGAGAGCGATAAGCCATAAAAAAGAAATAAGAGATGAGAAAGAAAACTTGATTAAATTGAAATTATTAATGGATGATTATATTAAAGATAAAAATACAGGAATAAAAGTTGTTATGCTAAAAGATTTCTCTAAAGAATTAGAAAATATAATAGAAGAATATTCTAAAGAAGATGATGATTCAGATACAAAAGTTGAGAAAAAGAAATTTAAAAAATAGGAGGATTTTATGGAAGAACTAAAATTAGAATATTACTTTAAAAACATGAATGAATTTGCTTTTAAAGAGATTTTTGAAGGTAAAGAGACTCCTTGGGAAGTATTAAATAGTGTAAAAGAATTCTTAAATGAAAAGATTGTAAAACCAGATATTAAAGTAAATAAGGCTAAAGAAGTTGGAGAATTTTGTTCGATAAAAGGAAACTATTTTATTGATGAAGGTACAGTAATACATGCAAATGTATGTATAGAAGGACCTGTAATGATTGGTAAGAATGTTGAAATACAATCAGGTGCATTAATAAGACCAGGTTCAATAATAGGAGACAATTGTGTTGTAGGACATTGTTCAGAAATAAAAAACACTATATTACAAAACAAAGCAAAAGTTGCAAGTTTAGCTTTTGTTGGTGATTCAATGCTAGGAAAATCAACAAGAATTGGAAGCGGAATAATAGTTGCAAATAGAAGATTTGACCAAGGCAATATAGATGTAAAAGTAAATGGACAAAAATTTAGCACAGGAAGAGATTTTTTTGGAGCTATAATAGGAGATAATACAAGATTAGGAGCAAATGCAACAACAATACCAGGAACATTAATAGGGCCATACACATGGATTTTACCAACAGTACAAGTAAGAGGATTTGTACCAGCAGAAAAAAGAGTATTCCCAGTACAAGAATATAGAATAACAGATAATGAGAAAGTAGAATTAAAATAAAATACGGGCGAAATACGCTGCGCTTAGTGAAGAGTGAATAATGAATAGTGAATAATACAAAATTTGCTATGCAAATTTTGGTGTAGGGGCGACCATTGGTCGTCCGTTAATTTAATATAAATATATGTAGGGGTCGCCGCCCTTACCCCAAGGGCATGTGATATCTGTAACCTCATTGCATTCGGACGGCTATCCGACGGCGACCCGAAAGAAAAAATACAAAATTATTGAATATAAATTTTTGATGTAGGGGTCGGTCTTGACCGACCCGGAAAACAACCAAAAGAATGGAGAAAAATATGGAAGAAATAAAGAAGAAAAATAAGAAATTGAAGATAATAAATAAAATAGTATTAATACTGTGTTTAATAATTATTTTATTAGGTATTTTTAATGTGATTTTATTTAATAAAATAATGATTTTAATTTTCATAATAATATGTCTTGCGTTAATTACCATGAGTATTAGTATTCTAAAAAAGAATATCAAAAAAAAGACGAAAGGAAAAAATATAGAAGAAATAAAAGAGAAGAAATTGAAGAAAATAGCAATAATATTGTTTATAGTAATTATTTTATTAGGTGGGCTAGATATTTTTTTATATAATGAAATGATGCCTATAATTGATTATGCAATGGTTCAATCGGAGAATATAGAGAAACAGATGTTTAATTCTAAATTTACGGAGTATACAGGAGTTCAAAAAGGTACAGCTATAAAACCTCTATTAAGAGTAGTTATGGCAGTTAATAGTAGTAATTATAATAATCATATTGTTACTATTGAAGTTAAGGATGAAAGTTTAGCTGATAACAATTCTATAGCAAATTTTATATCTAAAATTGAAATAAAAAATAAATATGAAGTAAATATGTATGATATCGATAATGACGAGTTTATAGATAAAATTTTTATAAGGACAGAAGGGGAAGAAGCAACAGAAGAAGAATTAAAATTAGAACAAATACAACAGGAAAAAGATGAAACAGAGTATGACAGATGGTTAAAGGAACAAGAGGAATATTATAAAGAAATAGAGCAAGAAGAAAAAAATAAAAAAATAGCTATAATAGTAATTTCAATATTAGCCATAATAGGTCTTATATTAACTATAAAAGGATTAATTATTCTAAAAAAAGGTGATGAGAATAAAAAACGTAAAGTACTAATTGCTTTTATTACAGCTGAAAGTATAATAACATGTGGATTATTACTAATTTTGTTAGGCATTATAACAGGAAAAATATATTATATGTTTTAAGAGTTTGATATAATTAACACAGATACAAAATTAATGTAAAATACCTGTAGGGGTCGCCGCCCTCGGCGACCCGCATTTGTAGAAATAACAATATATGATGTAGGGGCAGACACCCACGGCTGCCCTTAACAAAAGAATGGAGAAAAATATGGAAGAAATAAAGAAGAAAAATAAGAAATTGAAGAAAGTGGCAATAATATTGTTTATAGTAATTATTTTATTAGGAGTAGTAGCTGTTTTTTTATGTAATAATATAAAAAATACAGACGACTCAGATATTTCTATTGAGCCAAGTGTATCTGATTTTGCACAAATATTTAATTCGAAATTTAATATGTATATAGGTAAACAAAGAGGTACAGCTGTTAAAGCACTATTATCATCTGTTATGCAATCTAATAATTCTAATGTGCATATTGTTACTATCGTAGTTAAAGATGGTCATTTAGAGAATAATGAATCTATAACTAATTTAATGTCTAAAATTGAGCCCAAAAATATATATGAAATAAGCATATATGATAGTGATGATGATTATTACATAGATAAAATATTTATAAAGACAGAAGGCGAAGATGCAACGGAAGAGGAAATGAAATTAAAACAAAAATAAATAATTCATTGTAATAATATTGTTTGCTTCATACATTTAAATCAGAACAGGGATTGTCACGAATCAATGTTACAATAATTTTGATGTAGGTGAACCTTGTGTTTGCCCGATTTTATTGAAATTGTTCACGAAACCCCTTGCAAATTATGGAAAATATGATATAATATTACAGTTCAATCTAATAACGAAAAGGAGAATAAAAAATGAGTGTTAAAGTAGAAAAGACAGAAAACAATAATGAAGTAAAATTAGAATTTACAGTAGAAGCAGCAAAATTTGATGAGGCTATAAAAACTGTATATAACAAAAATGCTAAGTATTTCAATATACCAGGATTTAGAAAGGGAAAAGCACCATATCAAATGGTTGAAAAAACATATGGAGTAGAAATATTCTACGAAGATGCTTTCAATGAAATTGCTGGAGAAATTTATGAAAACGGAATTAAAGAAAACAATATAGATGTTGTTAGCAATCCAAAAATTGATATAGTTCAAATAGGAAAAGGACAAGACCTTATTTTTACAGCTGTTGTTGAAACAAAACCAGAGGTGAAATTAGGAAAATATAAAGGTATAGAAATTGAAAAAGTAGAGTATAATGTATCTGATGAAGATATTGAACATGAATTAGGTCATATGGCAGAAAAAAATGCAAGATTAGTTTCAATAGAAGATAGACCAGTTGAAAGTGGAGATATCACAGTTATAGACTTCGAAGGATTTGTTGGAGACAAAGCTTTTGAAGGTGGAAAAGCTGAAAACCATGAATTAACAATTGGAAGTAACACATTTATACCAGGATTTGAAGACCAAATAATTGGAATGAAAATTGATGAAGAAAGAGAAATAAATGTAAAATTCCCTGAACAATATTTCTCAGAAGAATTAGCTGGTAAAGATGCTATGTTCAAAGTAAAATTACATGAAATAAAAAGAAAAGAAATGCCAGAAATAAATGATGAATTAGCAAAAGATATTAGCGAATTTGATACACTTGCTGAATTAAAAAATAGCATTAAAGAAAAACAAGAAAAATCAAATGAAATGAAAGCTAAATATGAAATAGAAGAAAATGCAATAAAAGCAGTTTGTGAAGCTGCTAAAGTTGAAATTCCAGCAGGAATGGTAGAACTTGAAATTGACAATATGCAAAAAGATATTGAACAAAGATTGAGCTATCAAGGAATGAGATTTGATGATTACTTAAAAATGATTAACAAAACAACAGAAGAATTTAGAAGCGAATATAAAGAACAAGCTGAAAGACAAATCAAATCTAGATTAGTATTAGAAGCTATAGCTATAGATGCAAAATTAGAAGCTACAGACGAAGAAATTTCAAGCAAAATCAAAGAAATGGCTGAAAGCTATGGAAAAAATGTAGATGAAGTTAAAGATAATCCACATTTAGTTGAATATGTAAAAAATAACTTAAAAACAGAAAAAACAATTCAATTTATAGTAGATAATGCAAAAATGAAATAGAAAAAAAGGGGGCAAGTTTTGATGTATTAAATTAATAAACAACAAAATTTGCTCTTGTTTTATATTATGTATATCGTAAGTGCGGACCCTGTGTTCTCACGCAGAAAAAATAATTTCACGAATTTTGAAGGAGGAAACCAGAATTATGGATAATTTAAAAAATAGTTTAGTACCTTATGTTATTGAACAAACAAATAAAGGAGAAAGATCTTATGATATTTTTTCAAGACTTTTAAAAGATAGAATAATATTTTTAAGTGAAGATGTAAATCATGTAACAGCAAGTTTAGTAGTAGCTCAATTATTATTCTTAGAATCAGAAGATCCAGATAAAGAAATATCATTTTATATAAATAGTCCAGGTGGTTCTATATCAGATGGAATGGCTATATTTGATACAATAAATTATATAAAATGCCCTGTATCTACAATATGTATAGGTATGGCAGCAAGTATGGGGGCATTTTTACTAGCAGCAGGAACAAAAGGAAGAAGATTTGCAACTCCTAATTCTGAAATAATGATACATCAACCATTAATTGCTGGTGGAGGAATTTCTGGTCAAACAACAGAAATAAAAATTCATGCAGACCATATGGTTAGAACAAGAGAAAAATTAAATAAAATATTATCAGAAAAAACAGGAAAACCATTAGAGCAAATTGAAAAAGATACAGAAAGAGATAATTATATGACAGCTGAGCAAGCATTAGAATATGGATTAATAGATGGAATATTAGATTATAGAAAGTAAGAAACACAAAAGAAAACTATTTGAGGAGGAAATAAATGGCCAATAAAGATAACATGAAAAATATAAGATGTTCTTTTTGTGGAAAAGCGCAAGAAGTTGTTAAAAGAATTGTTGCAGGACCAAGTAATGTATATATATGTGACGAATGTATAGAGGTATGCAATAATATCTTAGAAAACGAAGACTATTATGATGATAATGGATATGAAGATGTTAAATCTACAGAAATTCCAACTCCTGCAGAAATAAAAAAAGTTCTTGATGAATATGTAATAGGTCAAGATGAAGCTAAAAAAACTCTAGCCGTTGCAGTGTATAATCATTATAAAAGAATAAATTGTAAAGAAATTATTGAAGATGTTGAAATCCAAAAAAGTAATGTTTTACTACTAGGACCTACAGGTTCAGGAAAGACTTTACTAGCTCAAACACTTGCTAGAATTCTAAATGTTCCATTTGCAATAGCTGATGCAACAACACTTACAGAAGCAGGTTATGTTGGTGAAGATGTTGAAAATATTTTATTAAAGTTAATTCAAGCTGCTGAATATGATATTGATAAAGCACAAAAAGGAATTATTTATATAGATGAAATAGATAAAATTTCAAGAAAATCAGAAAATCCTTCTATAACAAGAGACGTAAGTGGTGAAGGTGTACAACAAGCACTTTTAAAAATAGTAGAAGGTACAGTAGCATCAGTTCCACCTCAAGGAGGAAGAAAACATCCTCAACAAGAATTTATACAAATAGATACATCTAATATATTATTTATTTGTGGTGGAGCATTTGAAGGATTAGAAAAAATAATAAAAAATAGAATAGGTAAAAAAGCAATTGGATTCGGAGCTCAAATTGAAAGTAAAAAAGATATAGACAAATATAAAATATTTGAAGAATTATTACCACAAGATTTATTAAAATTTGGACTTATACCAGAATTTGTTGGAAGATTACCAATTATAGCAACATTAAAAGAATTAGATAAAGAAGCTTTAATTGAAATTGTAACAAAACCTAAAAATGCACTAGTAAAACAATATAAAAAATTATTAGAATTAGATGATGTTCAATTAGAATTTAAAGATGAAGCATTAGGATTAATTGTTGAAAAAGCAATTGAAAGAAATACAGGTGCAAGAGGACTTAGATCTATTATTGAAGAAGTAATGAGAGATATAATGTTCGATGTACCTACAAATCCTAAAATAGAGAAATGTATAATAACTAAAGAAACAGTAGAAAAGAAAGCTGGACCAGAATTAGTTATAAATGAAAATAAGGAGAAAAAAGATATTTCAAGCAAAGTAAAAAAAGAAAAAGTTAATACTGAAAATAAAACAGCGTAAAACTTAAATTAATGGACTTAAAAGATTGCATGAAAATTTAATCTTTTAAAGTCCATTTTAATTATAAATAAAAAGTACAATATACAAAAATAAATATTTTATCTATAAAATTGATAGAGGTGAGAAGTGTGAGGTGTGAAGTGCGATTTAATGAGAACTATAGCTCACATCCCACTTCCCACTTCCCACTTCTCACTTCATAAATGTGCTAAGGAGAAAAATAAATATGAAATACTTAATTTTGCTAATAATAACAATTATATTATTTAAATTTATATTTAGAATTAATATTAAAAAAATAAAAAAACAAACAGAAAACCAAGAGTTATCTGAAATAACAAAAAGATTTCCTGAAGATATAGAAATTGCAAAGGAAATGTTAAAGAAATTAAATAATGAAAATGTAAAAATTGAACAAGCAAAAGATACAGGAACAAGTTTGTATATTGCTGTAACAAATAAAATAATTATTGCAGATATGAAAAACAATTACTCAAGAATACAAACAATAGCACATGAATGTTTACATTCAAAACAAGATAAAAGATTGCAAATATTTAATTTTGTTATATCAAATATAAATTTATTATATTTTGTTATCATAACAATTTTAACAGTATTTAAGATTATAAATAATATAGAATTACCATTATTTATTTTTATGATTTTAGGAATTATTCAATTTTCAGTAAGAAGTTTCTTAGAAATAGATGCTATGACTAAATCTAAATATTTAGCAAAAGATTACATAGAAAACAAAAAACTTTGTTCAAAAGAAGAAGAGAATAAATTATTAGAAGAATATGATAAAATAAATAAAATAGGAATTCCTTTTGTAATTGATAACTTGTTGAATAGTATTTTAATAAAGAGTGTAATATACATATTAATTAGCATAATTATATAAATATTTTTGGAGAAAGATTTATGATTAAATATAGAAGAATAGAAAAAGAAGAAAAAGAAAAAGTAAAAACATTAATCAATGAAGTTTTAGGGAAAATAGAAAGAAAAGAATTTTTTATGCCTTATAAAGAAAAAGACTATGAAGATATGTTTAATAAGAGTAAATACATAATTTATGGAGCATATGATGAAGAAAAATTAGTAGGGACAGGAAGTTTAAAATTAGATATAAAAGAAGAAGTAAAGAATTATATTGATATAGAAAGCAAAAAGATATTAAAATTTTCAAAATATTTAGTGCTAGAAGAGTATAGAAATCAAGGTATAATGAAAACATTGGAACATGAACTTATGAAGGAAGCGAAAGCATTAAAATATGAGTATGGAGTTATTACAGTTCATCCTGAAAATGAGGCTTCGAAGAAGGTGATTAAGCATTTAGGAGCAGAATTAGTAAAAACAACATATATTGATGAATATTTAAGAGAGATATATTTAGTAAAATTATAGATAATTTGTTTTTTGGGTAATTGGAATTTGATGTTTGGATATTTGCAGGGGTCGGTCTTGACCGACCCTGGGCAGGTCAAGACCTGCCCTTACAATGTTTATATTTAATTCATCTACACAAATTACAATTTATATATAAATATATTCAAATTAGGAGGAACAATGCTTAAAAAAATATGGCTACATTTTAAATTAATAACAAAACATAGATGGCTCGTTTTTAAATTGTGTACAAAGGTAGGATTGCCATGGAGAGGTTTTGTGCATGATTTATCAAAGTATTCTTATACAGAATTTTGGGAGAGTGCTAAATACTATGTAGGAAATAGAAGTCCGATACAAGTTGCAAGAGAAAAAAGACAATATTCAGCAGCATGGCTACATCATAAAGGTAGAAATAAGCATCATGAAGAATATTGGTATGATTTTAATGCATCTATAAAGGCTCCAGTTATTCCGTATAAATATGCAATTGAAATGTTATGTGATATGCTTTCAGCAGGTATAGTATATAAGAAAAACGAATGGACAAAGGAATATCCGTTATGGTATTGGAATAATAAAAAAAATAAAACGATAATTAATCCAAAAACAGTTGATTTTTTTCAAAATATTTTTGAAGAAATAAGCGAAAAAGGAATAGAAAAAATCTTAAAGAAAGAAAAATTAAAAGAGAAATATAATAAGTATTGTAAATGAAAAATGAATAATTAATGAAAGATTTTGTTGTATAGCAACAAAATCTAACCAAAACTATTCACTATTCATTAAAATTTATTGGAGGAAAACATGCAAGAAAAAAAAGAAAACATTAGAAATTTTAGTATAATTGCACATATAGACCATGGAAAATCAACTTTAGCTGATAGAATAATAGAAAAAACAGGTCTTTTATCAGAACGTGAAATGGAAAGTCAAGTTTTAGATAATATGGATTTGGAAAAAGAACGTGGTATAACAATAAAAGCACAAGCAGTAAGAATGTTATATAAAGCAAAAGATGGAAAAGAGTATGTATTTAATTTAATAGATACACCAGGACATGTTGACTTTAATTATGAAGTATCAAAAAGTTTAGCAGCATGTGAAGGAGCTATATTAGTTGTTGATAGTAGTCAAGGTGTAGAAGCGCAAACTTTAGCAAATGTATATTTAGCTTTAGATAACAACTTAGAAATATTACCAGTTATAAATAAAGTAGATTTACCTAATGCTAGACCAGATGAAGTAAAACAAGAAATAGAAGATGTAATTGGGATTCCTGCAATGGATGCTCCTTGTATATCTGCAAAATCAGGACTAAATATAAAAGAAGTTTTGGAAAGAATTGTAACTGATTTCCCAGCTCCAAAAGGTGATGAAGACAAGCCTTTAAAATGTTTGATTTTTGATTCTATTTATGATAATTACAAAGGTGCTGTAAGTTATGTAAGAGTTATGGAAGGAAAAGTTAAAGTTGGTGATGAAATATTATTTATGGCTACTAATAAAAAGTTTGTAGTTTCAGAAATAGGATATTTAGAACCAGGAAGATATTATCCATCAGAAGAGTTAACAGCAGGAGAGGTTGGATATATTGTAGCAAGTATTAAAAATGTAGCAGATATAAATGTAGGAGATACAATAACAAAAGTAGACAATCCAGCTAAAGAACCATTGCCAGGCTATAAAAAAGCAAATTCAATGGTTTATTGTGGTTTGTATCCTTTAGATGGAGGAGATTATGAGAATTTAAAAGTTGCATTAGAAAAATTGAAACTAAATGATGCAGCATTGAATTATGAAGCAGAAACATCAATAGCTTTAGGTTTTGGTTTTAGATGTGGATTTTTAGGATTATTACATTTAGAAATCGTACAAGAAAGATTAGAAAGAGAATTTGGTTTAAATTTAATTACTACAGCACCATCAGTTATTTATAAAGTATATAAAGCTGATGGAGAAGTTATAGAGTTATATAATCCAACAGATTTACCACCACTTCAAGAAATCAGTTATTTAGAAGAACCAATAGTAAAAGCAGAAATAATGCTACCAAAAGAATATGTTGGAAATGTTATGGAAATGTGCCAAGATAGAAGAGGTACATATTTAGATATGAAATATTTAGATAGTACAAGAGTGATACTAGAATATGAGTTGCCATTAAATGAAATAATATACGATTTCTTTGATACATTAAAATCAAGAACAAAAGGTTATGCTTCATTTGATTATGAATTTAGAGAATACAGAAAGTCAGATTTAGTAAAATTAGATATACATATTAATAATGAAGCGGTAGATGCTTTATCATTTATAGTTCATAAAGATACAGCATATGCAAGAGGAAGAAAAATGGCTGAGAAATTAAAAACAGTTATTCCGAGACAATTATTTGAAATTCCAATTCAAGCAGTAGTTGGAGGAAAAATAATAGCAAGAGAAACAATTTCAGCAATGAGAAAAGACGTTCTTGCAAAATGCTATGGTGGAGATATTACTAGAAAGAAAAAATTACTAGAAAAACAGAAAAAAGGTAAAAAGAAAATGAGACAAATAGGAAATGTTGAAATACCACAAGAGGCGTTCTTAAGTGTTTTGAAACTCGACGAAGAATAAAAACTGGCTAAAATGAAAAACTTTGTATTACGTCGTTAACATTAAAACAAAAATCCTCAACGTGCCCGCGCACGCCTCCGGTGTTTTGTTTTAATGTTGCTTAGTACTACTAGTTTTTGATTTTAGCGTGTAGATAAGATAATATTTAGATTTGGAGAAATGCATGTGAATGAGAAAGAGTTTTTAAAGGTAATAAATAGTGAATCCAATAAAAGAGGAAGATATACATATAAAACAGTATGTGAATTATTATCTACAGAGTTAACTACAAATAGAATCAATTTTATAGGTAGATTATTTAATTATTTTAAAAAAGTACCAAAATCAGCAGAAGAAATTATAGATAATAACTTTGAACTTATTTTTGAAAAAGTAAATGATGATGATATAATTCTTTTGATAAAATTACTTTTAGCTAATAAAACTACAGCAGAAATAATAAAAGCTAATTCACGAATTGTTCTACAAAGAATTATTAATAGTAGTATGGATGATAAAGATGAAATATATAAACTGTTACATAAGCATTATTTATTAGAAGAAAATCTTGAATATATATTGCAGAGCAATATACCAATGGAAGATTTTTTTAGTATTTCAGATTTATTAAAAGGAAAAAATGAAGAAATTGATAAAAATATAGAACTTTTTATGATTAAAAATAAAGAGAAAATAGCGAAATATTTCTTAATGAAAAAAATTTATTATAATAAAGAAGCATTTTTTGAAAATTATGCTACAACTTTAAGTATTAGAATTGATGAATTGTTAGAAAGTGAAAAATGTAAATATACAGATATAAAAGAAATAGGATATGGAACTTATAGTAATACTTATCAAATAGGTACAAAAGTTCTTAAGATAGGAGAAAACAGGCAAGTATATGATATTCCTAATCATAGAAGGCTAATACAACCTTTAATAAGAACTCAGCTTATAGATAAGGATAATGGTTTAAGTGTAGGATGCATAGAGGTTGAAGATAGAGTTAGAAAACTTAAAATGAGGGAACGAGATAAAGAAAAATTATATGCCATTTATAAGGAATTAAGAGATAGTGGAATTATTTGGACTGATGTAAAATTTGCAAATGTAGGAGTTTTACTTCAAGATAATAAACCTAGTTTAAATGGGCAAACAATAAATGTAACACCGAATTTAGTTGGGTTTGATAGGGCATTAGATGAAGAAGAGATTTTAAAAGAGGGAGAATGGGTTATTATAGATTTGGATTGCATATATCTTGAAAGTGATAATCATGATATCGAGTATGAAATAGATGGACTAGGTTTAGAATTTGATATTAGATATAAAAATGAGAAGGAAGGAAATGTAGGGAAAACTATAACAGATATAGAATTTGATGAAGAGAGGGATAAATAGTGAAAGGTATAATTAATGAATTTGTAGTAAACAGTGTTAAAAGTTCAATAGAATTTTATTGTAAATATTTCGGTTTTGAAGTTTATGCTACTGATGGTGAGAATGAAATAACATGGGCTGAAATAAAAAATGGTGATATATCTATGATGTTTCATGATTATGATTTAATTTGCAAAGAATATAAGAATTATCCAAAGAAAAGTGAATCTTCAAATATTGTTATGTTTAAATATGAAAACAAAGATGAAGCAAAGAAAATATATGATTTGTTAAAAGCAGAAAACATAGAAATATTTAGTAATTGGATGGAAACAGATTATGGCTCAGTTGAATTTATTATAAATGACCTAGATGGAAATAAAATATTGATTTCAGTATAGATTACATAATCTGGTTGAAATTTAATGATATATGTGGTATAATTTTACAGAAATAATCCCGAAGAGAGGAAGTTTGAATGAGTTTTGATGCTAAGGTTGCAATGACAGGAGACTATCATAATGCAGACCTTTCGGACCCGAGAAATTGGCCTCGACCCCGTAAGCAACAGAACCCGCAGCAGGAAGTCAAAGAAGTTATGAAGGAAGAAAAAAATCCTGAAGTAACAGAAGACGGCGTTGCTGCTATTGCTGATGATGAAGATGCAGAGTAAATCAGAATCAGCATGTTTTACCGTTCTGCTTAGGCAGAACGGTATTGTTTAATAAAGTTAAAAAATTAATATATATAAATAAGGTGGTTAGTGAATAGTGAATAGTGAAAAGTTAAAAGTTAAGAGTACAGATAATCAAAGCTTATCTGACCAAGTTGAAGGTAGAAATAGTGTTTTAGAACTTTTAGAAAGTAATCGTGATATAAATAAAATATTTGTAGCAAAAGGCGAAAAACATGGTTCTATAAATAAAATATTATCAATAGCAAAAGAAAAAAGAATTGTTATTGTTGAAGCAGATAGACAGAAATTGAACCAAATGTCTGAAAGTAATAATCATCAAGGAGTAATCGCTATAGTTCCACCTTATGATTATTGTGAAGTAGAAGATATTTTAGATTATGCAAATAGTAAAAATGAACATCCATTTATTTTAATATTAGATGGAATTGAAGATCCTCATAATTTAGGTTCAATAATAAGAACAGCAGAAACAGCAGGTGTACATGGAATAATAATTCCAAAACGAAGAGCATGTGGAGTTAATAGCACAGTAACTAAAGTTGCTGCAGGTGCAGTTGAACACATGAAAATAGCAAGAGTTAACAATATCAATGATACTATTAAATATTTAAAGGAAAATGACATCTGGATTTGTGGAACAGATATGGATGCTAAAAGATATTATTATGAAGAAGATTTTAAAGGTGCAATTGCGATTATAATTGGAAGTGAAGGATTTGGAATGAGCAGACTTGTAAAAGAAAATTGTGATTTTCTAGTTAAAATTCCGATGAAGGGTAAAATAACATCATTAAATGCATCAGTTTCTGCAGGAATTGTAATGTATGAGGTAGTAGAACAGAGAGGATAATTAAATATAATAATGTAGGGGCAACCAGTGGTCGTCCGTAATTATGAAAGGTGTATATTAAACGGACGTGAAATGCACGCCCATACATCATAAAATTAAATTCCAAATACCAATAAAAAATACTTGTAAATACAAAAATTATTGATATAATATTAATATACAAATGAGAAACATTTAGGAGGTTTATTAATATGGTAAAGAAAGTTGCTATAATAACAAATGGTGGAGATTGTCCAGGCTTAAATGCAGTAATTAGAGCAATTGTAAAAACAGCAGAAACACACGGTGTTGAATGCTATGGTTATATAGAAGGATATAAAGGATTATTAGAAAACAATTATATAAAATTAGAATCAAATGGTAGTGCTTCAGGATTACTTCATAGAGGTGGAACAATAATAGGAGCATCAAATAGTACAAATTTATTTAATTATCCTGTAGAACAAGATGGAAAAATTGAATATATGGATATGTCATATCAAGCAGTTGAAAATGCAAGAAGTGCAGGATTTGATTGTATATTTACATTAGGTGGAGATGGAACTCAAAAATCAGCAAGAGATTTTTCAGTAAGAGGATTAAACGTAATAGGTGTACCAAAAACAATAGATAATGATGTTGCTCATTCAGAAATAACATTTGGTTATAATACAGCCGTTTCTGTAGCAGCAGAAGCTTTAGATAGATTGCATTCAACAGCAGAATCTCATCATAGAATAATGACATTAGAAGTAATGGGAAGATATGCAGGATGGATAGCACTAGAAGCGGCTATAGCAGGAGGAGCAGACGCAGCTATAATACCTGAAATTCCTTATGATATAGATAAAATTGTCGAAAAAATAAATAAAAGAAAAGAAGAAGGGAAGAAATTTAGCATAATAGTTGTATCAGAAGGTGCAAAACCTAAAGATGGTAATATGGTTATAAAGAAAACTTTAAATGATGGGAAAGGATTAGACAATATAAGATTAGGTGGTATAGGAGAAAAACTTGCCCATGATTTAGAAGAAAAAACAGGAATGGTTGCAAGAAATACAACATTAGGTTATGTTCAAAGAGGTGGAACACCAACTGCATTTGATAGAGTACTATCTACTAAATATGGTACAAAAGCAATGGAGCTTGCTATTCAAGGTACATTTAATGTGTTAGTAACATTGAAGAATGGAAAATTAGATTATGTATCATTAGAGGATGTTGTTGGAAATAATAAAGAACTTGGAGCACGTTCTGGAGGAACAGAAAGTACAAATATAAAAAGAGTTACAATGGATGATGACTTAGTAAAAGTTGCAAGAAATTTAGATATATGTTTAGGTGATTAAAAATACTTAATAGTCAAAAAATTATTTCATAAATTTTGAAGGAGGTATTATATGAATGTAGTTGAACTAAAAAATCATCCATTAGTAGAACACAAATTAGCAATATTAAGAGATAAAAATACAGGTACAAAAGAATTTAGAGAAATTGTTTCAGAACTTGCAACATTACTTTGCTATGAAGCAATGAAAGATGCGAAATTACAAGAAGTTGAAATAGAAACACCAATTCAAAAAATGAAAACAAAAAAGATTAATGAAAATAATTATGCATTTGTTCCAATTTTAAGAGCAGGAACAGGAATGTTAGATGGAATAATTCGTGTAGTACCAAATGCAAAAATAGGACATATTGGAATGTATAGAGATGAAGAAACTTTTAAACCAACAGTTTACTTTTTTAAAGTTCCAAAGGATATAGATAAAAGAGAAGTTTTAGTTTTAGATCCAATGCTTGCGACTGGAGGTTCAGGTATTGATGCAATTGAATTATTAAAACAAAAAGGAGTAAAAAGAATTAAGTTTTTATGTATAATTTCAGCCCCAGAAGGAATCAAAGCAATGCAAGAAAAACATCCAGATGTAGAAATATATACAGCTGCAATAGATGAAAAACTAAATGAAAAAGCATACATAGTTCCAGGACTAGGAGATGCAGGAGATAGAATTTTTGGAACAAAATAAATAAAAAATACAGGTTCGTACCTGTATTTTTTATTACTATTATTTATTATTTTTTACAGAGAAGAAGTCTTCCAATGTATTTTTTGTATCAAACAAGTGATTATATTGGAACATTTTATATTGTTCTAACATTTCTGAGTATTCATTTTGTTCATCTAATGAATGATATGTTCCAGTATTATCCATGTATCCATGACCGGTTATAACTGGAAGGCTTTCTTTTATATCATCTAAGAAATGCATATAAGGCGTTTTATCTAATTCAGCTACATCTAGAAGAAGTGAAGATAAATAATTTAAACTTATATCATCTGTTTGATGTTCTTTTTTATCAATATCATAATTGGCCCAAATAAAGTATGGTGTTAAATATCCTTTCTCATCATCTTCTAAAGAATCAGTCTTAAATTCATTTAAATAATCCCAATATTCTTGTTCAAGATAAGGAGGTTGATGGTCTCCAAAGAAAAGAATAATAGTAGGTTCCTCGACTTTTTTGAAATAATCTATTAAATATTTTAAAGCATTATCAGATTCTTTTATTATAGATAAATATTGTTCTGCTTTAGGACAATTAGGGACATCTGTTAATGTAATTGTTGATTCATAAGGCTCGAATTCATAACCACTGTGATTCTGCATAGTTACAGTAAAATTGAAAAATAATTCATCATCTTTTTTTGCTTCAAATAATTTTATTAATTCTTTATAGGTACTTAAATCAGAAGCATATTCTCTAATAATTTCTAAATCATCTTCCATATCTTCCAAAAAATAGAAATGATCAAATCCTAATAAAGGATATACATTTGTTCTTCTGTATCCAGAACCATAATAAGGATGAATAGCATATGATGTATAACCTTGAGATTCTAAAGTAGATACTAAAGATGTAGTAGGTTTTGATAAGTATTGTTGATAAGGAATATTTCCATAAGCTAAAAATGCCATGGAGTTATTAGTTAAAAATTCCCATTCTGCATTTGGGGTTTTACCACCATAAACAGAAGAATGAACATGTCCGCTAATAGTTGTTTTTATTAATGAATTGAAATAAGGTAAATATTCTTCATTTGTTTTTATTTTTCTATGAACACTCATATCAGAAAAACTTTCATTCATAATAATTATTATATTTGGCTTTTTTTCTACTATATTATTTTCATCAGTAGCATTAGTAGAAGTTTGTGTTGTTTCTACATCTTCATTTTTTTCTTTTTTGGTATATTTTTTTGCAGTTTTTGAAAGATTATCTAATGAATAATTTTCAGGTTCTTCTTGTGTAGAATATACACTTTGTTTCAAGAAACTAGCAAGAAAACCATTTTTAGTATATTCAGTTTTTGGTTTCCATAAGTGTGTAGATAAATCGAAAATATTCATAAAATTTGTGTTAAAACAAACAAATATAAAGCAAATACTTATAATTGCAAATGATATTCTAGATATTATAGTATATTTGTTTCTTTCTGGACGATATTTAATCATACAACAAATAAAAATAATTAGTGCGTAAGTTATAAATGCAAAAATAAAAAATGAATTTACTGTTAATTTGTAAGTTGATGCTACAGAAAAACCAGTTTCAATAGATAAAATATCTAATGGGTCTAAAGGTGTCCCTCTGAAACAATAAATTATATAATTAGATATGCTCAATATAAAAATAACAGTACTACTTAATAAAGAAGAAATACGAATACTATTTATTATTGAATAAAAAAAGATATTCATAATAAATATTATAATCATATTAAAAAGTATTCTTAAGAAATTCATAGATAATATGTTATTTGTATTAAATAATTCAGCCATAACAAAAGAAAGAAACATTGATATTACCCATAATACCAATGAAAAATATTTGCTTTTATAAAATTTTTTTAAAATTTCTTTTAATTTTTTTAAAATTTCTTTTAATTTAAATTTCATGATATAAACTCCTAAAAAATGTTTTTATATGACATTATTTTACAAGACTTTTTAGCTATTTGTCAAGAAAAAAATGGTGGTTATATTTGTTATTTTTTTAAATAAAATCTTAAAATTAAGGTTCAAATTTAAAAAATATATTGCTTTTTATATATTAAAATGTGTATAATAATAAAAGTGATTAAATCTAAGGAGGAAACAATGAAAAAATATTTTGGAACAGATGGGATTAGAAGAATCGCTAATACAGAACTCACACCAACATTAGTGTATAGAGTTGCAAAAGCTGGAGCATATGTTCTTTCAAAGCACTTAGACCATACCCCTACTATTTTAATAGGAAGAGATACTAGACTTTCAGGAACTTTAATAGAAAGTGCAATGACTGCAGGATTTTTAAGCTATGGTGCAAATGTTAAATTATTGGGTGTTATTCCAACACCAGCGGTAGCATATTTAACAAAAAAATTAAAAGCTGATGCAAGTGTTGTTATTTCAGCTTCTCATAACACATATGAATTTAATGGAGTAAAATACTTTAGTAACAAAGGAATGAAAATATCAGATGAAATAGAACAAGAAATTGAAGAAGTAATGGATTCTGGTAAAATAGATGAATTGACAGCAATTGGAGATAAAATAGGAGTTTCTGAAAATAGAGAAGATTTAATAAATGAATATATATATTTTTTCAGAAAGATTTTCGAAGAGTCAATAGAAGAAAATAATAGAATTGATTTTGTAGTGGGACTTGATGTTGCAAATGGTGCAACTTATAAAGTGGCAGAGGATGTTTTTGAGAAACTAGGAATACAATATAAAATTATAAATAATGAACCAAGTGGAATAAATATAAATCATGATTGTGGTTCTACACATTTAGAAAATTTAAAGAAATTTGTTTTAGAAAACAAGTTAAGTCTGGGAATTGCCTATGACGGAGATGGTGATAGATGTTTAGCAATAGATGAAAAAGGGAATGAAATTGATGGAGATATGATTCTTTCAATCTTTTCTAAATATCTAAAGGAAAAAGGAAAGTTAAACAAAGATACTTTGGTTGCAACTGTTATGAGTAATCTAGGATTGAAAAAGTATGCAAAAAATAATAATGTGAATTTTGTAGAAACAAAAGTTGGAGATAGATATGTTTTAGAAGAATTATTAAAAGAAGGATATAACTTAGGTGGTGAACAATCTGGGCACATTATAATGTTAGATTATAATCCAACAGGAGATGGAATATTAACATCATTAATGCTTATAAAAATATTATTAGAAAAAAATGTTTCAGCGTCTAAACTTTGTGATATAATAAATTTATATCCGCAGGCATTAGTAAATGCAAAAGTTAAAAATGAAAATAAGAAAGAATATGAAACTGATGAAGAAATACAAAATGAAATAAAAAAATTAGAAGAAGAATTTAAAGATAATGGAAGAGTTTTAATAAGACCTTCAGGAACTGAACCACTAATAAGAGTGATGATAGAAGGGGAAAATCAGGAGTATATAGAAAAAAAGGCAAAAGAGTTAGCAGAACATATAGAAAAAAAATTAGGTTAATTAGTGGGAAACCACTTTTTACATAAGAAAAAATAAAGGAGGAAAAAAAATGATTATTAATGTTTCACAACCATTAACAATTATACTATTAGTAGCTTTAGCAGTATTATTAGTTTTTTTAGGAAAGGAAGTAAAAAAACCACAAATACCAGTAGTAATGCTATTTGTATTTTTAGCACTTGTATTAATGCATAGTATACAACTAAATATAGTAGATGTTAATTCAATAGAATATAATGTAATATTAAAATGTATTCCAATTGATTTAATATTTGTTGTAATATACTTCTTTGCATATTTATGGTTAGATCAAATACAAGCAGAAGCACTAAATAAGAAAAATTTAGATAATAGTTTAGATTGGTTTTGGAAAAAAGTTTAATACAGGAGGCAATAATGAGTAAAAACGTATTAATAGGAGGAGCGTGGCCTTATGCAAATAATTCTTTGCATTTAGGCCATTTGGCAGGATTAATTTCAGGTGATGTTTTAGCACGTTACCATAGATTAATAGGTGATAACGTACTATATGTATCTGGAACAGATTGTCATGGCACACCAATAACTGAAAGGGCAAAAAGAGAAGGAAAAACTGCAGAAGAAATAGCAAATTTTTATCACGAAGAATTTGTTAAAACCTTCAATGCAATTAGTTTTTCTTATGACTTATATTCAAAAACACACACAGACTATCATTTTGAAAAAGTAAAAGAAATATTTAAAAGATTATATGACAATGGGTATATCTATGAAAAAATAGAACCACAAGCATATTGTGAAAAATGTAATAAATTTTTACAAGATAGAGAAATACAAATTGTATGTCCTAAATGTGGGGAAACAACAAAAGCGGACCAATGTGATGCTTGTACTTATACTCCAACTATGGAAGAAGTAAAAGATGGAGTTTGTTTAGCTTGTGGCGAAAAAACAGTGCAAAAGGATAATAAAAATTTATATATTGCATTATCTAAATTTCAAAAGGAAATTGAAGCTAATACAAATAAATGCAAAAATTTCTGGAGAGTAAATGCAAGAAATGAAACTGAAAAATATATTAAACAAGGATTATTAGATAGAGCAGTTACAAGAGATTTAGATTGGGGTGTAGATATTCCTATAAATGGTTATGAAGATAAAAAAATGTATGTTTGGATAGAAGCTGTTTTAGGATATTTAACGGACACTATGAAAATCTGTGAAGAAAATGGCACTAACTGGGAAGAATTTTGGAAAGAAGGACATAATAATAAAATTTATATGTGTCATGGAAAAGATAATATAGTATTCCATAGTATAATTTTTAATGCGCTTTTAGAAGGATTAAAAGATAATTTTCATTTAGTAGATGTTATAGTTTCTACAGAATATTTAAATATAAATGATGAAAAAATTTCAAAGAGTAAAGGAAATGGAATTACAACATTAGAAATGTTAGAAAAATATAATCCTGACTCATTAAGATTCCATATAATAAACAATGGACCAGAAAAGAAAGACACTAACTTTACATTAGATGACTTTGAAAGAACTCACAACAATGAAATATTGAATAAATTCGGAAATCTTGTAAATAGAACTTTAAGATTTAAAGGTTTAGAAGAACTTCCAACCGGAAAGCTAGACAAAAAAATGGAACAAGAAATAAAAGATGCATATAAAGATGTTGCAATAGCTATAGAAAATTTAGAATTTAAAAATGCAACAGATAGAGTAATGCAATTAGTTGAAAATGCAAATAAATATTACGATGAAAGACAACCATGGATACAAAAAAAGGAATCTATTGATGATTTTAATGATACTATTTATACTTGTGCAGTTATTATTGCAAACTTGTCTAATTTATTTGAACCATTTATGCCTAATTCATCAAAGAAAATTAGAGAATATTTAAATTTAAATGAAAAAGGTTCATGGGAAATAATAAAGGTAGATGGTGGTATAAAATTAAATAATATAGAACCATTATTTAATAGAATTTAATTTAAAAATGGGTAAGCAATAAAATGTTTACCTATTTTTGATATAAGAAGGGAAACAAAAATGAGAGATAAAATAATAATAGTAGAAGGACCACAAGGAGTTGGAAAAACAACATTTACAAATTACTTAAGAGAAAAAATGGGAGCTACAGATTTATATAGATTGACAGGTATAAAAGATAAAACAATTACAGGTCTTAAAAAAATAGAAAAAAAATATGATAGCTTATTGAAGTATATTGAAAATTGTGAAGATGTAAATTTACTATTTGATAGAACTTTTTTTACTGAAGAAATCTATGCTAGATTAGGATTCAAACCATATTCTTTTAAAGAAGTTTATGAAAAATCATTAAATAAATTAGATTCTTTAGATTTTGATATATATTTAATTGTTTTATACTTAAAAGATACATCTGAATATGAAAGAAGAATAAAGAGAGATAAGCACCAATATCAAAAATTTGAAGTTGAAAGTAGTATAAAACAACAAGAAGAATATTTGAAAATGGCAGATGAAGTTGAAGAAAAAGTGAAAAATATTAAGGTTGTAAGATTTAATTATAATGGAGCACATGAAGATAATAAAGATAGAATCAATGAAGAATTAAGCTTTTTGTTTGAGGAGAAAAAATAAAGATGGATGTTGAAAAAATAAAGAAAATGGCATCAGAATGTTTAAATTGCAAAAATCCATTATGTAGAAAAGGATGCCCAATAAGTACAAACATTCCTGGTTTCATACAAAAAATCAAAGATGGAAATCTTGAAGAGGCTTATTACATATTACAACAGAATAATATAATGAGTGAAATGTGCAGTAATGTATGTTTTTTTGAAGAATGTTGTGAAGGTAAATGTGTAAAAGGAATAAAAGGAGAATCTGTTAAAGTTTCTACATTAGAAAAACAAGTAAATTTATGGGCAAATAAAAATAATATAGAATATAAAGAGGTTTTACCCGAAAGTAACAATATAAAAGTTGCGATTATTGGCTCAGGACCAGCTGGAATTAGTTGCCGGAGTTGAATTAGCTAAAAAAGGATATTTAGTTACAATATATGAAAAAGAAGAAAAAATTGGTGGGTTGTTAACTTATGGTATACCAGGTTTTAGATTACCTAGAGATTTGTCAAATAAAATAAATGAAAAATTAAAGAAATTAAATATTAATATTGAAACAAATAAAGAACTAGGAAAAGATTTTACTATTGAGGAATTAAAAGAAAACAATTTTAAAGCTATTTTTTTAGGTCTTGGAATGGCTGTTCCATCCACATATAAACTAAATGATGAAAATAATGACGATATATGTGATTCGACATATTTCTTGAGAGAATATAATGCAAAAAGGATAGTAAAAAATTTAGATAAAGTTGTTATAATAGGTGGAGGGAATGTTGCTTGTGACTCTGCTAGAGCTGCTATAAGAATGGGAGCAAAAGATGTTAGAATTCTTTATAGACGAAACGAAGAAAAAATGCCTGCAAGAAAAATAGAAGTAAATCATGCAATAGAAGAGGGAGCAAAGTTTGAATTTAATACAAAAGTTTTATCAGCTGAAATAGAAGAAGGGAAAATAAAATTTTTAAATTGTATAAAAACAGTTTGTGAAAATAATGAAATAAAGGATGTTTCTGATAGTGAGTTTATTACAGAGGCTACTAAGGTGATTTTTGCAATAGGATATAAAACAGACAAAGCTCTTATAGAAAAGTTAGGAATAAAAGTAAATGAAAAAGGTATGTTAATTGTTGATGAAAACAATATGACTAATATAGAAGGCATATTTGCAGGAGGGGATGTAACTCAAACAAAAGCGACAGTTTGTAATGCTATATTAGAAGGAAAAAAAGCAGCACAAGGAATTGATAAATATATCAAAAAAGAAGATTCTTAGAATCTTCTTTTTTTATGTAGGGGCAGGTCTTGAACTGCCCTGGGTCGGTCTTGACCGACCCCTACATATTAATTTATTCATTAACATTATTGGTTGTTTCAGTTTCTTCCTCAACAACTTCAAGTGCAGCTTTACAATATTCTTCATACGCTTTTTTTAAATCAGAATCATAAATATTGAAACCATTTTCTTTTCTTAAATCTATTAAAAGTTGAGAGTATAGAGTTGAATCAATTTTTTCACTAGATGCATATTCTTCAGCTAAAATTTTAACAATATCATCTTTGATTTCAGTTAATGCTGGTTTTTCAGATTGATTTTTACGATAAATTACATGATATCCATAAGAAGTCTCAACTGGAGTAGTTGTGAATGTATTATTTTCTATAGCTAATAAACCATCAACAAAAGTAGATTCTAAATCGGAATATAAAATTGAATCAGTATCAGAATTGTCAGAAGACATACTTTTACATGTAAATGATTCAGTTACTATAAAATCAGAATATTTTTCAGAATTTTTATATTCTGCTATAACTTCTTCAAAAGATTTTCCTGAATTTAATTTTTTTATAATTTCATTTGCAACAGTTAATGATTGTTCTTTTGTTAAATTTTCATCATCTGGTTTTACTAATATATGTTCACATTCTATATCAGCTATATAATCATTTTCATAATACTTGTTTATATCTTCATCAGATATATATTGACTTAAGTAATCTAAATAGTAAGATTCTCTTAATTTTGCTATAGTTAAATATTGTTTTGCGTATTCTTCAGACAATCCATAATAAGCAGTATAGTACATAATATAGCTTTCAAGCTCTTCTTTATCTTTATCTGTTAAAGGATATTTTTCATTTAAAATTTCATAATCAACATTATCTAATAAAAGAGATATTTTCATATTCATATCATCTCCAAGATAAGATGATAATAATTTATTAACATCATTAGAACTATAATTTTTTCCATTAACTCTTGCTACAAACTCACTTGGAGCAAAGATTCCTGTAATTGATAATAAAAACATTATCAATGCACCAACTAATAAAGATATAACAGAAAGGGTAATTAAAGTTGATAATTTAAAAGTTTTTTTACCTTTAGAAATAGTTTCTTTTTTTTCATTAATATTTTTTTGCTCTTCCATAAAAAGCTCCTTTCAAAAATAAAATCTTAAAAATAAGGATATATAAATATATCCCTCCCAAAAATATATTTTTAATATGAAAAAAGTATAGCATATCTTTTTTTTCAGTGCAAGAGATTTGAAAATTTTATATAATGGCATTTGGAGTTTGGAATTTAGCATTTGGCTTTACGTGTTGGTTAAATATCTTGAATAATATGAAAAAATAATAAATAATCGGGCAATAAGTAAAAATAACAAAAATAATATATTGATTTACTGAAAATTTAACAAATTTTCAGTAAAAGTTTAAAAGCTAAAATAATTAATTTTTGATAAATGAGTATTCATTTTCGAAAATTAATATTTTAGCTTAATTTATATATTTTTTAAATTTTCATATTAACAAATTATTCAATATTGACATTTTAATATAAAATATATAAAATTAACGTGTGCTTCCATAGCTCAGTTGGTAGAGCAACAGATTCGTAACCTGTAGGTCGGGAGTTCGATTCTCCCTGGAAGCTCCAAAAGTGCGAATTTAACAATTTGCAGTGAAAAGTGAATAGTTAAAAATGAATAGTGAATAATTCTAATATACAATAAGAGCACTTATGGTTTATTCACTATTCATTTTTCATTATTAATTATTCATTAAATATATTGTCCTACATCACATACAACAAAATACATAAAAATTGTAATATGCTTCCTATTATACAAGTTATATGGAAGATAGAATGCATCCATTTATATTTTTTTCCAAGACCATATATGATAGCTCCTATTGTATATGCAATTCCACCTAATAATAAAAGCAAAAATCCTGTTAATCCTAAACAATTATAAACCACATTAATTCTAAGTATTATGCACCAACCCATTACAAGGTAGCATATCATTGAAAAAACTTTGTATTTACTTAAATCTATACTGTTAAAAACTATTCCTAAAATTGCAAGGGCCCAAACAATACCAAACATTGACCATCCAAGAGCTGTGTTATATTCTCTTAAAGTGCATAATGTAAAAGGAGTATAAGTTCCAGCAATCAATAAAAATATAGAACAGTGGTCTATTACTTGAAAAACTTTTTTTGCTTTACATTTTGGATTTAAGCCATGATAAATACTAGATATTGTATAAAGTATAACCAAAGTTGCTCCAAATATAGTTCCAGATATTATTCCATAAACGTTATTATTGATTGCTCCAAATATTGCACAAAGTGTTATTGCTACTATGCCTAATGCACCACCAACAATATGAGAAACCATATTAAAAATTTCTTCACCTTTTGAATAAGTAGGCAGTATTCTATCATTTAATTTTATTCTTTTCATAAAAACTCCTCTTTTCCTAAATTAAAAAACTAATTTCGTATAATTATATTATTATATGTGAAAAAATTCTATACTTTATTTCAAAAAATATAGATAGGGTTTATAGGTATTATAAAATTTGCAAAATTATGTAAAATATGATATAATAAAAAGGAAATATCGTGGTTGCCCCACGAAAAAAATCGGGGGGCACACGCCTCCTAAAAATTTGGAGGTGAAATATGATGTCGAAAAAAGCATTCCTGGCTATATGCATCATTTCAATTGCATTTGCAATGTTTTTTTTCTTGACTACAAAGGCTGTATATGAAGCAGATTATACATATGCAGTATTTGCTGCTTTGGCTTTTGTGCAACTTGTATTAATACTTGTATCAAATCATAAAAACAAGTATTAAATTGTAAAAACAAGTAAAGTGATTTCCCTGATGGTTTACCACCAGGGAAATCACTTATTATTTAGATAATTATTCACATTTGATTTTTTATATAAAATATTATAAAATAATAAGCGTTCTTTAGAATATCTGCATATTATTAAAAATAGAAAAATATATTTTATATAAAATCTTTAATAATTTGACATAATAGAAAATATTGATATAATATATAGGATATTTAATAAAAACAAAAGAAAATGAGAGGAGTTTTTTTATGAACATTTGTGTATATGGAGCAGCTAGTAGTTTAATAGATAAAAGCTATATTGAGGCTGGAAAAGAATTAGGAAGAAGAATGGTAGAAAGAGGTCATGGATTAGTTTTTGGTGGTGGTGCTCATGGAATGATGGGAGCTGTTGCTGAAGGTGTATATGAAAAAGACGGATATATTTTAGGTATAATTCCTGCTTTTTTTGAAGAAGGAGGAGCAGAAGTTTCTTTTAAAAGATGTTCAGAATTTATTTTTACAGAAACTATGAGAGAAAGAAAACAACTTTTAATGGATAAAGCAAGTGCAATTATAATGACACCAGGTGGAATAGGAACATATGATGAATTCTTTGAAGTATTAACTTTAAAACAATTAGGAAGACATAATAAGGCTATAGTAATTTATGATATAAACAATTATTTTAAAGAAATGGATTACATGATGGATAAGTCAATAGAAAAAGAATTTATAACACAAGACTGTAAAGATTTATATATGATGTCAAATAATATAGATGAAGTTTTAGATTATATCGAAAATTACGATGAAAAAGATATAGATTTAAGTAAAGTGAAAATAAGATAATTTGAAAAGAGGTACTTATGGGATTCTTTGATAAATTAAAAACAGGACTTGGAAAAACTAGAAATAACTTTAATAATATTTTTAGTAATTTCAGAAAAGTAGATGAGGAATTTTTAGAAGAATTAGAAGAAAATTTAATAATGTCTGATATTGGAGTAGATACATCAGTAAAAATTATAAGTGAATTAAGAACAAGAATCAAAAAAGAAAATATACAAGATGAAGAAAATGTAAAAAAAGCATTAAGAGAAGAAATGGCAAAAGTTTTAGAAATTCCTAATAAGGAATTAAAACTAGAGACAAAACCTTCTGTTATTCTTGTAGTAGGAGTTAATGGTGTAGGAAAAACTACTTCAATTGGAAAAATAGCAAATAGAATCAAAAAAGATGGTAAAAAAGTTGTTGTTGCGGCAGCAGATACTTTTAGAGCTGCTGCTGTAGAACAATTAGATATATGGGCAAACAGAGCAGGAGTTGGAATTGTAAAAAGAGCAGAAGGAGCAGATCCAGCATCTGTAGTATTTGATGCTATAAAAGAAGTAAAAGAACAAAATGCAGATGTATTAATATGTGATACAGCTGGAAGATTGCATAATAAAAAATATTTAATGGACGAGCTATTAAAAATCGAAAAGGTAATTGATAAAGAATTACCAAATTCATCAAAAGAGGTATTATTAGTTTTAGATGCAACAACAGGACAAAATGCAATAATGCAAGTAAAAGCCTTTAAAGAAACCGTAGATATTTCTGGAATAGTATTAACAAAATTAGATGGAACAGCCAAAGGTGGAGTAGTTTTAGGAATTGTTTCTGAAAATCAAATACCAATTAAATTTATAGGTGTTGGTGAACAAATAGATGATATGGAAATTTTTGATAGTAAAGACTTTGTTGAAGCTATAATTTAGACAAAGAAAAGGATGGTTGAACATGAAAAATAAAAGAAGATTATTTGTAGTTTTATTTTTAATTATTTATATTTTATATTTATGCATTTCACTACGTGGACAATATTTACAAGTATTACAAGTAGGCTCAGAATATACAGAGATATTTATGCAAAATATAAAATACAAGGCAATAGTGATAATTAGTAATTTCATAATAGTTTTTCTTTCTACATATATAACAACTTTATTTATAAAAAAAGGTTTAAAGAAATTTTTTGTAGAAGAAAAAAAAGAAATGCCTAAATTACCAAATAAATCTATTTCATTAGTTTTTGGAGTAATAATAAGTATGGTTACATCTAATCTACTTATTGAAAAAGTAGCTTTATTTTTTAATAGTACTTTATTTGGATTCGGAGACCCAGTTTTTGGGGCAGATATTGGATATTATATTTTTCAACAACCATTTTTAGCAATGATATTATATTATTTAATAGGATTAGTAATATTCCTTTCTGTATACATTGCAGCTTATTATATAATATCATTTAATAAATATTTTAAAGAAGGTATCAATGTTGAAACATTGAAGAAAAATACATTTATAAAACAACTTTTAGTAAATGTAGTTTTATTAGTTCTTTTGATTTCAGGATTAACTTTTGTTAATATTCAAAACGTTGTATTAGAAGAGTTTATAGAAATAAATAATGGAACTAATCTTGTTGGTGCAGGACTTAGTGAAATTACTGTTAAAACATGGGGAAATAGAATTTTTGCAATTATTATAATTATAAGTGCTATTTTGACTATAGTACAAATCAAAAAACAAAAATTTAAAAAAGTTCCCTATATAATTGGTATTATACCTGCTTATTTAGTTCTTCAATTTATAATAATGGTAGGATTTAATTTAATATATGTTAACAATAATAAATTAGACAAAGAAAAAACTTATATTGATTATAATATAGAATATACGAAAAAAGCTTATGCTCTTGAAATAGATGAATTAGAACTTAAAGAAGATGAAGAATTTACTTCTGCTATTTCAAACAATAAAGATGTAACACAAAATATAAATTTATTAAATGAAGATACAATTCTAGCATCATTGAAAGAATATCAGACGAATTCAGGATATTATAAATTTACATCAGCCAAAGAAAATTTATATAAAATTGGCGAAGAGGAAAAATTACTATATCTTTCACCAAGAGAAATTATAAGTAATGATACAAGAACATATAAAAATAGAACATATGAATATACACATGGATATGGATTCGTATTAACTTCTGCAACAAATACTGATGAAAATGGAAAAGTGGAATATATACAAAGTGGATTTGAAGAACAAGATGATGTAATAAATGTAGAGGAAAAAAGAATATATTTTGGATTAGAAACTAATGATGCGATTATAGTTGAAACTAATAGAGAAGAAGAATATGATTATCCTGAATCAAATTCAACAAACAAAAAAAACAGTTATAAAGGAACGGCTGGATTAAATTTAAATTTTGTTGATAGATTAATTTTAGCGATAAATGAAAAAAATATGGGTATAGCATTTTCTGGTAAAAATACAGAAAACAGTAAGATAATAACGAAAAGAAATATTATTGACAGAGCAAAAACAATAATGCCATATTTAATTTATGATGAAGAACCATACTTACTTGTAACTGATGATGGCGATTTAGTATGGGTGATAGATGCATATACTATAACAAATAATTATCCATATTCTCAAAGAACAACAATTGAAGTAGATGGAGAAAAACAAGATATAAATTATATAAGAAATTCTGTAAAAGTATTAGTAGATGCTTATGATGGAACAATTGATTTTTATATAACTGATGAAACTGACCCTATTATAATTGCATATAGAAATTTATATAAAAATTTATTTAAAAGTATAGAAGATATTCCAAAAGGTATACAGGATAAATTTGTGTATTCAGAATATTTATATAATATACAAGCTGAAATGTTAAAAACATATCATAACACACAATCTGATATATTATATAGAGCAGATGATATTTGGGATATAGCAAAGGAAAGTACTTCAGCAGTAACTACAATTTCTGGAACGTATATCAAACCTTATTATACAATGTTAAAAACAATAAATAATGAAAATGCTCAAATGGGATTAGTAGTTCCATATACTATATCTGGAAAGCAAAATATAATTTCTTATTTAGTTGGAACTAACGATGGAAAGTTAAAGATATATAAATTTTCATCAGATTCAGCAATTTTAGGAACTTTACAGCTAGATAATTTAATTAAAGAAGATGAAAAAATATCATCAGAAATAGAAAAATTAAATGTAGTAGGAAGTAAAACTGTAAAAAATACAATAATAGTACCTATTGATAATACTTTAATATATGTTGTACCAATTTATCAAGTTATGCTAAATGAATCAAATCAAGTACCAACATTAAAAAAAGTAGTTGTAGCGTGTGAAAATAAAATTGCTATAGGAGAGAATCTGGAAACCGCATTTAGCAATTTACTATCTCAAGAAGCGGTCAGCTTTGAAGTGCAAACTACAGATAGCAAAGATGGTATTATAGAAGAGATTATAAAAGCTAATACTAACTTAAAAACTTCTTTGAAAACTAATAATTGGGAAATGTTTGGAAGGGATTTAGCAACACTAGAAGAATTAATTGATAAATTAGAAAAAATGCATCAAGAAGAGAAAACAGAACAATTAACAGAAGAGCAAATGAAAAATGAAATAGAAGAGAACTTTGAAAATAATGTTCTAACTCAATAATGAATAATATTTATAAAAACACCTAAAATATAAATAGGTGTTTTTATGTTTAAGAAAATTAATAAAAAAATAGATTGTATAAATGATAAATTACAAACGTCAAATATATATGAACTTGGCTATATTTTAGGAAGTAAAAAAGAAATAATAAAAAGAAATTTATTAGCAGGTATATTTAGAGGAGTAGGAATAGGTATAGGAGTTACGCTAATAACAGCAATAATAATAGCTTTTTTACAAAGAATAGTAAAATTAAACATCCCAGTTATAAGTGAGTATATTGTTGATATAGTAGAAATTGTGGAGAATAATAAGAGGTATTGAGTTTAAGTACGTGATTTGAATTTGTAGAGAAAACGTAGGGGCGACCATTGGTCGTCCGTACTTTATAGGAATACCCAATATTACAATTTTGTCATAGGGTATTTTTTTCTAGAAGTTTTTTTATTTATGAATTTTTGTTTTTATAATTTAGTAATTTTAGAAAATTCTTCGAAGTGCGGACGACCAATGGTCGCCCCTACAATGTTTTAAATGAAATTATTATTTCAACAAAATTTTTCATTTAATAATTGTACAAAAATAATTTAATATGATATACTTTTTAAAGAAAAACACACGAGAGGAGAAAATGTTGAATACAGAAGAAAATATAATAGGAAAACTAAATTACATAGGATTAGATTTAAATAATATACCAACAGAAATTATGGAATTTAAAAATTTGGAGTTTAGACCCAAAAATAGTGAGGAAATTAAATATTATAAAGTATATAAATATGTTAATGTTAAGGATATAAAAATATTAATTAGTCCAACAAATAGACTTGATGCTATTGAAACGAGATATGCAAAAGCAAGTCCTATATATGAATATTTGGATTCAGAAAATGAAGAAAACACTGAAAAACACACAATGTTTTTAAAAATGTTGAATGATATTAATATAAATGATATTGAATATCTTGAAGAAAAACAAAAAAATTTAAAGAATCATATTCCTTTTGAAATAAAGTTCAGCAAAGATTATTTATGGCAAGTGTATTATTCTGAAAATACAAATCAATATTTTATGCTTGCACCAATAAATGACTCAGAACATGAAGCTCTATTCTATGTATTGAAAAAACAATTAGAAAATAGCAATGAAAAAATATTTATTCCAATTTGTTATGAAAATTATTCACAGGAATACTTAAAACAAAAAGAAATTGAGGAAATAGAAAGAGAATTGTGGCTTTTTGCAAAAGAATGGCCAATAACATATGAAGTTTATAATATTGATAATCAAAAGACTATAAGTGTAGTTGGAAAAGCTAATATCTATGAAAATATAAAAAGTTTATATAAAGTAGAATTAACAAATAAGGAAGAAGCTTTTGAATTTTATAAATTATTAAAAGCACTATTTATATTACAAACAGAGCTTCCTCATTATTACAAATTCACAATAAAAATAAATGACAAGGGTGGAATTGAATTCTTTCATCAAAATAAAGAAAAAATTCAATATGAAAATTTAGCTAGTTTTATAAAGCATGAATACATAAAAGCTATAGAAAAAAGTGTAAAAACAAGAGAGAACAAAATAAATCTAGAAAAAAATATAAAAACTTTAAAAGAACAATCAAAACAATTAGAAGAAGAATATCTTTTTAGAGAAAAACAGATTTCTACATTTTTAGATTGTAAAAAAACTTTTTTTGGTAAAGTTAGATATTTCTTTAAATACAAAAAAATTGTAGAAGAAAAACAAGAAAATAAAGCTAAAGAACAGATAGAAGTAAACAAACAAAAAATTCATTATTGCGAAAGGCAAGAAATTAAGGAAAATTACACATTAGAAGAGATAATAACATTATATAAACAATTAGATAGTGAAACCAGCCAAGTAAAAAATTTAGAATTAGATATAGAAGCATTAAAAATTAAAAATCAAAAAATGGAAGTTAAAATAAAAAACTCTATAAAATACATAAAAGAAATTGATAATCACAAAAAAAGTATTTTTGATTTCTGGAGGTTTACAAACCAAGATAGCTTAATGATGTTAAGCGAAGGAGAATCAGTAGAAGAAAATAAAAAACATTTGAAAAAAGTATTTAACTATGATATGGACATTGAAAATCTAGCGAAAAAGATTGATGTAGCAAATAGAAATAACTTATCAAAAGAAGAATTAGAAAGCGTTTTTATAGCATCTACAGATATAATAAAGGATATTAATAAAATACTCCAAGTTAAAGTTTTAAATCAAGAAAGCTTAGACAATTTAAAACAACAAGCTTTAAGTGAAGAAAAATTAGTATCAAAGGAAGAATTTGATATTTTTGGAGGTTTTACAAATAGTACAGAAATAAAAAATATTTCTTCAAAACAGCATAGAGAAAAGAAAAGAGATAAATATACTATATTAGGGATAACACAAGATACTACATTAGAAGAGTATGGTGAAAAATTAAAAAGTATAACAAAGAATATTGAAGAAGCATTAAATAAATCAAAAAATGAATATGAAATGCCAATATATAAGATTGGAAGGGAAATGGATAATAAAATAAATATTTTTGATATTAATGCAGAATGTATAATTGAAGATTTGAAAAAGGTAGAAACAAAAGAAATCAATTTATACAAAGTAATTTTGAAAGAAGATTCTAAGGTTATAGGATTGTCTAATATTATTTATTATGACAACACTAATAAAACGCTTCCATTAGGAATGGATGAAACAGAAAAGGTATTAATCGATAAAGAAGAATTGGATTTAAAATTATTTAATGAAGATTATAATAATATTGTATATGAAAAAAATGGGAAAATATTAATTAAGAAGATTTGTATTTTCGAATATAAATAGTATATATGTATTTGGAATTTAGAGTTTGGAATTTGGGAATAATAGGGCAAAGCCTTCGTAGACTTTACTTTAAACATCCAAAATCCAAATACTAAACTCCAAATTCAAAATTTATTACAGTTTTGTTACAACGATTGACAACTAAAATTAAATCTTGTAAAATATTTATATAAATTGAATTTTGACACGAAAGAAAAGGAGTTGTTAAAACGATGAGACCTGTAAGCCTTGGAGCTGTACACATACACACACGGTATAATTTTAATAGGAAAAAATAAACATAAAGGCATGATGTATTTATGTAATTTTGTTGTATGCAAAATTATATAAATATGGCATGTCTTTTTTATGTGCCAAAAACAAATGAAAAGGAGAGAGAAAATGTCAAAAGAAAAAATAAAACAAAAAAATTACACATCACATTCCAATAAAGGAATCACATTAATAGCTCTAATAATAACGATAATGTTCTCTTATGATAAACTAATAAAATGTAGTAATAGCAATAGTTTTCTCCTTTTAGGTATATAATTAAAAAATAAAAATGATAGATTTTAAGTAAGTTTTAACAATAAAATGTTAAGACTTATTTTTTTTATTCCTAAAAGGAAGAAACAAGAAAGGAGTATTTTGTGAAAAGTAATGTATATAAAAAAATAGAATATTATTTATATAATTATAAAAATATAGATGACATTATAGAAGAAATTAGAGAGAGTATTATAGAAAAAGCAAATGTAAGCATACGATCTCATTTAACTGGTCAAAATTCAGTTGAAGAACAAGCTATAAAACTTGCAGATAATAAAAAGATATATAATTTAAAAAAGGCAAAGAAAGTAATAGGTTATTATTTGAAAATATTTAAAAGCAGAAATATAAAAAGATATGAATTTATAAAAATGAAATATTTTGATAAAGCAAGTCCATTAGAAATAAAAAGAACTTTGGGCTATAACGAAAAACAACAAACAGACATTACCAATATGGTAGTGTCTTTTTTTTATAGGAAATTAAAAAAAGCAGGAATAGGAGGTATGTAAAATGTTTTGGTTAGGAATGTTAATAGGTGGAATTATAGGAGGAACACTAACATTATTGCTCCATTGTATGCTAATAGTAGCAAAGGAGAGTGAGCAAAATGGAAGATAATGAGAACAATATAGGTTGTTATTCTGTAATACCTACAAGAATATTGTTTAATGAAAATTTAAAACCTAATGTTAAGCTTTTATATGGTGCAATCACATCACTTTGCAATAAGGAGGGCTATTGTTTTGCAAGTAATAATTATTTAGGGGCAAAATTTAAAGTTGATCCTAAAACAATTTCAAGCTGGATTAAAGAATTAAGGGAACTTAATTATGTGATAGTTGAAATTATTAGAAATGATAAAAAGGAAATAATACAAAGAAGAATATATGTAAATGATACCCCCTATACATTAAATAATAGATACCCCTATACATTAAATAATGTAGAGCCTATACATCAAAAAATAGAAGAGAATAATATAATAACTAATAATATAAACACTCACACAGAGCATAAAAAAACATATAACAAAAATGTTTATTTATATGAATATGAGTATGATAGTTTAGTAGAAGAATATGGAATAGATAAAGCAAATAAATGTATTGAAGAACTTTCTTTATATAAAAATTCAAAAGGTGTTCAATATGTTAGTGATTATGACACAATTAAGAGATGGGTTATATTAAGAGTGAATGAACTTGAAAAGAGAAATCAGAAAG
>SVGD01000036.1 GCA_015056485.1 Clostridiales bacterium
GCAATAGTTTCATTGTGATTTTAGAAGTAATATTTAATACCGAAAGATTCAACCATTTAGGTAATGGAATTGAAGAAAAATATATTATAGAAAATCAAGTTTTTATAACCATGATTATGCAAATCGGGAGAATTGTAGGATATGGAATACTTCTAATTGCTAGCATATTAAACAATATAATTTATTTTAAAGTAACTTTACTATTATTTACAATATTCATACCTATATACAGCTTATATATGTGTAAGTTGCAGGAAAAGTAAAAATCTTCACTTGTTAAAATTAATCTTCCACGAAAGAAAAAAACTGATCGCACGTTTTACGTACGGTCAGTTTTTTTCAAAAATTATTCATTATTTTCATCTAAACTATTGTCATTTATATTATTATCTTCCTCATTATCTTTGTTCTCATCGTTGTCACTATTATCACCGTTATCTGCATTGCTGTCATCCTTATTAGTATCATCAGCATTATTATCGTCTTTGTTAGTATCGTCCACATTAGTATCTTCTTTATTGTCAATATTACTATTATCTACATTATTGTCATCCTTGTTACCATTATCTATATTATCACTTGAATTACTGTCTGTCACACTATCTTCATTCTTCTCTTCAGTTTCTACTTGCTCTTGGTTATCATTTTGATAATTTCTCCAAGGATTATTTGGGTCTGAGTCTGTTGGGTCCCAGCCTCTACATTCTTCATTCCAAGAAATTTTTGGTGCAGATGGTTTTCCAAGAGGTCCTGGATCTGAAGATGAATAAAATTCAACAAGTGTTCCTGAGGCTATATTATTATATATCCAACTTGCATCTTGCATGGTTAGTCTTATACATCCTGCTGAAGCTCTTGTTCCTAATTTATCATATTCCCAATATTCTAATGAACTAGAATCTCCTTTTCTTAAATAAGGTACTGAATGGAACAAAATATTCCCAACTACTTGAGTTGTATACTGCGCATATACTCCTCCTATCATTTTGAGCCAGCGCCATCTTCCCTTAATAGTGTATGTGCCAGATGTTGGTGTAGCTCTTCCTGTAGAACAAACCATCGCTTTAACTGGAACTGTATAATCTCCATTTTCATCCTTACTATATATAGTAACAACATTTGCGCCATAATTTACTTTTATGTAATATGGTTTATCTGAATTTACTTTCTTTTTTTGATTATTATCATTACTTTTTTTAGATTTATCATCTTCTAATTTTTCTTGTTTTTTTTCTAAAATATTTTCTTCTAAAACATTTAATTCTTCAATACTTTTTATTTCTTCTTGTTCAAATTCAACAGGATTAACTGTTTCTACTGCTACACTTCTATTAGAAAATTTTCCTGTTAAATTTACAACCATATAAACTAAAACTAATAATAATATTCCAATAATTGTACATTTTATTATATTCTTTGTTTTTTCAGATATCTTTTTCATTTGTTTATCTCCATTTATTATACACTCATTATATCTTTTTCTTTGCTTTGTAATAATGCATCAATTTCTGCCACTTTTTTATCTGTTAATTTTTGTATTTGGTCTTCTGCAGATTTTAATTCATCTTCTGTCAATTCTCCACCTTTTTGTTTTGCTTTTGCCTCATCTATTCCATCTCTTCTAATAGAACGAATTGCAACTTTTGAATCTTCTGCCATTTTTTTAATTTCTTTTACTAAGTCTTTTCTTCTTTCTTCAGTTAATTCTGGGAAAGATAATCTTATAACTTTACCATCATTATTAGGATTTATTCCTATTTCAGCTTTTAAAATTTCTTTTTCTATTTCTTTTAAAAGACTAGCATCCCAAGGTTGGATTACTATAAGTCTTGCTTCTGGAACAGAAATTCCAGCCACTTGATTTATTGGTGTTGGTGTTCCATAATAATCTACTTTTATTTTATTTAATATTGCTGGATTAGCTCTTCCAGCTCTTACTTCTGAAAAATTTTCAGATAAAACACTTATTGTTTTATTCATTCTTTCTTCAATATTTGAAAAATCCATTTCTTTCTCTCCTTTAATTAAAAATATTTATATAAAGAAAATCAAAAGTAGTATATTGCTAGGCAAACTTATAATAAAATACCGGAGGTGTGCGTTTGCACATTGAGGATTTTTATTATAAGTTTAACGACGCAAGATGCTGCTTTTCATTTTCTTATCTATTTAACTAGAGTTCCAATCCTTTCACCCTTCATAATTCTAACTATGTTTTCAGGGTCATCTATTCCAAAAACAACTAATGGAATTTTATTATCTTTACATAGTGATGTTGCTGTTGAATCCATAACTTTTAAATCTTGATTTAATATATCTAAATATGTTATTTCATCATATCTAATTGCATTAGGATTTTCTTTTGGGTCTGCTGAATATACTGCATCAATTGTTTTTGCAAGTAATATTACTTCACTTTCAGTTTCTGCCGCTCTTAATGCTGCACATGTATCTGTTGAAAAATATGGATTTCCTGTACCACATCCAAATATTACAACTCTTCCTCTTTCTAAATGTTTTGCAGCTTTTCTTCTTATATATGGCTCTGCTACAGCTCTCATTTCGATTGCTGTTTGTAATCTAGTATCTACTCCTCTAGATTCTAAAGCATCTTGTAATGCTAATCCATTCATTGATGTTGCAAGCATTCCCATATAGTCTGATGTTGTTCTTTCCATTTCATGTCCATATCTTCCTCTCCAGAAGTTTCCTCCACCAACAACTATTGATACTTGAACTCCCATATCAACAATTTCTTTAACTTTGTCACAAATTTTTCCAAGTACTTCTGCATTTATTCCTTTTTTTTCTTCTCCTGCTAAAGCTTCTCCACTAAGCTTTAGTAAAATACGTTTATATGCTAAATCCATAAAAACACTCTCCTATCAATTTGTTATTTTATCATACATTAACTATAAAATGGAAGTAATTTCTAAAAATTATTTAATAAATTTAATAAATTATATTCTCATTTTTTTAGCATAAATATTATCTTGAAATCCTACGCTTTCATACATCTTCATTGCAATAGGACTCTTTGTGCTTAACTCAAACCTATTAATTCCTAATTTTTTCCCATATTCAATACATTCTAAGAAAACCTTTTTTTGGTACCCTTTTCCTCTATATTCGTCTTTTGTATAAACACATGTGATATATCCTATTTTACAGCTCAAATCATCTGCTTGTGGAAAATGTTTTAAGACAATTAGACCACACATAGAAACAAGTTCATTATTAATATATGTTCCAAACATATGTAAATCCTTATCTAAATTTTCTATTAAAAATTCTCTTGTTTTATTTTCTAAAATTTTTTCATCAATTCCTAAATTTCCTTCATAATCAAACTTTTGTAATGCTATTCTTAATGGAATTATTTCTTCAATATTTTTTTGTTTTAATTTTCTAACTTCTACTTTCATTTTGTTTAATTCCTTCCTTTTTACAATTTGTCCTTAAATAAATTAAATAATAAGCTAGTCCTATTTGGAATATAAGGAAAAACGCTGATAATCCGAACATATACCTTAGTCCTATCTCATACATTATTCCACATAAAAATATCCCTACCGCTTCACCTAAATATTTTATTATATATCTAAAATTAGTAAATTCTAATTGATATTTATTTTCAACAGAATTTATATAATACCCATCACATATGTTTTCATATCCTTTTGAAATCAATATTGACCATGTTATAGCAACTAGTGTAACAACTACATTATTTGATAAAAATGCTATTAAATATCCAATAAATCTTATACCAAATTTTATAGTTATAGTTATATAATCATTTTTTGGGGTAAAATATCTTAATGCTAAAATTCCAATTACATCTGCTATTAATCCTATTATCAATAAATAGTTTGTCGCCTCACTATCTGTGAAATTTAGGTAATTTGTAAACGTTAACATTTTTAGTCCTAATGCTGTTGAAAAAGCAATTGCCCCTACAAAAGAATATATAACATATATATACTGTATTTTATTTTTTAATATGTACTTATATATTGTAAATTTCTTTTCTTCTTTATATTCATCTACTTTTCCAGCTGTCATATTCATCATAAATATTATAGACAACCCTAAAAATATAATTGATATATATAAACAAAAATTATAATCAACAAATACTCCTAAAACATTTTTGCCTATTAAAACTCCACCTACTAAAACGCCTATGTCTTTAAATAAGTATTCAGTTAATTTTCGTTTACTATAAATGGTATTATTTTTTATTATAGTTGTTATTAATGGATATATACTAGTAGTAATTATATACCCTGTTAATATATCAACTATTATTGCAAAATTAATTAAAAAAATATTTGCTGTATTTTTTAAATTAAATAATATTAATAAATTTAAAAATTTCACAATTAACGATAAAGTTACAAATGCTTTTAAACTCTTTAGCTTAATATATTTACCTACAAACATTATACCAAATACACTCACTAGTGTTCCAATGCTAATTATATTACTAATATTTGTTACCGAAAAATTATTATCTTGTAACCAAAGTTGTCTAAAATTTTCCCACAAACCCATTGAAACACTAAAAAATGCAAGCATTATTAATATTTGATTTTCACTTTTGATTTTTTTCATTTGTTGCTCCAAATATTTATTTTTCTATATTTTTCTACCAATTTTATCATAAAATTATTATTACTACAATAAAAACACAACAAATTTATCTAACACCATCTCATTAGTGCATTCTTTATAAATTTATTTATGAAATAAAAGCGGGCGATTAAA
>SVGD01000017.1 GCA_015056485.1 Clostridiales bacterium
ATGTATAATATCAAATGATGTGCACTTATAGCTCAGGTGGATAGAGCGCTCCCCTCCTAAGGGAGAGGCCGCTGGTTCGAATCCAGCTAGGTGCACCAAAAGTGCGACTTGACAGTCGCAGTGAATAGTTAATAATGAATAATTAATAGTGAATAGTTTTGGGTGTTTTGTCAAGAGCACTTTTGTACTATTCATTATTCATTTTTCACTATTCACTATTAATTAAAAATTATTCTTGTACGATATGTTAATCTTTAAATACATTAAAATAGCAATTTATTAAAAAAGGTAAATATATATAATACAAAACCGCAGAATCTTTCGATACTGCGGTTTTGCCTTAAGTAAACTTTACAAGGGTATAGCTACTTAAGGAAGAAAGAGTTTTTGCCTTTACTTTTCCTCAGCAGAAGGCTCAGCAGAGGGCTCAACAATAGGCTTAACAGGAGGCTCAACAGGGGGGACATACTTTTTTACATAATTTTCCGGATTGGCAGTTCTTTTATATCCTGCTTCAATCAGCTGGTTAACTATGTCGTTTATTACGCCCTTTGTTTTTACAAGCCATGTGCGGCCGTACTCATCGCAAATCACAATGGTTTTCTCGTCAACCATGATGTAGGTTCCGATGTTATCTTCCGAGTTGTTAAGCAAATACTTTGCTGTAAGGGCGCTGTATCGAGTGCAGGTTGACTTATCATCATAGTAGGATATTTCCTTAAGATGATATTTGCTTTCAATCTTTACAGGCTGAATGCCCTTTTTTTGTGAAATTTCAAAAGCACTCTGATAGGTTTCTGCCCAGTTTTCAGCTTCTGCAATTTTTTCGAGCCAAACATAAGATTCAGGAAGCACTTCTCCATTTGAGAACGGTACAGAAAACGAGTATTCCTGGTATCCAGAATCATCCAAAATCTGCTGAATTTCTGAACGATAAGGTGTTACGTGAACGATACCATAGTCGTCAGAAAACGCAATTTGACTGTTATTCTGGCAATAGCATCTGGAAATATTGTTTCGGAACTCGGTTTCATAGGAAAATTTCATGAGTTCTTCGAAACTTGTGAGGGGTACGCGATGAATGGGTTGTGTGAACATAGGTGATACCTCTTTCTGCCCACAATTCGTGGGACTTTATAATATTTCATGCCCTTAAGGGTCATGGTAACTCCTTTGGGAGTATACAACAATATTATATCACATTATGTAAATAAATACAAATATATATAAAAGTATTTCCATTTATAGGTTATATGATATATAATATAAAATAATATTGAATAAAAGGTGAAATATGGATAAAGAAAAATTTATGGAAGTTGCTTTAAAAGAGGCTAAAAAAGCTTTTCAAAAAGAAGAAATACCAGTAGGTGCAGTTATTGTTAGAGATGGAGAAATAATAGCTAAAGCACATAATTTAAAAGAAACAAAACAATCTGCAATGGCTCATGCTGAGATTTTAGCAATAGCTAAAGCAAATAAAAAATTAAAGAACTGGAGATTAAGTGATTGTGAAATGTATGTTACATTAAAACCATGTGCGATGTGCATGGGAGCAATTATATCTTCGAGAATAAAAAAAGTTTACTTTGGAGTAGATGAAATAAAGCAAAAAGATAGAATAATAAATAATGAAAATAATGCAATTTTAGAAAGTGGAATTTTACAAGAAGAGTGTGAATATATATTAAAAGATTTCTTCAAAAAAAGGAGGACAAAGTGATAGATAAAAGACTTTTTACAAATAAAATAAGAAATACATTTATTATTGCACTTGCAATATTTATTATATTATTAATAGCAGGTTTTATTATGCTAAAATATGATGTACAAGGTGAAACAAATTTGCCGTTTAATTTATCAAAAATAAGTATAATAAGTACTGCTAAAGAAGAAACTTTAAAAAATGAAGAAGAAAAATGGCAAATGAATATATTACAAAATAACGATATATACTTTTATATAGAAAAAAATAATAATTATAAAAAAGATGTTGTAATAGAAAAAATTATTTTTGACAATTTTAATATAATTGAAGAAAATACTATAGGTGAAGTTAAAGTTTATAAACCAAGTGAAGATGAAAATGTTGTTTATAAATACAAAGAAGATTATGAAGTTTCAAGTGTTGAATATAAAGGTTCATTAGTAACAAATAATAAGTTTTTAGAAATAAATAATCAAGGTGGTATAGCAGAATTTAGTATAGCTAATATTAATTTAGGAAGTCATCCGATAGACCAAGAACAAACATTATCAGCAGATGGTTCATTATTAAATTTGATAAATGCAAATTATGAAGATTTAAAATTTTCTATTTCATTTGATATGACAATAGTAGTAGAAAATGAAAATACATATAAAGCACAAATAGTATTAGATTTACCAGTTGGAGATATAACACAAGATGGAGTATGTACAATGGAAGATAGTGAATTAACAGATGTGGTTTTTAAAAGGATATAAATTTATATATGAAGTGAGAGGTGCGAAGTGTGAGGTGTGATTTTATAATTGAACATTGTATGTTTAGTCTAAATTTCGCACTTCCCACATCACACTTCTAAAAATATAATAATTATTATTAGAAAAATAATTATCATAAAAAACAATTGAAAAATTTAAATATATATTATATAATTCCAAATATAAGTTAACCTTTGTATGGAGAGTAATTCAATAGAAACCTATGAATCTCGTCAGGTCCGGAAGGAAGCAGCGATAAATAGTAATTTCTATGTGGATTACTCTCCATAGAGGGGTTAACTTTATTAAGAGGTGAAGAAAATGGGATATACAGCATTATATAGAAAATTTAGACCTTTAAAATTTGAAGATATGGTTGGACAATCACATATTACAAGAACTTTAAAAAATCAAATTATTGCGAATAGAGTAGGACATGCATACCTTTTTAACGGTGGAAGAGGAACTGGAAAAACATCTGCAGCAAAAATTTTAGCAAGAACAGTAAATTGCTTAAATCCGCAAGATGGAGAACCTTGCAATGAATGTGAAATGTGCAGGGATGCTATAACAGGTTCATTAATTGACATTGTTGAAATGGATGCAGCTTCAAATAATGGTGTTGAAGATATAAGAGCAATTAGAGAAGCGGTAAATTTTTTACCAACTAAAGCTAAATATAAAGTATATATAATAGATGAGGTTCATATGTTATCAACAGGAGCTTTTAATGCATTATTAAAAACATTAGAAGAACCACCAGAACATGTAAAATTTATACTAGCTACAACAGAGCCTCAAAAATTACCAGCAACAATACTTTCAAGGTGTCAAAGATTTGATTTTAAAAGAATAAAAACAGAAGATGTTGTAAAAAGATTAAAAATAATCTGTAAAGAAAGTAATATTGAAGCTTCAGAAGAGGCTTTAAAATTAATTGCTGTTTTGTCTGAAGGGGCAATGAGAGATTCAATAAGCATTTTAGAAAGATGTGCTCAAGAAAATGCTAAAATAGAAGAAGAAACAGTTAGAGATTTAGTTGGTATTCCAAAGATGGAATATATTTATAAAATAGCTGAAAATATTATTGAAAAAAATAGTGAAGGAGCTATTTTAGTAATAAATGAAATACTAAATGAAGGAAGAGACATAGATAATTTCCTTTGGGAAATTATAAAGTACATGAAAGACATTCTAGTTTTTAAAACATGTAATAGTTTAGAAGTTTATAATGTACAAGAACAAGAAAAAATAAAGGAACTAGCAGATAAAGCAAGTAAAGAAAAATTAATTGAAATAATATATGTTCTATCTGAACTTGCAAATGATATAAAATGGTCTTCGCAAAAAACAATAATGTTTGAAGCAGGAATTATAAAAGCATGTATGGAAAGAAGAGTAGAAGTAGCACCTACATATATTCAAGAAACCAGACAAAATAGCAATGCAAACTATATTCCAACACAAAGTGTACAAGAAAATAGAAACTTTAATGTAGAACCAAAAAAAGAGGTTGCAGAAAATCCAAGAGTAATTAGTGTAAATGATAAAAATAATTTACCATACTGGAATAAAATTTTAGACACATTAAAAACGAATGGTAAAGTAATGATATATACAAATTTAATTGGAACTAAGGCAAAACAAATAGATGATATGACCGTAGGAATAGAATTTTCAGGTAAAATATCTAGTTTTGGAAAAACAATTCTGGAAAATTATGATAACAAAGCAGAAATAGAAAGACTTATAGCAATAGAAGCGGGACAAAAAATGCATGTAAAATATTTAGAAGGTGGAACCGCTAATATACAACAAGAAAAACAAGGAAATTCACAATTAGATGATATTTCTAAAAAAATAAATATAAATATTATAGACGAATAGGAGGAAGTTTTATGTCTAAAAGAGGAGGATTCCCAGGAATGGGTGGAGGCTTTGGAGGTATGAATATTAACCAACTAATGAAAGAAGCCAAAAAAATGCAAGCTGATATGGAAAAAACTCAAGAAGAACTTGCAATAAAGGATTTTGAAGCAACAGCTGGTGGTGGAGCAGTATCAGTTAAAGTTTCTGGTAGAAAAGAAGTTAAAGAAATTATAATAAAAAAAGATGTAGTTGATCCAGACGACGTAGAAATGCTACAAGATTTAATTATCACTTGTGTTAATGAAGCATTAAGAAAAGTAGACAGCGCACAAGCTAGCAGTTTTGGAAAATACAATATACCAGGTTTAATGTAAATATAATTTTTAAGGAGAAACAATGTCTTATTTTTCACCATCAATAGAAAAATTAATAGAAAATTTTGAAAAGTTACCTAGCATAGGTCATAAAACAGCTGTTAGGCTTGCTTTTCATATGTTAGATTTAAATGAACAAGACACAAAAGAATTTATTGATTCTATTGTAAATGCAAAAACTAATTTAAAATTTTGTAGTCAATGTTATAATATTTCAGATTCTGACCCATGTCCAATTTGTAGTAGTCCTAAAAGAGATTCAAATGTAATTTGTGTTGTAGAAGATGTTAGAGATATTTTAGCAATGGAGAGAACACACGAATTTAAAGGTGTTTATCATGTACTTCATGGTTCAATATCACCTATGAATGGAATTGGTCCAGAAGATATAAAAATAAAGGAATTATTAACAAGACTTCAAGAAAATAATATAAAAGAAATAATAATTGCAACAAATCCAAGGGTTGAAGGTGAAGCAACAGCAATATATTTATCTAAAATAATTAAACCATTAGGAATAAAGGTTACAAGGATTGCACATGGAATACCAGTTGGTGGAGATTTAGAATATACAGATGAAGTAACATTAACAAGGGCATTAGAAGGAAGAAGAGAATTATAAAAACATATAAAAAAACATCTCAGAGGAGATGTTTTTTTATTTATAAAAGGATGTAGGGGCGGCTATTAGCCGTCCGCAAAACAAAATTATTACGGACGACCGATGGTCGCTCCTACAATAAAAATTAAATTTCTCCCATCAATATTTCACATATATCCTTTGTAGAATTCTTTTTAGCTAAAAGTCGTGCATTTATCTTCATTGATTTCAATGTTTCAGGTGAATTTAAAATTGAAAATAATTTTTCTTCTATATTATCATTTTTCTTAATCCACACAGCAACTTTTTTTTGTTCTAAAAACATTGCATTTTCTTCTTCTTGACCAGGAATTGGATTTATAACTATTATAGGCAAACCAGAAGCTAAGCTTTCAGTTGTTGTTAATCCTCCGGGTTTTGTTATAACTAAATCTGAAACACTCATAAGCTCAGGTACTTTGTTTGTATAAGATAAAATTCTTACAGTATTGCTAGAATTTCCTTCTGATGCAATTTCTTCAAATTGTTTTCTGATTTTAGAATTCTTTCCAGAAATTGCAATGATTTGCATATTTGAAAATTGAGCGACTAACGATTTTAGTATTTTATAAGTATTATCTTTTCCTAACCCATATTTACCACCAGCAAAAAATAAAATTGTTTTTTTATTTTCAGATAAACCAAAGGTAGATAATACACGTTTTTTATCATAATGTGCTAAAAATCTATTAGATAAAGGAATTCCAGTAGCAAATATTTTGTTTTCTTCTATACCTTCTGAAATTAATGAATCTTTCATACCTTCATGGGCAACAAAAAAATAATTAATAAATTCAGGATACATTAACCATTGACCATGAGGAGCATAATCAGTAAGAATAGTTGCTATTTTACAATTGATTTTTCCTTTCTTTTTTAGATAAGCACACATATGACTGCTAAAAGGATGAGTAGATATAATTAAATCAGGAGATATTTCTTGTAATAATTTATTTAATTTTATAGCCATTGCTTTATGTGTTTCATTTGTGATTTGTTTTAAAGGAGTTTTTTCTGAATTATAATATAGCTTTTTCCAAGCCCATCCAGCTTTTTTTGCCATATCAGAATATGCTTTAGTAGTAACTTTATTAAGAGCTTTATTTACATATTTAATTGCATCAACAATAAAGACTTCATTATTATTATAATTTGATTCAAAATATTCTTTAATATAACGAGCTGCAGATAAATGACCACCGCCATATGAACCATAGAAAATCAAAATTTTCATAAAAGCTTACTCCTTTCTTTCTTATTATACCACAAAAAAATTTTAAAAAAAGAATATTTTTCAAAATTTGGTACAAACTAAATTTATGAAAAGATTTTTAATTTATTTTTTAATAACAATTTTAATTTTAATATTTATGATTTTAGTCATAATCCCTAAACAATCAGCAAAAGCAGAATACTCTAGTAATTGGACAAGTGATGTCCAACTGCTTGCAAGAGCGATTAATGGTGAAGCAAGAGGAGAAAGTTATGAAGGACAAGTAGCTGTTGGAGCAGTTATTTTAAATAGAGTAGATAGTCCAGATTTTCCTAATACTTTAGCTGGTGTTATTTATGAACCAGGTGCTTTTACAGCTGTTTCTGATGGACAAATAAATGTGCCAATTGCTGAAAATTCAACTGTATACAAGGCTGCACAAGATGCTTTAAATGGTTGGGATCCGACAAATGGATGCTTATATTATTTTAACCCAAATACTGCAACTAATTCATGGATTTGGTCAAAAACAATTGTAAAAACAATAGGAAAGCATCATTTTTGTAAATAAATACTAAATACAAATATGAAAGGAATGAGATAATGAAAAACTTTTTAACAAAAATAAAACCTCAGTATGTATATGCTGTCTTAGCTATTTTGGTAATTTTATCAATTGTATTAGGCTATCTTTTATACAAGGAAAATAAAGAACATGCAGTTTCAGTAGAAAATCAATATAATTTAGCATTTTCAGAAGTAATAAATTATGTACAAAATGTAGAAAATTATTTAGCTAAATCATTAATATCTAGTACATCAGAACATGCAGCTGAAACTTTAACAAATGTCTGGAGAGAGGCAAATTTAGCTCAAGCATATTTAGCACAATTGCCAATATCAAGCAATGAACTTTCCGCTACTTCAAAATTTTTAAATCAAGTTAGTGATTATAGTTATTCATTATCAAGAGAAAATATAAATGGAACAAATTTAAATGATGAGGACTTTAATAATTTACAAACATTATATAATTATAGTAGAGATTTAGAGGGTACTTTAACTCAATTATACACAGATATGTATTCAGGTAGAATATCATGGAAAGAATTAACTAAAGATGTAAATACTGCATTTGCTCAACAAGTAGATAATTTAAGTGCTACTAGTTTTAGTAATATAGAAAGTAATTTCGGAGAATATGAAGGATTAATATATGATGGAGCTTATTCAAGTCATATTGAAACTGTAGAGAAAAAAGGATTAACTGGCGAGGATATAGATGAAAAAAAAGCAAAACAAATTGCAAAAGAATTTATAGGTAAGGATAGAATAAAAGAAATAAATTCTAATGGTTTAGTTGAAAATGGAAGTATTCCTGTTTATGATTTTAATGTTACTTTAAAAAATGAAAAAGATGATGACAATTTAAATATTTCAATTTCAAAAAAAGGTGGACACATTGTTTTAATGAACTATAACAGAGATATATCTGTTGAAAATTTATCTTATGAAGAAGCTGATAAAGTAGGTATAGATTTTTTAAATAGTAGAGGAATTCCAAATATGGCTTCAACATATTATTTAAAACAAGGTGGTGCTATAACGATAAATTATGCTTATGAGCAAGATGGTGTAGTAGTATATCCGGATTTAATAAAGTTAAAAATTGCTTTAGATGATGGAGAAATTTTAGGAATAGAAACAACAGGATATTTAAACAATCATACAACAAGAGATACTTCTAAGGTATATATAACAGAGGAACAAGCTAAACAAGTTTTAAATTCTAATTTACAAATAACAAGTTCAGGATTAGCAATAATTCCAACAGAGTATAAAACAGAAATATTGTGTTATGAATTTAAAGGAAAAATAAATGATATAGATTTCCTTGCATATATAAATGCTGAAAACGGAAAAGAAGAAAATATATTAATAATAATTAATACACCAAATGGAATATTGACGCAATAAAGTTGTAACGAATTCCCAATATAAAAAAAAAATTTTTGTAAACAATAATAAAGGAAAAATGAAACGTCATTTTTCTAAAGGGGGATTTTTTATGGCTAAGAATTTAATGTCTGAAAAATTAAAAGAAGAAATAGCAAAGGAATTAGGAGTATATGATGAAGTAAAAAGAGATGGAGGATGGGGAAATGTTTCCTCTAAACATTGTGGTAGCATGGTAGCAAAGGCAATAGAAATAGCTAATAGAAAAGTATAGTATTAAGTGAAAAAAACAGGGGGGCCCTAGATTAAAAAATACATTTAATCTAGGGCTTCTTGTTTTTTTTACATTTATTATTTAAAAAATATACATAAATAGATAAAAGTATGATATAATTTGGAAAAAGTAAAAGAAAAAAATATTTTTTTGAAAGGGAATTTTTATGAAAAAATTATTGTTCACAGCATATACCCTAGATGTTGGTGGCATTGAAACAGCTTTAGTAGCATTACTAAATAATTTAATAGATAAATATGATATTACGTTAGTTTTAGAAAAAAAACAAGGGGTATTTTTAGATGAAATAAATAAAAAAATAAAAATAATACAATATAATCCTAATCAAAATAAAAATCCTTTAATTAGAAAAACTATAAATTTATTTAAAAGAATTAATTTTATAATTAAATATAAAAACAAATTCGATTTTGCCGCTTCTTTTGCAACATATTCAAAAATGGGGTCATTTTGTGCAAGAACAGCAAGTAAAAATAATGCGTTGTGGATTCATTCAAATTATTTAGAATTTTATGATAATAAAATTGATGAAATGACTAAATTTTTCGAATTTATAGAGTATAATAAATTTAATAAATTTATATTTGTTTCTCAAAATGCAAAAAATGCATTTAATTCTGTTTTTAAAAATACAAAAGAAAGGTCTTTGGTAATACATAATTTACTAAATCATGAAAATATATTAAAAAAATCTAAGGAAAATATTATATTAAAGAAAGAAAATATAGTTACTTTTTTAAATGTAGCTCGTCATGATGAAAAATCAAAAAAAATAACAAGATTGATTAATGCTGCAGAAAATTTAAAAATCAAAAATTATGAATTTAAAATCTTGTTAGTAGGAAATGGGAAAGATACTAACATGTATCAAGAACTAGTATCTAAAAAAGATTTAGAAAAACATGTTTTTTTCTTAGGAGAAAAAACTAATCCTTATCCTTATTTTCTTATTAGTGATTGTATAATATTAACTTCGGAATTTGAAGGGTATCCAGTTGTTTTTGATGAAGCTTTTGTCTTGCAAAAACCAATAATAACAACTAATGTATCTGATGCTTTAATTGATATAGAAAATAAACAAGGCTTTGTTACAGATAAAGATGTAAATAGTATTGTGTCTGCAATGGAAAAATTTATAAAAGAAGGATATTTTATAAATAAAGAAAATAATCCACAAGAAGTTAATAATAATATATTAAATCAATTAAATCATATTTTTATAGGAGGAGACAATGCCTAAAATTAGTGTTATTGTGCCAGTATATAATACTGAAAAATATTTAAAAAAATGTCTAGATTCGATTTTAAATCAAATATATCAAGATTTAGAAATAATAGTTGTGAATGATGGTTCAACTGATAATTCAGAAAAAATCATAAATGAATATGTAGCTAATTATTCAAAAAAAATTAAATACATAAAAAAAGAAAATGAAGGTTTATCTAGCGCAAGGAATTCTGGTATAGAGATTGCTACAGGGGATTATATTGCCTTTGTAGATTCAGATGATTATATAGATGAAAATTTATTTCAAAAATTATTACCGTACATAGAAAAAAATATTGATTTAATAAAATTTAAACTTACTAAAGTTGATGAAAAATACAATGAAATAGAAAAAGTTAAAGGGCCTATTTTCGATGAGATTTCAGGGCAGGAAGGATTTAATAAATTGTATTCATCTGATTTATTATTAGAACCTTCTTGTTTATATTTATATAACATGAAATTTTTTAGAAATAATAAATTTAAATTTTCTACGGGAATGTATCATGAAGATTTTGGTTTAACACCAATTATTTTAGTGACTGCAAAAAATGTTGTTTCTATTGATTATTATGGTTATTACTATGTACAAGCTATTAATAGTATAACTAGAAATACAGATTACAAAAAAACAGTAAAAAGAGCAAATGATTTATTACTACATTATGATAAAATGGTAAAACAAATTGAAAAAATTAATTTAACTCAAAAAACTATTAACAGTATTAAACAATATTATAGTAACGCAGTATTAGAGGCAGCAAAAGATTTAAGGAAAAAAGAACAAGATAAATATATTTTAGAAATAAAGAATAGAAATTTAATAAAAAATTTAAAAGTTAAAAGTATAAAATTATTAGTTAAAAAGTTAATCTTATTTTTTAATATAAAGATATATTTAAAGTTAAAATAATTCAATATTAATTTAGGGGAATAAGAGTTTGACAATAATTATATATGTGATATAATACACTAGTGAAAAGAGGGATAAAATGTCAAAAGATAATAATTTAGATGCAATTGTTGTGAAAAATGTTACAAAAACATTTAATGTTTTTTATGATAGAACAAATACAATAAAAGAAAAACTTCTTTTTTGGAACAGAACTAGAAAAGAAGTAAGAACCGTTTTAAAAGATATTAACGTAACGATAAAAAAAGGTGAGGTTGTAGGATTAATAGGAGTAAACGGAAGCGGTAAATCAACTTTATTGAAGCTCATGACTAAGATTATTTATCCAAATAAAGGTAGTGTTGAGACATACGGAAAATTAACATCACTTCTAGAATTAGGAGCAGGTTTTCATCCGGATTTTTCAGGCAGAGAAAATATATATTTTAATGCTTCTATTTTTGGATTAACACGTGCTGAAATTGATAAAAGAATAGATGAAATTATAAATTTTTCCGAATTACAAGAATTTATTGATAATCCTGTAAGAACATATTCATCAGGTATGTATATGAGATTAGCATTTTCTGTTGCTATTAATGTTGATGCAGAAATACTTTTGATAGATGAAATATTATCTGTAGGAGATCAACATTTTCAAGAAAAATGTTTAAAAAAAATGGAAGAATTAAAAGCACAAGGGAAAACTATTGTTTTTGTTTCACATGGTTTAGAGACTGTTGAGAGATTTTGCACAAGAGCGGTTTGGCTGCATGAAGGAATAATTAGAGAAGATGGAGATACAACATCTGTTATACAAAAATATTTAAAGGAAACTGCATAAGGGAGGAAAACATGAAAGTATTTAAAAATATATATGAATACAGAGAACTTTTAAAAACAAACGTTAAAAAAGATATAAGGGGAAAATATAAAAAATCTTTTTTTGGAATAGTGTGGTCTTTTTTAAATCCATTATTACAATTGGCTGTATATGCCATAATTTTTCCAATTATTCTTAAAGTTCAGCAGGAAAATTATGTTATATTTGTTTGTTCTGCATTAATTCCATGGACATTTTTTACAACAGTAGTTTCTCAATCAAGTGGGATTATAATTGCAAATGCAAATATAATAAAAAAGGTTTATTTCCCTAGAGAAATATTACCAATATCTGTAACAACTAGTGCAGCTATAAACTTTTTAATATCGACACTAATTATATTAGCTTTTGTTATTTTATCGGGATTGGGAATAACATGGCATATAATATTTTATCCACTTGTTTTACTTGTTCAATATATTTTATCTTTAGGTATTTGTTTTATATTATCAAGTGTAACAGTATATTTTAGAGATTTAGAACATTTTGTAGGAATTGGAATAATGTTATTATTTTATGCTACACCTATAGTATATTCTATAAATACAATTGAGTCTAATTATGCATCAATATTAAAATTAAATCCTATGGCTCATATTATTGAAGCATATAGATCAATATTTTATTATCAATCTATACCTAATTTGCAAAATTTAGGAATAATATTAGCTATATCAATAGCAATTTGTATAATTGGATATTGCATATTTAAAAAATTAGAAAAAAGATTTGCAGAGGAAGTTTAATTAGGAGAGATTATGAAAAAGATTATTCATTATTGTTGGTTTGGAGACAAACCATTATCGAAAATGGCAAAAAAATGTATAAAAAGTTGGAAGAAATTCTTTCCAGACTTTGAAATAAAGCAATGGAACGAAACAAATTTTGATATAAATATATGTCCATTTGTTAAACAGGCCTATGAAAATAAAAAATGGGCCTTTGTAAGTGATTATGCAAGATTATATGCATTATATAATGAAGGCGGTATTTATTTTGATACAGATATGGAAGTAATAAAAGATTGTAAAACATTATATGAGGATGAATTTTTCATTGGATATGAAGAAAATAGAGTAATTGCTGCAGGAGTTATAGGAGTAAAAAATGCAAAAAATAAATATGTAAAACAATTGTTAGACTGGTATGATAGACAAAAAGTATTTGATCCTAATAATATATTTAATTATGCTATACCCAAAATAATTACAAATATTTTCTCAAGATACAAAAAAGAAAAAATTGATGGAATAGATATTATAAATGAAGAAATAAAAGTATATTCAGAAGAATATTTTTATCCAATTAATTATAATTATTCAAAAAAGAATTTCACAAAAAATACTTATATGATTCATTATTATAACGCAACATGGGCACCAAAAGAAGAAAAAATTGCAATATATTTTTTCAGAACATTTGGATCAAAATTAGGAAAATTTTTATTAAATAGATATTACAATATTTGTCATTTTAAAAATTATATTATTGGATTTGTAAAAAGAAGAGTTGCAGGCCTAAGGAATTTTTATTCAATTCATATTAATTATAAAAAAAGAGTAGAACAAACAAATGAAAGGTTAAGTAAATACAATGAGTATATAATGATTTATCATCCTGATTGGATAGGATTATCTCATGTTGCAAAAGATAATTTTGAAAATATAGTACCTTTAAGAGAGCAATATACAGAAAAAGAAGCAAAATTAATGGCAAAAGTAATTAATGATAAAAAAATTAAGATAGTAATTTTTAATGGATTTGCAAAGGGCTGGGATAATATAGCTAGCGAATTAAGAAAATTAAATTCTGAAGTAATAATTAAAGTTTTGTGGCATGGAAGTAATGCACTGTTAAGTGAAGAATATGATTTTCAAGTATTTATGCAAATATTAAAAATGTATAAACAAGATATAATAAATGAGTTAGTATTTGTTAAGAAAAGTATGTATGAATTTTATAAAGCTAAAGGATATAGTTGTTCATTTTTCATGAATTATATTGATATACCAAATAGTGAACAATACAAAGCGAAAAAAAATGACCAAGTTACTAAGATAGGATTATACTGTTCAGGCGATAGATGGGTAAAAAATACATACAATCAATTAAGTGCAGTTAGCCTAATCGATAATGTAGTTTTAGATTGTTTACCGATTTCATATAAAGTGCAAGAACTAGCTAATCAATTTAACTTAAGCATAACAGGAGTACAAACCAATTTATCAAGAGAAGATTTATTTAAAAGAATGGCGCAAAATGATATTAATCTATATGTTACATTTACAGAATGTGCACCACTTTTACCATTGGAAAGTTTAGAACTAGGTGTGCCTTGTATTACAGGAGATAATCACCATTATTTTGAAGGAACCGAATTAGAAAAATATTTAGTAGTAAATAAAGAAGATAATATAATGGAAATTTATGAAAAGATCAAATACGTCTTGGAAAATAGAGATTTAATAGTCAAATCATACGATAAATGGAGAAAAGAATATAATATAAAGGCAAAAGAAAATATTAATAGTATTATTAAAGTTTAGTAAAGGGGAAACCATATGAAAGAAGATCTAGAACAAGAAATTAGCAGATTAAATGTATTAAAAGATATTTATAAAAATGAAAATGAACGATTGAAGTACGAATATAGAGTTTTATTAGATGAATTTGAAAAATATAAAAATAGTATTAAAGAGCCAACAGTAAGAAAAATTTTAAGAAAATGTTTATCAATAGTAAAAAGGATTTTTAAAAGGTAGAGGGTATACATGAGTGAATATTTAGAAGTAATAGAAGGAATTAATGTATTACAATATGGAACAACTACATTACATAGACTGTTATCAAAGGACAGTAATATAGGATTTTATTCAGAAAATTTAACAATAGTAATATTATCTTGTAATAGAGCAGATGCTACAATAAAACTGATTAAGTCACTAAATGATAAATGCAAAAATTTTAAAGGAAAAGTTTTAATTGCAGATAATGGTTCAACAGAAGAAAATATTAGTTTTATTAAATCTGAAATTTCAAAAATCCGTATAAACTGTAAGCTGATAGAATTTAAAGAGAATTTGGGTGTTGCAAAAGGAAGAAATAAAGCAGTGGAATATGTAGACACAAAATGGATAATGTTTTTAGATAATGATATTTATTTTACAAAGGATATATTTCCAGAAGCGCAAAAGGCTATAAGTCAGTTAGGATGTAAGTTTATAAACATACCTTTATTGAATGCAGATAAAAAAACATTATTTACATATGGAGGACATCTATATTTAACAATGTTAGACAATAATGATATACATATTGGTTGTGGATCAACATATAAACAGGTAAATATTAATGATATTAAATTTATAGATAACTGTTTAGCTTCTTTCTTATTTGGAGGTTCTTCGATTGTTAATAAAGAAGCCTTTTTGGAATGTGGTGGATTTGATGAAGGAATGTTTATCGGATTTGAAGATGTAGATTTTTCAATAACATTATTTAATAAAGGATATAAAATAGGTTGTTGTAAAGAGGTCGGATTAGTACATGACCATGTAAAATCAGAAAAAAAATCAGATATTGAATACGAAAGACAAAGATTTTCTAACAAAAAGTTATATGAATCAGCATGTTATTTTAAGAACAAGCATAATATTCAAGTTTGGAGCAAGTCAACTGAAGAGTGGCTTAAACAGAGAGAAAAAGAATTAGGAATAGATAACAGTAAAAAGGAAGTTGAAGAAGAGATAATAGTAAATAAAAAAATTAAGATTGCACTAATTGTAGATACAAAAAATTGGGCATATGATAATATTGCAAAAAATGTGAAAAAATATTTATCTCATAAGTATGAATTTAAGATTATTTATATGGATGAAATACCTGATTCAAATATTGCACATGTATTTTATGCATGTATGGATTGTGATTTAATTCATTTTTTCTGGAGAGGAACACTTTATTATTTGTATGGTGATTTTGCGGAATACTATTTAAAATATTATGGAAGAGGAATAGAAAGCTTCATTGATGAGGTAATAAGAAAAAAATGTATTACAGCATCTGTTTATGATCATAAATATTTAAATAGTGGAATTGATAGAACAAAAAAAATGATAAATTTGGTAGATTCATATACAGTTTCATCAAAAAAATTATTTGATATTTATAATAAATTAGAATTAAATAAACCATTAACTCAAATCACTGATGGAGTAGATTTAGATAAATTTTATCCACAAAATCTTGAGAGAATGCAAAATATAAAAGATAGAGAAGTAGTAATAGGTTGGGTAGGAAATAGTAATTGGAATGGAAATACTAAAAAAGACTATAAAGGCATAGAAACAGTGATAAAGCCTGCAATAGAAGAGCTAATAGAAGAAGGATATAAAGTAAGATTAGAACTGACAGATAAGCAAAAAAAACAAATACCACATAACGAAATGGTTAATTTTTATTCTAAAATAGATTTATATATATGTGCATCTTTAAATGAGGGAACACCAAATCCTATATTGGAAGCAATGGCATGTGGAGTAGCAGTTATTTCTACAGATGTAGGAATAGTGCCAGAAGTTCTTGGTGAAAAACAAAAAGAGTATATTTTACAAGAAAGAAGCAAAGAGTGTTTAAAAGAAAAGATTAAATTATTTATAAAAAATATAGATTCAATTAAAGAATTATCAAATGAAAATTTATTACAAATTAAAGGATGGACATGGAAGAGAAAGAGTGAACAATTTGATGAGTTCTTTTCAACAGCATTAGAAAAATTTAAGAGATAATATTTGAAGCAAAAGGAGAAAAAATGAAAAATTTTAAAGAAAAAATATTAAAAAAGGTATTACTTGTTTTTTTATTACTAGTAATAATATATATTTATTTTTCATTTCCAGTAATGGTTATGCCAGATTCAACAGAATATTATGGTTATTTGAAAATATTTTATGGCGAAGAGGGATTTTCAAATTGGAATATTGTAAGAGGACCAACACTTCCTTTAATATTATATATTATAACATTATTATTTAGTAATTCACAAATTGGTTTACTTATAGGTACTTTTATTTTTTACTTATTGTTACTATTTTTTAGCATTAAAATATTAAAAAAAATAATTTGTAAAAATAATGCTGCTAGAGGATTTATGTATGTTCTATTTAGTATATTAATTGTGTTTAATCCAATTTTAATTGGATATATGCATGGTTTGCTTACTGAATTTGTAGCAATTCCTTGTAGTGTAATACTTTGTCTTTTATCATATATGTGGTTAAAGGGTGAAAAAATTTTTCACAAAATTATTTTGTCAATTTCAGTGGTTATATCATGTGTATTGCTATGGTTTTTAAAACAACCTTATGTTTTTCTAGCATTGGGCCCTGTAGTTATGGCTGGTTTCATATCTATATTTGAAAATAGAAAACTAAAAAATATATTATATAGAGCAGGTATATGTTTTACCTGTATTATAATGATTATTGTTTCTAATATTGCATGGAATGCTATTTTAGAAAAAAATAATGTTGATATGAATACAGGGAGAGACACTACAAGTTTTGCTAAAACAGCTATATTAAATGGAAATACTTCTTTTTCTATAGACTTTTATGAAGAACACTATACAGAAGAGTATATATTAAATTCAACATTAATAGATAACGAGGATAAGCAAGAAATTATAAAGATTTTGAAAGGAGAAAGTAATTATAAAAGTTTTAAACTAATAAATGTTTTTAAAAATTTTGAAAGCCGTGAGGAAGAAAATATAGAAAGAAAATTAGTAATGTTTTCAACTTCTAATGAATATTCGACAGAAGATTCTTTAAAAATGTATTTCAAGATATTATATAAATATCCTCTAAAAACTTTAAAATCATATACTTTTAATTATTTAGCTATTTCTAATGTTGTAACTAGTATGAGACATAAAGATGCTAATGAATATTATCCAAGTTTAACAGATGGATTCTATTTTGAAAACAAAACAATAGGACAAAGTATATATGAAAATGAATCTAATATGTTATGGCTAGATGAAAATCATTATTTATATGAGAATGTAAGAGATTTAGAAACAGAAAACAATTCGCCTATGCTAATTAGGAATATTGCTAATAAAAGTTTTGATTTTTATAATACAATTTACAGAATTATTTCATTAGCTTTACCAATTGTATTTATTGCTTTAATATTAAAGAAAAAATATTTATTAAATAAAAAGTATAGTGATTTGTTAAATTTAGGGATAATTTTAACAGGTTCTTCTTTAATCCATATATTATTCCATGCATGTACAGGAGCGATAATTGATAGATATGGGTTTGTCGTTTTTCCAGTAGCAACATTGGGAACATTAATTTTAATTTTTAATAAAGAAAAGAAAGAGGAAATAATAGTGAAAGATAAATATATTAGTAAATCAAATAAAACATTAACAATAATACCAGCATATAATGAGTCAGAAAATATTCAAAAAGTTTTGGATGAATTAAAAAAAGATTTCCCAGAAACAGATATACTAGTAATTAATGATTGTTCAAAGGATAATACTAAACAAATTGTAGAATCAAATAATGTTAATTGCATTACTACTGCATTTAATCTACATTATGCATATGCAGTACAAACAGGTATAAAATATGCAAAAAAATATGACTATGATTACTGTTTAATGTTTGATGGAGATGGTCAACATATTGCAAAAGAAGCAAAAAAATTATTAGACAAAATTAAAGAGAAAAACTGTGATATAGTAATAGGTTCAAGATATTTAGAGAAAGGAAACTATAAGTCTCCTAAACTTAGAAAAATTGGGACAAACTTTTTTATTTGGTTAATAAAATTAAGTTGTCATGTAAAAATATCAGATCCTCTATCAGGATTCCAAGTAATAAATAAAAGAGTTATTGATAAATATTCTAGAATGGGAGAATATCCTGAATTCCCAGATGCTAACCTTATAATTGAGATGTTATTAGATGGTTATAGTATAGAAGAAGTATCTGTAAAAATGAGAAATCGTGAATTTGGAGAAAGTATGCATGGGGGAATTATAAAACCTATTAAATACATGATAGAGATGCTTTATACAATTGTTATACTTATTTTAAACAAATTATTTGGAAGGAGAAAATAATTATGAATTATTTTTTTATAATATTAGCAATTATTTTTATTATATATATTTTAAGAATGATAAAAATGAAGAATTTTTCCATAAAAGAGAGTATATTTTGGGTTGCAGGAACTTTTGGAATTTTAATATTCGCAATATTTCCAAAATTATTAGATAAAATTGCATTGAATTTTAAAATTGGATATCCTCCTTCATTATTATTTTTAGTTGCAATATTTTTCTTATTATTTATTAATTTTAGAAGCACACAAAAAAATTCTAAACAAAACGAAAGAATAATAGAATTAGCTGAAAAAGTTTCAATATTAGAATTTGAAATAGACAAATTAAATAAAGGAGAAACTAATGAATAAAGTTGAAGATATAAAGAACAATTTTATCAAAGAAACTTATCAGGATATATGGGATATATATCAAAGGTCTTTAGGCAATAATTTATTACTTAAATGGGATTGGATTGTATTAACTGCATCTAATAAAGACCAAGCAGAAACATATAAACAAGAAATTAACTATAGGCTAAGTAGAAATTTATTACCTAAAAGCACAAAATATTTAGTACTGGAAGATCCTGATGGGAAAAGAGTTGGTTCTGGAGGAGCAACTTTAAATGTTATTAAGGAAATTAGAGAGTTTTCTAGTGAAAAAGATTTTTCTAAAGATAAAATTTTAGTAATACACTCTGGTGGAGACAGTAAAAGAATTCCTCAATATTCTGCTTGTGGAAAATTATTTTCACCAGTACAAAGGGAACTACCAGATGGAAGGACTTCAACTTTATTTGATGAATTTATAATAGCTTTTTCTGCTGTACCATCAAGAATGTCACCAGGTATGGTCGTGCTTTCAGGTGATGTTTTACTTGTTTTTAATCCATTACAAATAGATTTACACTATTTAGATAGTGCTGCTATTTCAATAAAAGCTCATGTAGAAACTGGTTGTAACCATGGAGTTTTTCTAACTGATGATAATAATTTTGTTAAAGAATTTCTTCACAAACAATCTTGTGAGAAACTTAAAGAATTAGGTGCTGTTAATCAAAATAATTGTGTAGATATAGATACAGGTGCTATTTATTTAAGTACAAAAATATTAAATGAATTATATAAGCTTATATCAACTAATAATTCTATTGATGTGGAAAAATATAATTCTTTTGTCAATGAATCTTCAAGAATAAGTTTTTATGGGGATTTTCTATATCCTTTAGCAAATGATTCAACTTTTGAAAATTATTTAAAGGAAGCGGCTGAAGGGACAATAAATGATGATTTATTAAGATGTAGGGAGATTATTTGGAAAAAATTAAATAATTTTTCTATGAAAGTTATTAAATTATCTCCAGCTTATTTTATACATTTTGGAACTACAAAGGAATTGTTAAATCTTGTTACACAGGAACTTAATAAATATAAATGTCTAGGGTGGAGCAAAAAAGTACTTAGTAATATAAATGATAATATTAAATATATTGTAAATCATTCATATATAAATGATACAGCTATTATAAATCCAAATGTATATATAGAAAATAGTTATATCGGTGAAAACACTAAAATTGGCAATAATGTAATACTTTCTAATGTTACACTAAAGGAGATTTCTATCCCAGATAATATATGTTTAAATACTTTAATATCTAAAGATAACAAATATATTACAAGAATTTATTCAATAACAGAAAATCCTAAAGTAGAAAAATCTAATGAAACACCTTTCTTAAATACAATTTTAGAAAACATGATGAAAAAATATGGTATTAATGAAAAAGTTTTATGGGAGACTGAAGATAAATCTTTATGGAAGGCAAAGTTATATACAACAGAAAATAATAATGAGGAAAGTATTAAGTCTGCCTTAACATTATATAATATTGTGAATTGTACTCTTGCCCAGGATGAAGTGAAAAAATATTTTAAGAAAAAAAGAACTAGTTTATATGAAAGTTTTAATAATGCTGATACAAGTAAAATGAGGGAAAAAAATCAGCAAATTGAATTTGAATTGCGTAGCTACGAATTTATAAATTTATTAAAGAAAAAGACAGATATTAATATTGCTAAAAATGTATTGTTAAAAAGTTCTGATATAGTTGAGCAAATTAATAAATTAATCGAAATTTCTCAAAATTACGATTATCAAATTAAAAGCAGAACTTATTTAGCCATATCTAAAATTGTTAAGGAAAAAAATATTGAAAATCTTTCAAGTGATTTATTTGAAGATATGTGTTATGCTGAAATAAAAAAAATAATTTCAAATTCAATGCCCTGTGATATAGATAAAAATAAGATATTAAATTCATCATATGTAGAATTACCTATTCGTGTGAATTTTGGTGGAGGATGGTCTGATACACCTCCATATTGTAATGAAAATGGTGGAACTGTTTTAAATGCAGCATTTAAATTAAACAATGAAAATCCTATAAAAGTAAAAATAGAAAAAAACAATACTGATTCTATTATTTTAAAAAGTGTTGATTTGAATTTTGAAAAAGAAATAACAAATATAGACGATTTAAAATCATGTACTAATACTAATGACCCATTTTCTTTGTTAAAAGCTGCACTATTGATTTCAGGTATAGTCAAGAAAGATGATTCATCTATAAAATCAGTTGTTGAAAGAATTGGTTCTGGTTTTAATTTTATAACAGATGTAGCCTCTATACCTAAGGGTTCAGGTTTAGGAACAAGTAGTATTTTGGCAGGTGCATGTTTGAAAGCTATTTATAAGTTTTTAAATTATAAAATTTCAGATGAAGAACTTGCATATAGGGTTTTAGAACAAGAACAGCTTATGGGGACAGGCGGTGGATGGCAAGACCAAATTGGAGGCCTTTTACCAGGTATAAAATGTATTTATACAGATGCTGGTGCTAATCAACAATTTAGTATTGAAAAATTAAAATTAAGCAAATCTTTTGTAGATGAAATAAATAATAGATATGTTTTAATATATACAGGTCAAAGACGTTTAGCTAAAAATTTATTAAGAGATATTATGAATAATTATATTTCTTATAATACAAAAACTTTAAATATTATTCAAGAAATAAAAAATAAGGCCGTTGAAATGAAAAAAACTTTAGAAGAAGAGAATTTAGATGATTTTTCACAATTACTTAATGAACATTGGGAATTGTCTAAAACACTTGATAAAGGATGTACTAATGTTTGTATTAATCAAATTTTAAATGCCTGTGAAGATTTAATATGTGGACAAATGATATGTGGAGCAGGAGGAGGAGGATTTTTACAAGTTATATTAAAGAAAAATGTGGAAATCCAAAGTCTTGAAAATAGAATAAATGAAGTTTTTCAAGATAGTGGAATAAAAGTATATAGAGTTAATTTATTTGAATAAAAGGAGAAAAAAATGAAAATTTCAATTGTAACAACTGCTTATAATTCAGGAAAAACCATAGAAGAAACTATACAATCTGTATTATCTCAAGAATATGAAAATTATGAACATATTATTGTAGATGGTGCATCAAAAGATAATACTATGGAAATTGTAAAAAAGTATGAAGAAAAATACAAAGGTAAATTGAGATATATTAGTGAACCTGATAAAGGAATTTATGATGCAATGAACAAAGGGATTAAAATGGCAACAGGTGATATTATTGGTTTGTTAAATTCAGATGATAAATATGCAAATAATAAAATTTTAGAAATAATTTCTGAAACTGTTGAAAAGAACAAATGTGATGGAATTCATGGAAATTTATTGTATATGGATTATGAAACAATGTCAAAACCACAAAGAAAATGGATTACAAAGTCAACTAATGTGAAAACAGGTAACATTTTAGCTCATCCAACATTATATTTAACAAAGGAAGCATACGATAAAATGGGGCTATATGATTTAAAATATAAAGTTGTTTCAGATTATGATTTTATGGTTAAGTTATTATTAAATAAGGAAATTAATTTAGTACATATAAATAAATACTTAATACATATGAGAATTGGACGGAGCAAGTTCTAATGGTTTAAAAGGTTATATTTATAATTTAAAAGAATCGTATAGAATTTTGAAAGATAATAATGTGAAAAATGCAGCAATAATATCCTTTATAAGAATTATAAGAACATTGTGGCAAATGGTTACAGCAAAATTTGTAAAAATAAAGGAGGAATAAGATGAAATTTTTATTAATAGGTATATATCTAGTACTAACAGTAAGTGGGTTAGTTTTTATGAAATTGGGAGGAAATTCAGGAACAATTTCATTAAATGAAGGAAATATAGGATTTTCTATAAATTGGATAAGTGCCATAGGATTTTTATGTTATTTATGTAGTTTTTTGTTATTTACAAGAATAGTAATAATGTTTGATTTAAGTTATATAATGCCAATATGTACAGGAATAGTTCAAATTGCTACATTAGTTGCTTCTAAAATTGTATTTAAAGAAGCCATTTCTATACAAGGAATTATAGGAGCAAGCATAGTAATTATAGGAATAATAATAATGAATTTACCCAAAAATATAACAACATAAAAAGTAAAAAAAATAAAAGTTTATAAGAAAGGCATTTCGCTAAGTTAGTCTTTGAAGAATGTGCGAAATACTTGTACACGATGCTTCGCATCGGCACATACTAAGGTAGCCTAACCTTGTTGTATACGGAAAAATCTTAAATGTAGTCAAGATAAAAGTCGATTTTTCCTATACAATAAAAAAAGGACTAACAGTCCTTTTTTTTGTAAAACAAACTCTTAACAATCCCAGGAATATATAAAATAATAACTAAAAATTTATTAAATGTTCCTTTAATGTTTTTTAAGATGTTTTTATTCTTTGTTAAATAAGAAAATAGAATGTAGTGTTTTATAGCATATAGTCTTTTACTAAATAAAACATCCTTCATATCAAAGTTTAGTATTTGTTTAAAATATTCATAATATCCATAAGGATTTTCCTTAAATATTTTTGCAATATTTTGTGAATAACCTTCTTTTAAATATTCACAAATCATTATAGGATAATTAAAACATATTACATTATGTTTTTTATCCATTTCATTATATAATCTTGCCTCTGTACTAAATCTTTCATTTTTTTCTAATTTATATAAATACTGTTTTCTAATATTAGTTACAAAAACTAAAGATTTATCACCTAATAATCCATCTTTAAAGTACAAATTAAACATATTTGTTTCATAGTTATCAGTTTTAAAAGTACTACCGATATTACATAGGTTTTGGTCATATTTTAAAAATGCTAATGCATAAATGTTTTCTTTATCTTTAACTTCTTCATATTTTGAATTAATAATTTTGATTGCATTACTTTTCAAATAATCATCAGAATCGCATTCTATTAATAAGTCACTAGAAGCATTAGTAATAAGATTATTTAAAGCAGTCATTTTTCCTTGATTTTCTTGATAAAAATATTTTATTTCCAAGTTAGAATTAGAAATTTTTTCAATAAAAGACTCTATTAAATCTTTTGTTTTGTCAGTTGAACCGGTCATCCATAATAAGCCATTCTAATTGAACTCCATAATTAGAATTTTCTAAAATACTTTCGAATAATTTTGTTAAATATTTTTCTCTATTATATGTAGCTGTTAAAATAGATATTTTCATACTAATCTCCTAACAAGTTTTTTATTTTATTTATTATTTCATTATTTTCATCTTTTGAGCTAGTTTCGCTAATTTTAATATTTGGATAATTTTTAATAATTTCTTTTAATCCATTATAAATACCATCTTCAGAATTTTCAACAATTTTTTTATTTTCATAACCTTCCAATGCTTCCTTTGAAGAATTATCAGTAATGATAATGTATTTATTTAATATTTTTGATTCTAATAAAGTCATTGGTAGGCCTTCAGTGTATGATAGCAGACAAAAGAAATCTGCATCTAAAATATAAGGATAAGGGTTTTCTTTTTGCCCACATAAGAAAAAGGATTCTTTTAAGTTTAATTTAACTATTAATTCTTCTAATTTTGATTTTAAAGGACCATCACCAACCACAAAAAATCTATGATTATAACCTTCTTTTATTAGTTTATAATGTATCGTAATTAATCTATCTAAAGCTTTAGCTTCAACTAGTCGAGCAACTGTAACAAAATTAGGAATATTATTTTTTGGTAAATCTGCATTAAATTCTTTAGCTCTTAAAAGTACATTTTCAATATTTAAATAATTGTGAATAACTTGTTTATTATTTTCAATCTTATAAATTTTGTTAAATTCATTTAAATTTTGATTACTTACAAATATTAAATTATTATATTTTTTATATATTTTTTTATTTATTATTTTTTTTATTTTAAATTTAAAAGTATTTTCATGAGTAGAAGATAAATCTGTGTGAATCCATGCTATTTTTTTTGTATTTTTATTTTTTGAACTTAAAATATTAGTAATAGGCCCTTCTAAAAAGGCAACTTCAACATCATAATTATTTTTAATATATTTTTTGTAAATATTATTTTTAAATAATAAAATTCTTAAACTAATTAATAATTTTTTTATTTTATTATATTCATCGTATGATTTAGGATATAGTGATTTAAAATTAATATTTTTATTTAATAATTTTTCAAATTCTCCGTTTTGAATAAATTGTAAAAATATCTATTTCATAATCATCAGAAAGTTTATTTGCAATATCAACTAAAACTCTTTCTGCTCCACCTATTGATAAATTAGTTATTCCGAATAATATTTTTTTCATATATCCTCCATTATATATAGATTAATAAATGTCTTAATTATTTAACTAAAAGTTCTTCTTCTAAATTATTTTCTACTGTATTTTTATGGTTAATTATATCAATTTTTTTATTCTTTAAATTAATACATTTATTTAATAACAGTACATTCATACATGTTATTATTATCATAGCTGATGAATTAAAGAAAATTTGTCCGACTAAGAATGATAGTATAAAGCTAAGTAAAATTCCAAAACATAGAAAAATATATTCTGCATCTATTTTTTTTATATTTTTTATTCCAATATAAATGTAATAAATAAATAAAGATAAAAATGGAATAAAATATAAAATAAATCCAATTAATCCAAAATTAAATAAAAATGCAGGTATTTCCATTTCTAAAGTTAATTCACCATAATTATTTAAAAATCCATTACCAAATAGTAAATAAAAAATATTTGATTGATTTTTTACTAAATAAGCATTATATATTAATTGTTGAGTTCTTCTGTCAGTTCCAGCTATATTGTGTTTGTTAGCAAAATTATATAATTCAGTTATAGAATTTTGCATAGGTTTTGACATATATGTTTCATCTAGTTCATTTTTTTCAATTTGTTCTTTAAATTTTAAGATATCACCAGTCACATGAGAAGGTTCTCCTGTTTGAGAATCTATAATAGCATTATTTAAACTATTTAAATATTTTCTTCTTGATAATAATGAACTACCTTTATATAAAACTAAGCCAACTATAGATACAATTAAAATAGAACAAATTATTAATAATATTTTTTTATTTTTTTCTAATTTTTTTTCTTTGTTTATAAAATTATTTCTAAATAATATAAATATTCTTGAAAATATGTATGCTCCTACTACAAGAACAAATCCAAATAATCCGGTTCTAGTTCCTAATAAAAATATTAAAAATATTCCAGATAAAATAATTTCTGTAAATGCAATTATTTTTATTTTTTTATCTTCCAATTTATTAAATAATGTAAAAATAATAAATAAATTTAAAACCAAAATAGTACTTAAACTATTACCAGACTCAAACCAGCCTTTAAATCCCATTCCTTCTAAATATGTAGTTGAAGAAGTATTTGTAAAAATTGATATATAAATTGATAGTATATAAATTCCATTTGCTATTAATACCATTCTTGGAATTAAATTAATATTCTTGTAGGGGTCGCCGCCCTCGGCGACCCGTGATATTGGGCGTAAAAATAAATAAAAAAATAAATAAATTTAAAATTAAAAAAGTATAATTTACTATATACTGAAGTTCATGAGTAATTGTTCCATAAGATATACCATAATTTAATTTATTAAAAACATATAAATGAACTAATGAATATATTCCATAAATACTTCCTATTATTATAGTTTTTAATTTAAATTTATATTTAAAAAATATTAATATAATTAATATTATAGGAATAATTGGTCTAATAAAAGTTGATGGCGAAAAACTAGTGTTGAAAAAATTCCTAAATATAAAACTGGACATATCTAGTAGTGGTAATAATATTATAAATAAATATAATATATTTTTTGAATTTATTTTTTTCAATTTATGCTCCTTTAAATTTAAAAATAAAAGAATATATTTTAAATGTAAATTTATTTACAGATTTATAATACATATTTTTTTTGCTTTTTATTTTTAATAAATTATTATTTTTCCAATTTGGGAATTTTAAATATAACTCATTTATTGTTTTATTTAATAATTCTTTTTTTAATTTTTTATTTTTTATTTTAACAATTCTTAAAAATGAACTACCTAATAAAAATCTAATATATAAATATTCTAATTCATTTTTATATTTATAAAATAAATTATTTTTTTTATAAAATTCGATAATGTTATTTAAAATTATAAAAATATCTGCTGTTTTTTCATTTTGATTATTTATTATAGAATTTTCTCTTTGAACATAATGATAAAAACTATTAGGCAATAGGTAAGAATTTTCAACATATGGTGCTAATTTATAAAAAAATTCTATATCTTCATAATTTAATGATTTAGGAAAAATAATATTATTTTCTTTTATTATAGATGTTTTAAATAATTTATTGCATGCCATTACTCTTCCTAATAGAAATAAATCACTTTTACCTAAGTAATTGTTTCCACAATCTTCTTTTATTTTATTTGGATATTCCCAATTAAAATTACATTCAACTAAGTCTAAATTTTTTTCAATGGCTATGTTGTACATTTTTTCGAACATATCAAACTCAATATAGTCATCTGAATCTACAAAGCCTATATAGTCAGATTTAACATGTGGTATAGCATAATTTCTAGCATCAGATAAACCACCATTTTCTTTATTTAAATAGACTATTTTATCTGAATAATTTTGTTTAAATTTATTTATTATTGTTTCAGAGTTATCTTTAGAACCATCATTAACAACAATAATTTCTATATCTTGCAAGGTTTGATTTACCAAAGAATTTAAACATTTATCCAAATATTTTTCAGTATTATATACTGGAACAATTATACTTACTTTAGGCATTTTTAATCCTTTCTTAATTATTATCAATAAATTCTGAAACTATATTTAAAATATTTCCAGTATTACTAATAAATTTTTTTGGTTTAAAACTAGATATAGTTTTTAATATTTCCTCTAGGTCATCAACGTTATGAGTTCCTTTTAAATACCCATTTGCATCAAATGCATCTATAATTTGTATTTGATGATTATTTACATGCTCGTTAAATTCTTTTAATCTAGAAACAGCAATAACTTTCTTTCCAAGTTTAAGTGCTGAAGTAATCGAACCTACTCCACCATGTGTAATAATCAAATCCGCTTCATTTAATAGAGTATTCATTTTAGCCAAAGGAATAAAATCAAATATTTCCATTTTATCTGAAGTGAATTTTGTATGACCTGCTTGAACAATAACATGGTCAGTAATTATATTTTTTTCTATACATTCATTTATTTTATTTAATAATCTCTCAAAGCTATTATTTTGAGTTCCTAATAATACTAAAATCATTAATAAATTGAACCTCCTAAAACTGCTTTTGGATAAAGTTTTAACATTTCTTCCCATTGAACTATAAATAAATT
>SVGD01000001.1 GCA_015056485.1 Clostridiales bacterium
TCTAAATCATAATAAATACTTTTTAAATTTTTACTTGCATCACTATATAAACTATTAATATCTTCTATTTTTTCTAATGCTTTTACTGCAGATAATATAGAATCTACTGAAACATTTAAAATTTCATTTTCAGCTATTTGTAAGTTTTTAGAAAGCTTTTCACTGTTTAAAATTTTTTTCTTTTTTTCTTCTAATTCTTCCTCTTCACCATTTTTCAAATTAGCTTCTTCTATTTCATTTAATTGATATTTAAGTAAATCAATTTTTCTTTGTTTTTCCTTTTCATCACCATAATTTTTTGCTATTTCTTCTTTTAATCTTTTATATTCTCTATATTGTTCTGAATATTTATCTCTATATTCTTTTAACTCGCTCCATGCAAATTTATCTAATAGTTGTATGTGTAGATTTGTGTTTAATAATGATTGATTATCATGTTGTCCATGTATATCAAGAATAGAAGTCATAAAAGATTTTAATTCCTTTACTGTTACCATTCGACCATTTATTTTGCACAAGTTTTTACCATTAACATTAATCTCTCTTGATAATATAATTTCTTCTTTAGTTTTATTATCAGTAACACTCATTTCAACAAAAGAAATATCCTCACCTTTTCTTATCATTTCCTTACAAAATCTGCCACCTGCTAAAATCTCCAGCGAATCTATAATTAAAGTTTTTCCTGCTCCTGTTTCACCTGTTAAAACATTAAACCCTTTATTAAAATCAATACTTATTTCATCAATAATTCCTATATTTTTAATATGTAATGTGTTTATCATATTATTACCCCCTGATTTAGGAATATTTTATACGAACATTTGTTTAATGTCAATATCTTTATAATTTTTTTATTAAATAATATTGTAGGGGCGGCTATCAGCCGTCCGTTCTTCGAAGCCTTGCCCATTTGTTATTTAGCAAGCCTATGTGAGAACGGACGACCAATGGTCGCCCCTACAACGTCTGCATTAAATTTTATATTATGCATTTATACATTTATTTAAAATTTCATCTAATCTTTCTTTTTCTCCTGCTAGATATAAATACCCAATTAATCCTTCAAATGCTGTTGCATACATATAATCTGCAAGTTCAGCATTTTTTGGCAAATGATGATTTTGAGTGTTTCTTGTTCTTCTTACAATTTCTTGTTCTTTTTCTGTTAATTCATCATGTATTCTATTTAAAATTTCTGATTGAGCTTTAGCTTTAACATAACTTATTGCTTGTTTATGTAATTTGTTTGGTTTTAAATTTGTTGTGTTTACTAAGTGTTCTCTTATGAATAATTCGTAAACACTATCCCCTATATATGCCCATGTTAATGGCGACATTAAATTAACTTCATTTTTATTCTTCATTTACTTTCTCCAATGTTATTCTTCCTAATTTTCCTGTTCTAAAGTCATTTAAAATTATTCCTGAAATTTTTTCTTCATCTATATTTCCGCCAGATACTATTGCTCCTCTTTTTTTAGCAATTAGTTCTAATAAGTTCATTGTAAAAAAGTTCTCATCATCAATAAATACACTATCAACTTCTTCTTGAGTTAATTTATATCTTTCAAACAAATTATTTCTATGTTTACTATATAGAATTTGTAGTAGATTAAAAGCTACTTCAACTTTATCTATTACTTCATCTTTTATAGTTCCTGTATATGCTAAATTAAGTGCTACTTTTTCATCTTCAAATTTAGGCCATAATACACCTGGTGTATCTAGTAGTTCTATATTATTGTTTAATCTTATCCATTGTTTTTGTTTAGTAACACCTGGTCTATTTCCAACTTCTGCCGACTTTTTATTAGCTAATCTATTTATTAGTGAAGATTTTCCTACATTTGGTATTCCTAAAATTATGGCTCTTATTCTTTTATTTGCAATACCTTTAGCTTTTGCAATTTCTATTTCTTTTTCCATAATTTTTTCTATTGCATCTAAAATTTGATTAATTCCATTACCCAAAGCAGAATTTGTTTTTATTGCAACTATATTTTTATTCGAAAAATATTTTATCCATTTTGCTGTTTCATTGTCATCTGCTAAATCACATTTATTTAATAAAACTATTCTTTTTTTGTTTTGAACTATTTTTTGTATATCTGGATTCACACTAGATAAAGGTATTCTTGCATCTAATATTTCTATTACAACATCTATTAACTTTAAATCTTCTATTATTTGTTTTTTAGTTTTTAGCATATGCCCTGGATACCAGTTGATGTTCATTTCTTCACTTCCTTTTTTAAAAAATAACAAATTGTATTAGGAGGACAATCTTTTATTTCCGCAAATACTTTATATCCATTTTTCTCATAAAATCCTCTTGCTTGAAAATCCCAAGTTTCCATTCTAATACCTGTTAAATTTTCTTTCTTAGCAAATTCTTCTATTTGTTTTAGTAATTTTGTTCCTATGTATTGTCCTCTATATTTTTCATCTACGCATAGTAAATCTAAAAAATACCAACTATATTTAACAAAACCAATTGCTCCACCAATTACTTTATTATCTTCATATGCTATAAAATTTTGCTCTTTTTCCGAATATTCATCATTATTGGCTTTTGCTTTTTTATTAAGCCATTCACAATGTTCTCTATTAAAAGCGCATAATTTATTATCAATTTGATTTTTTAGTGTTTCATTATTATCATTTTTTATTATTATCATAAATATTTATTTCACTCTCTTATCAATTATCTCAACAACTTCACCTATATACATTCTGTGCATAGGTTCAGTGTTATATAATCTTTCTTTTTCGCTTTGTTCTATATTAACATTTGTAATATCCATATCTTGAAAATATATTTTTTTACATATAAGAGTTAATTTTGCTTCTTTAAATGAAATCGTTCTTTCTAAAAACTCTGGTGTTAATTTTGTAAGTACAATTTTATCTGAATCTCTACCAGATTTACTGCCCAAAATTGCTAAATCTTTTCTGTATTCTTCATCATAAAAACTCATTGTAAAATATTCGTTGTTTTCCATGAACTCATATGTATATCTGTTTGGTCTGACATACGCTGTAACAACAGGTTTGTTCCAAATTGTCCCTAGTCCACCCCAACTTATTGTCATAGAATTGAATTTTTCTTTTTGTCCTGTAGTTAATAATGCCCATTCTTGGTCAATTGCATATAAAGGTGCTAAATGAAAGTTTTTTAAATCCATATTAATGTCGAACTCCTTTCCATTAATCTCCACTTGCATTTTCGTGATGTGAAGTGAGATGTGGGAGGTGTGCCTTAATAAATAAATATTGTAGTACTATATTTAAAGTCACACTTCCCACCTCACACCTCTCACTTCTAAATTAAAATTTATACTGATTTGTATCATCTCTTGAATCTTTCACTCTTTGTATGTCATCGTTTTTAAAGAACCAGTCTGTTTTTTGGTGTGATGTTTTTCCTGAACCTGTGATTCCTACACTTGCAAAAACAAGCAATGCTAAAACTATTGCAATAAAAGATACTATTAAAGATGTATAATCTATTAATCCTGCTTCTCCTTCTATAATAGGAATTACTTTTTTATATAAATCTACTCCAAAATATGCACCATAAGATATTAAATATAATAAGGCTCCAAATAATTTTCTTCTTGCTATAAAAATAAAACAAAATAATGTTACAAATAATAGTACAATTTCAACTGTAAAATTTAATGGTTCTATAACAAATTCCGTTCCCAAATTATACATTACAGTAACTATTAGTCTAAACACCCAAAACATTGCTGCAAGCATTAATAATAAATAATGAAACATAAATTCCCCCCTTATTTTTTTTCAATTATTACATCTCTTTTTAAATATCCGTCTTTTATAATCCCTAATCCAATAAAATAATTTTCTGAATAAATTCTATATAAATCATCTTTTAAATTAAATTGTAATTTTACTCCGTTCAAAAACAATTCTAATTTTCTTTTATTTAAGAAGATTTTCTCTCTATCTTCAAAAACTTTTTCTATATTAATAAGTTCTTTTTCAGATATATCCTCTAAATTTATTGCATTCTCTATTGTAAATATATTAATTTTTTTTCTCTCTAATTCTTTCATAAAACCAACTGTTCCAAGTTTGATTGCTATATCTTCACAAAGAGTTCTTATGTATGTTCCTTTTGAACATTCGACTTCAAAAGTGATTTCTTCATCTTTAAATTCTATTAATTGAATTTGCTCTATTTCTATTTCTCTAGGTTCTAATTTGATTTCTTTATTTTCTCTTGCATATTCATATGCTTTCTTTCCGTTCACTTTTATAGCTGAATATACAGGAGGTATTTGTTTTTGTTTCCCCGTAAAATTTTTTAATACTTCTAAAACATACTCTTCGTGTAAATCTGTTGGAACATCTTTTTTTTCAATTATTTCCCCTTCGACATCACCTGTACTAGTTTTTTCCCCTAATTTTAATTTTGCAACATAAGTTTTGTCATGTTCTATTAAGTACTTAGATACTTTTGTTGCTTGTCCTACTAAAATTGGTAGAACCCCTGTTGCATTTGGATCCAAAGTTCCAGTATGTCCTACCTTTTTAATATTTAATTTTTTCCTTATCACATTTACGACATCATGTGATGTATAACCTTTCGGTTTATTTATTATTAGTATTCCGTCCATTAATAAATCCTTTTATTTTAATTGTTTTTTACATGCATCTATAATTTTTTCTTTTGCTTTTTCAAATGGAAGATTGACAAATCCACCAGCTGCTCTTATATGTCCTCCACCGTTGAATAAAACACAAATATCAGCTACATTCATGTATTCATTTGACCTTAATGAAATTTTATAACCTTCATTTGTCTCTCTTAAAAATATAGATACTTCGACATCTTCTATATCTCTTCCCATTTCAACTATTCCGTCATGGTCCCCAGTAGAAGCATTTGCTTTTTCTTCATCCTCTTTAGTTATATATGTAAATGAAATTTTTCCATCTTCGAAAAATTCTATCCTATTCATTGCAAGTTTCATAAGTTCAAATTTAGGTTTACTTACAGTTTGTAAAACTTTTTTATATATACTAGAAACATTAACACCTTTATCCATTAAACCTGCTGCAAATTCAAATGTTTCAGCAGTTACTCCTGAATACTTAAATCCACCTGTATCAGTAATTATACCTGTTAATAAACATGTTCCTATTTCTTTTGTAATTTCAATACCTAAAGCTTCTAATACAATAATTAGTATTTGGCAACACGCTGGTGCCATTGGATTAACAAAATTATAATCTGCAAACATTGTATTGACACCATGATGGTCAATAGATATTCTACAATTAGCATCCTCAAAGTATTTTACAAATCCATTTAATCTACTTTTATCTCCACAATCTAATGCTATTGCTAAATCATAAGTTTCATTTTTACCTTCTGTTTTTATTTCATCCGCATTTGGTAAAAATGAAAATACTTTTGGATATTCTGGTATAACAAGGTCAACTTGTTTATTTTTTTGTTTCAATCCATTATATAGAGCTAGACTGCTTCCTATAGCATCTCCATCTGGTTGGTCATGTGTAAGAATTACTATATTTTTTGCAGAATAGATTTCCTCTACAATTTTATCTAATGTCATTCTTCGTTCCTCATTTCTTTCATTATATCTTTTAAAATTGTGTCAATTCTTTCACCATATTGCATTGAATCATCAAATTCAAAAACTAATTCTGGTGTTACTCTTAAATTTATTTTTTCCGCAATTCTACTTCTAATAAATCCAGATGCAGCTTTTAAACCAGCTAATGTTTGTTTAATATTTCTTGAATTTATTATACTAACAGAAACTCTTGCAAATCTTAAATCTGGTGAAATCTTAACCTTAGTAACAGTAATTAGTCCAGTTACATTTGAATTTTTAACCTCATAATTAATTATATTACTAAGTTCTCTTTTTAATTCTTCATTAATTTTATCAAGCCTATTATTTCCATTTGCTTGTCTTTTCATATTATCTCCTTTTAAATACCGAACAATAAAATTGCCTGTATATGTGATATTTTTGTCCTAAAACTATAATTGGTCTAAAATTTAATTTCAATTATTGTAGGGGCAGGTCTTGACCTGCCCTGGGTCGGTCAGGACCGACCCCTACATTTGTATATACAACCTTCCTAAAACGAATCAAAATTAGTATAATGTGCATTTTCAGAAATTACAAAAAGCGGAGGCGTACATAGGTACGTTGAGCATTTTTGCAATTGATGAAAATGTGCAGGATACTGATTTTCATTCGTTTTATATGGCATTAGTTTATTGCTTCACCTGTTCCATGATGTAGGCCTCGATTACGTCTCCCTCTTTAATATCATTAAAGTTTTCAATTTGAACACCACATTCATATCCTGAAGCAACTTCTTTTGCATCGTCTTTCATTCTCTTCAATGATACTAATTTACCTTCATGTATAACAACATTTTCTCTAATAATTCTTACACCTGCATTTCTTGCTACTTTTCCATTTGTTACATAGCATCCTGCAATTGTTCCAACATCAGAAATTTTAAATGTTTGTCTTACTTCAGCATTTCCTATTACAGTTTCTTTAAATACTGGGTCTAACATACCTTTCATAGCACATTGTACATCTTCTATAGCATTGTATATTACTGAATATAGTTTTATTTCTACTTCAACTTTTTCTGCCATGTCTTTTGCTATTGGTTCAGGTCTTACATTAAATCCTATTATAATTGCATTTGAAACATTTGCTAATGTTACATCTGATTCTGTGATAGCACCAACGTTTGCATGAATTACTTTTACTTTTACTTCATCATTAGATAATTTTTCTAATGATTGTTTTACTGCTTCAACTGAACCTTGAACATCAGCTTTTACAATTAAATTCAATTGTTTTAGATTTCCTTTTTCTATTTGGCTAAATAGGTCATCTAAAGTTACTTTTGATGTAGCATTTAATGCTCTATCTCTTGCTTGACGTTTTCTTCTTTCCATTAAATGTTTTGCTGTTTTTTCATCTTTTACTTCATAGAATGTTTCTCCAGCTTCTGGCACTTCTGCAAATCCTGTTATTTCAACTGGTGTTGAAGGTCCTGCTTTTCTTACAAGTTTTCCTTTTTCGTCCATCATTGTTCTAATTCTACCAATTACTGAACCTACTAAAATAGTATCTCCAACATCTAATGTACCACGTTGTACTAACATTGTAGCTACTGGTCCTCTTGTTTTATCAAGTTTTGCTTCTATTACAACACCTTTTGCTTGTTTATTAGGGTTTGCTTTTAATTCTTTCATGTCTGCTACTAATAATACCATTTCTAATAATGTATCTATATTTTGTTTTTTCTTAGCAGAGATATTTACAAATATAGTATCTCCACCCCATTCTTCTGGTACTAATTCATATTCCATTAATTCTTGTTTTACTCTGTCTGGATTTGCTCCTTCAACATCAATTTTGTTAATTGCAACAACTATTGGAATTCCTGCTGCTTTTGCATGGTTGATTGCTTCTACTGTTTGAGGCATAACTCCATCATTTGCAGCAACTACAAGTATTGCTATATCTGTAATTTGAGCTCCTCTAGCACGCATAGCAGTAAATGCTTCATGTCCAGGTGTATCCAAGAAAGTTATTTCTCTATCATGAACTTTAACTTTGTATGCACCTATTGCTTGTGTAATTCCTCCAGCTTCACCCTCAATAACATTTGTTGATCTTACAGCATCTAGAAGCGATGTTTTTCCATGGTCTACGTGTCCCATAACAACAATTACTGGTGGTCTTGGTTTTAATTCATTTTCTTTATCTTCACTATCGTCAAATAGGATATCTTCATCTGTAATAACTTCTTTTTTATGTGCTACAACACCAAATTCTCCTGCAATTAAGAATGCAGTGTCAAAATCTAATTCGTTATTTATTGTTGCCATTATTCCATATCCTAAAAGTTTTTTTATTATTTCGCTACTTGTTTTCTTTAATTCTGCACTTAAATCTTTTACCGATATTGTTTCTGGTATAGTAATATCTGTTAATTCAAATATTTTTTGTTTTGTTCTTTCTTCATTTTGTACGAATTTTTTCTTACCACGTTTTCCTCTTGTTGTTGTTAAGTCATAGTAATCAAGCATTGAACCTTCTGTAAACATATTTGAAAGACTACTTTCTTGTTTTAAATCTTTCAATTTATGGCTACTTATTTCTTCGTAATTTCCTCTTTTTGATTTAGATTGTTTCTTATTTTCTCTGTTTTCATCATATCTATTATTATTTTTTTGTTTATCTATTGCTTTATTTGCATATTCTCTAGTATTTTCTTTTTCAGTAACATCTACAGACATTATATCCTTTATATTTCTTTCTATTCCTCTTTCATCTAAAGGTCTATTACCTCTGTTAAATGGTCTGCTTTGACCATCTCTGTTAAATGGTCTGTTTTGTCCTTCTCTATTAAATGGACGGTTTTGTCCTTCTCTATTGAATGGTCTGTTTTGTCCTTCTCTATTAAATGGTTTGTTTTGCCCATCTCTATTAAATGGACGGTTTTGTCCTTCTCTATTAAATGGTCTGTTTTGTCCTTCTCTGTTAAATGGTCTGCTTTGACCATCTCTGTTAAATGGTCTGTTTTGTCCTTCTCTATTAAATGGTCTTGTTTGATTATCTCTATCAAAACTCTTAGTAGGTTGTGTTTCTTTAACTTCTTCTTTACTAGTTTTTACATCAGAAGTATTAACATTTTCTTGTTTAACTTCTTCTTTAATAGTTTTTTCTTCATTTTCTACTTTTTTTACTTCCTCAGTAACAGTTTTCTTTGCTGTTTCTTTTTTTCCAAATAATTCGCTTACTGTAAGGGGTTTCTTTTGTTTTTCTCTATATACAATATTATAATCTGTTTTTCTTTGTCTTTCTACAAATCCAACATCTCTATTGGCATTTCTATCTTGTTTTGTACTTTGTGTTTTTACGTCATTTTCTTTTTCTGTAACAATAACTTCTCTTCTTATTATTACTGGTGCATCATTTTTTTTCTCTTTTTTTGTATTAGAGAATTTAGCTTCTATTTTTTTTGCTTCTTCATCAGATACTATACTTAAATGTGTTTTTACATCTAATCCCATTTCTAATGCTTTATTTAAAACCTCTTTACTACTTACTCCTACTTTTTTTGCTATTTCATGTATTTTTATACTACCCATTAAATTTCACCTCCATATTTCCTATATTTTTTTTGTCAAAATTACTTGTTACTCTCAATAATTACACCCCTCAAATTTTCATAAATTTCATTATCTATCTTTATTTCAAATGTTCTTTCTAATCGTTTTGTTTTTATAACTTTTTCAAGGCATTCTAAACTATCACATATATATGCACCTCTGCCTGATAACTTGCCTGTTTTGTCTATTGTAATTTCACCATTTTTATTCATTACTATTCTTATTAAATCTTGCTTATCTTTTTTTGAATTACAACCCATACACATTCTTTGTGGTTTATTCTTCATCATTCACTTCTTCCTCTTCTTGCGCATTTTCATATGCTAATAGTTCTCTAAATTGAGATTCACTCTTTATATCAATTTTCCAGTTAGTTAATCTTGCTGCTAATCTAGCATTTTGTCCAGCTTTTCCTATAGCTAAAGATAATTGGTCATCTGGAACAATTACTTGAGCAAATTTTTCTTCTTCTTTTACATCAACAGCCATTACTTGAGCTGGAAGTAATGCTGCAGAAATATATATTGCAGGATCTTCATTCCATTCAATAACATCGATTTTTTCACCTTTTAATTCATTGATTATGTTTTGAATTCTAATTCCTTTTTGGCCTACGCAAGAACCTACTGGGTCAATATTTTCATTTACAGAATATACTGCTACTTTACTTCTATTTCCTGCATCACGAGATACACTCTTTATCTCTATTAATCCTTCATATATTTCTGGTATTTCAAATTCAAATAATTTTCTAACAAAATCTGGATGACTTCTAGAAACTAATACTTGTGGTTCTCCTTTTAATCCTCTTTCAACACTAACAACATAAGCTCTTATTTTATCATTAACATTATAGCTTTCAGTTGGTATTTGGTCTTTTACTGGCATAATCCCTTCTAATTTTCCTAAATCTAAAACTAGTGTTCCTCCATCAGCTTTTTGAATTATTCCTGTAACTATTTCACCTTTTCTATCATTATATTCTGTATATACCATATTTCTTTCAGCTTCTCTTATTTTTTGAACAATTACTTGTTTAGCTGTTTGTGCTGCTATTCTTCCAAAATCCTTTGGAATTATTTCTAGTTGAACTGTATCACCTAATTTTACTTTTTTATCTTTTTTTGTTGCAGCTTCTATACTAATTTGTGTCATTTCATCTTCAACTTCTTCAACGACTTCTTTCACTGAAAAAACTTTTACTTCACCTGTAGTATCGTTTATTGATATTGAAACATTTTCTGCTGAATCAAAATTTCTTTTGTATGCACTTACTAACGCACTTTCTAAAGCTTCTAATAAATATGCTTTACTTATGCCCCTTTCATTTTCTAGTTCATCAATTGCTTGGATTAATTCTTTGTTTTCATTTACTCTCATTTTTCTAATCATTCCTTTCTTTATATTTTCCAATCATAAATTGTTTTTATCTGAGAAATATTTTTTCTTTCTATTTGAACATTTTTATTCTCATTTTTTAATTCTATGTAATTATCATTAAAGTCATCTAATATACCATCATATGTTTTTTTACTTTCAAATGGTTTAAATAGCTTTATTTGCACCTTGCTACCTATATTTTCTTTTAGATGTCTATCTTTCCTTAGTACTCTTTCAACTCCAGTAGAAGAAACTTCCAAAAAGTATTGTTCTTTTATATAATCTGCTGAGTCTATTATTTCCGTAATACTATTGCTTACTTTTTCACAATCTTCTAAAGAAATGCCTTTACTACTATCAATGTAAATACGTAAAAAATAATCCTTGCCTTCTTTTACATATTCAACATCATATAGTTCATATCCTAATTCGTTGATATTCTTCTCAACTAATTTTTCAATGTTTTGTTCTATATTTGCCATTTTCTCTCCTTCATGTTAGAAGAGTGGGATTGGCTCCCACTCTTCTAGTAATTTTATTTGTATAGGTATTATATATTAATTGTTGTAAAAAATCAAGTAATTTATTTGAATTTATGGTGAATTATAATTTAGAGTTGGGATGTGCGAAGTGTGATGTGTGCTTTTAAAGTTATATTTTACATTCTTTTCCTTAACTTCACACGTCTCACCTCACACTTCTCACTTCAGAAATACAACCATAATAAAAAACACGATTAATCTTTTGATTAATCGTGTTTTTTTATTTTAAGCATTATTATATTTGTTTGTTTTTATGTACGCATATACTGAAGCTATTACAAATAATACAATTATTAACATTATAGGAGTATCTTCAATACCTGCTTTTGATAATGAATTTGTACTTGTATTTTGATTTTCTTGTTTTACACTTTCTTTTATATCATTGTTTTCTTCTCTTTTAATATCATTGTTTTCACCAATATCATTTTTTACTTCGTTTTTAATACTTTCTATTGTCTTTATATCTCCAGATTCATTTTTTTCTGAAATATTATTTTTTTGTAATTCTTTAAATGAATCCATGTCATCAATAGTAGCAGATGTAACTACTGTTGAAAAAGTAAATATAAAAATTGCGATTAATAAAATACATATTACTGACTTATATTCTTTTATAAAATGCATATTTATTCTCCTTTAAACAAAATATTTAAAAACATTTTACTACATTTTCATATAAAAATCAAGAGTTTTTTCATTATTTTTAAATTATGTATACTTTATTTAAAATTATACATTAAATTTAAATAAAACGATGTCGCCTTCTTGCATAATATATTCTTTTCCCTCTGACCTAATTAAGCCTTTTTCTTTTGCAGCATTCATTGACCCCTCATTTATTAAATCGTCATATGTTATAACTTCAGCTTTTATAAATCCTCTTTGTATATCTGAATGTATTTTTCCTGCAGCTTCAGGAGCTTTCGTTCCTTTTTTTATTGTCCATGCTCTTACTTCTGGTTTTCCAGCTGTTAAAAAAGACATTAATCCTAATAAAGAATAACTTTCTTTTATAACTTTATCTAGACCTGATTCCTCTAGTCCTAAAGCCTCTAACATTTCTTTTCTATCTTCTCCTTCTAGCCCTGTAAGTTCTTCCTCTATTTTAGCACATAGTGGAATTGCTGTTGAACCTTCTGCTTCAGCATATTCTTTTACTTTTTTTACATTCTCATCGTTTTCTGCATTTGATAATTGCTCTTCTGATACATTAGCAATATACATAACTTTTTTCGAAGTTAAAAGAAATAAATCTTTTGTCCATTCCAATTCATCTTCTGATAGTTCTACACTTCTTGCAGGTTTTCCAGCTTCTAAAGTTTCTTTTATTTTTTCTAAAACATTCACTTCTTCTTGATGTTTTCTATCTGCCTTTAACATTTTTCTAGCTCTATCTAAGCGTTTATCTATTGTTTCTATATCAGAAAAAATTAATTCTAAATTTATCGTTTCTATATCTCTAATTGGATTTATATTACCATCTACGTGTACAATATTTGAATTTTCAAAGCATCTTACTACTTGTAATATACTGTCAACCTCTCTTATATGAGATAAAAATTTATTTCCTAATCCTTCCCCTTTGCTCGCACCTTTTACAAGTCCTGCTATATCAACAAATTCTACAATTGCATGAGTTACTTTTTCAGTATCATACATTTTTGCTAAAACATCTAATCTTTCATCTGGAACTGGTACAACTCCTACATTTGGTTCTATAGTACAAAAGGGATAATTTGCACATTCTGCTCCAGCCTTTGTAATACTATTAAACATTGTACTCTTTCCAACATTTGGTAATCCAACTATTCCTATTTTCATTTTTTCCTCCTTTTGTCGCATTTAGGACATATTTTCATTGTTTAATTTTATATTATATTCTGCTTTTTTTCAACCCTATTTAACATATTTAATTTTCTACATTAACGGACGGCTAATAGCCGCCCCTACATATAAAAAAACGAGGTTAGAAATTTATAATTTCTAACCTCACTTTATTTTTAATACATTCCTTCCATACCTTCTGGCATTCCTCCATGGTTATGTCCCCCACAACCACATTCTTTTTCTTTTTTATTTGTAACTACACTTTCTGTTGTCAAGAACATTCCAGCAATGCTTGCTGCATTTTGTAATGCAGAACGAGTTACTTTTGTAGGGTCAACGATTCCTACTTTTTTCATATCAACGTATTCTTCTTTTCCAGCATCAAATCCAATTCCCTTTTCACTAGTTTTTATTTTTTCTAATATTACTGCTCCCTCTAATCCTGCATTAATTGCAATTTGTCTTACTGGTTCTTCTAAAGCTTTTAGAACAATTTTTGCGCCTATCTTTTCATCTTCATTTAATTCTTTTGCAACCTCTTCTACTCTAGGAATTATATTTATAAGCGCTGTTCCTCCTCCTGCAACAATTCCTTCTTCAACAGCAGCTTTTGTTGCTGATAAAGCATCTTCTATTCTTAATTTTTTCTCTTTCATTTCTACTTCTGTAGCAGCGCCTACTTCAATAACCGCAACTCCACCAGCAATTTTAGCTAATCTTTCTTGTAGTTTTTCTTTATCATATTCACTGCTTGTTTCTTCTAATTGATTTTTAATTTGTTTTACTCTTGATGAAATTAATCCTTTATCTCCTGCTCCATCAACAATTATTGTATTATCTTTTTGAATTTTAACTTGTTTTGCTCTTCCTAATTGTTCTATTGTTGTTTCCTTTAAATCTAATCCTAAATCACCTGTAATTACTTCTCCACCTGTTAAAATAGCCATATCTTCTAGCATTTCTTTTCTTCTATCACCAAAGCCAGGAGCTTTAACTGCTGCAACATTTAAAACACCTCTTAGCTTATTAAGAACAAGTGTTGATAATGCTTCTCCTTCTATATCTTCAGCAACTATTAAAAGTTTTCCAGATTGTTGCATTAAAGATTCTAAGATAGGTAATATTTCTTGAATATTACTTATTTTTTTATCTGTTATTAAAATGTATGGATTTTCCATTATTGTTTCCATTTTATCTGTATCCGTGACAAAATATGGAGAAATGTATCCTTTATCAAATTGCATACCTTCAACAACATTCAATCCTGTAGTAGCTGTTTTAGATTCCTCTATAGTAATTACTCCATCTTTAGATACCTTTTCCATCGCATCAGCAATTAAATTTCCCACTTCTGGATTGTTAGCAGAAATACTTGCAACTCTTGCAATATCCTCTTTTCCATTGATTTCAGAACTTATATTTTTCAACTCTTTAACCGCCGAATCAACTGCTTTATCTATTCCTCTTTTTATTGCAATAGGATCTCCACCTGCAGCAACATTTTTCACTCCTTCTTTTACCATTATTTGAGCTAAAACTGTTGCAGTAGTAGTTCCATCTCCAGCAATATCATTTGTTTTTGTAGCAACTTCTTTTACTAATCTAGCTCCTATATTTTCATATGGGTCATCTAATTCTATTTCCTTTGCTATTGTAACACCATCATTTGTAATCAATGGTGCGCCAAATGATTTATCTAAAACAACATTTCTACCTTTAGGTCCTAATGTTACTTTTACAGTATCAGCTAAAATATTAACTCCATCTAGCATTTTTTTTCTAGCCTCTTCACCAAATTTAATCTCTTTAGACATATTTTATCTTCCTTTCTTTGTTTATTCTATTATAGCTAGTATATCATCTTGACTTACTATAATATAATCTTCATTTTCATATTTTATTTCTGTTCCTGAATATTTATTTATAATAACTTTATCTCCCTTTTTTATATACATTTTTATTTCTTTACCTTCTTTTTCTCCTCCAGCTCCAACTTCTATAACTTCAGCAACTTGTGGTTTTTCTTTCGCTCCACTAGATAAAATGATTCCGCTTTTTGTTGTTTCTTCATTTTCAACCATTTTTATTAATACTCTATCTTTTAATGGTTTTATCATTTTTATCTCCTCCTTATAAGTTTTAAAATTAGCAGTCGTTCAACTTGACTGCTAATAATTTATAACTTTTTATATAAAAAGTCAATACTCTTTATAAATTTTATTCCAAATTATAGAAATTATTACAAAAATTGAATTTGGAATTTGGAGTTTGGTTGTTAGATTGTTAATATTAAAATTTATTGCATACATTGTAGGGGCTAGTCTTGACTAGCCCTTGGATCGGTCAAGACCGCCCCCTACAGATTAAATAATTATCGAGCACACATTTAAAATCATATCAATATTCTATCGGTTTGTTGGGAAATTGGAGATTTTTCAACAAAATTTTAAAAAGCTAAAATAATTAATTTTTGACAAATGAGACCTTCATTTTCAAAAATTAATATTTTAGCTAGGGTTGTTTATATAAAAAATATAAAACAAATTCTTTGAATCACGGGTCGCCGAGGGCGGCGACCCCTACATTTAAATTCTAAACACAAAAAAAAAGAGCCTTTTAAAAGGCTCTTTTTTTATTGTTCTTATTTATTTTTTAATGCTGCTTGTGCTGCTGCTAATCTTGCGATTGGAACTCTAAATGGTGAGCAAGATACATAGTTTAATCCTACATTATGGCAGAATTCAACGCTTGATGGTTCTCCACCGTGTTCTCCACAAATACCAAGTTTTAATCCTGGTCTTGCAGATCTACCTTTTTCAGCTGCCATTTTTACTAATTGTCCTACACCGTTTTGGTCAAGTTTAGCAAATGGATCTGATTCATATATTTTTGATTTGTAGTATGAATCTAAGAATTTACCAGCATCATCTCTTGAGAATCCAAATGTCATTTGAGTTAAGTCATTTGTTCCGAAAGAGAAGAATTCTGCTTCATTAGCAACTTCATCAGCTGTTAATGCTGCTCTTGGTATTTCTATCATTGTACCAATGTGGTATTCAATGTCTGATCCTTTTTCTTTTTTAACTTGTTCTGCTGTTTCAACAACAACATCTTTAACATATTTTAATTCTTTCTTTTCTCCTACTAATGGAATCATGATTTCTGGAACTATATCATATCCGTCTTCTTCTTTAACTTCAATAGCTGCTTCTATTAAAGCTCTTGTTTGCATTTTTGCAATTTCTGGATATGTTACAGCTAATCTACATCCTCTATGTCCCATCATTGGGTTAAATTCATGTAAGTCAGCACATTTTGTTTTTAATTGTTCTACTGTTACTCCCATATCAGATGCTAAAGCTTTTATATCTTCTTCATCTGTTGGTAAGAATTCATGTAGAGGTGGATCTAAATAACGAACTGTCATTGGTAATCCTTTTAATTCTTTGTACATAGCTTTGAAGTCACCTTTTTGGAATGGTATTAATTCATTTAAAGCAGCTTCTCTTGCTTCTACTGTTTCAGATAAAATCATTTTTCTGATTTTTGGAATTCTTTCTTCATCAAAGAACATATGCTCTGTTCTACAAAGTCCTATTCCTTCTGCTCCTAAGTTAACAGCATTTTTTGTATCTCTTGGGTTGTCAGCATTTGTTCTAACTTTTAATGTTCTGAATTCATCTGCCCATCCCATTATTCTTCCAAAGTTTCCACTAACTGAAGCTTCAACTGTTTTTATATCACCTTTATATATTTTTCCTGTTGAACCATCTAAAGATACATAATCTCCTTCATGGAATGTATATCCACCTAAAGTAAATTCTTTAGCTTCTTCGTTCATTTTGATATCTCCACATCCAGATACACAGCATGTACCCATACCACGTGCAACAACTGCAGCATGTGATGTCATACCACCACGAACTGTTAATATACCTTGTGCAGCAACCATACCTTCAATATCTTCTGGAGTTGTTTCTAAACGAACTAATATAACTCTTTCGCCTTTTCCACCTTTTCCAAGTTCTTTTGCTTCTTCAGCTGTAAATACAACTTTACCTGCAGCAGCACCTGGAGATGCTGGTAATGCTTCACCGATAACTTCTCCTGCTTTTAAGCTATCTTTATCAAATGTTGGGTGTAATAATTGGTCTAAAGATTTAGCTTCAATTCTTAAAACAGCTTCTTCTTTAGAAATCATTCCTTCATCAACTAAATCACAAGCTATTTGGATAGCAGCTGGAGCTGTTCTTTTTCCATTTCTTGTTTGTAAGAAATATAATTTTCCTTCTTGAATTGTGAATTCCATATCTTGCATATCTCTATAGTGATTTTCAAGTTTGTTTGCTATTTTCATAAATTCTGCATAACATTCTGGTAAATCTTCTTCAAGTTTTGAAATTGGTTGTGGTGTTCTAACACCTGCAACAACGTCTTCACCTTGTGCATTAATTAAATATTCACCATATATACCTTTTTCACCTGTTGATGGATTTCTTGTGAATGCAACACCTGTTCCAGATGTTTCTCCCATGTTTCCAAATACCATTGCTTGAACGTTTACAGCTGTTCCCCAATCTCCTGGTATATCATTCATTCTTCTATATACTATAGCTCTTGGGTTATCCCAACTTCTAAATACAGCTTTAACTGCTCCCATTAATTGTTCTGTTGGGTCTTGTGGGAATTCTTCACCGTTCATGTTTTCTTTGTATACAGCTTTAAATCTTTTTACTAATTCTTTTAAATCATCAACTGTTAATTCTGTATCGTAATGAACTCCTTTTTCTTCTTTTAATTCATCGATAATTTTTTCGAAGAAAGATTTTGGAACTTCCATAACAACATCTGAATACATCTGAATAAATCTTCTATATGAATCGTATGCAAATCTTGGATTTCCTGTTTTGCTAGCAAATCCTTCAACTGCTACGTCATTTAATCCTAAGTTTAATATTGTATCCATCATACCAGGCATTGATGCTCTAGCACCACTTCTTACTGATACTAATAATGGATCAGAATTATCTCCAAATTTTTTACCTTGAATTTCTTCTAATTTTTTCAATGCATCAAAAATTTGTCCTTGAATTTCTTCATTAATTTTTTTACCATCATTATAATATTCTGTACAAGCTTCTGTTGAAACTGTAAATCCTTGTGGGATTGGTAAACCTAAGTTTGTCATTTCTGCTAAGTTTGCGCCTTTACCACCAAGTAATTCACGCATATCAGCATTTCCTTCTTTAAAAAGGTAAACATACTTTTTGCTCATAAATTAAAACCCTCTTTCTTTTATATTTTTAATAACCGTGCTTATTATATATCAGGTTTTATAAAAAAGTAAAGACTTTTTGGCATTTTTTATATAAAAATCATTATCCTTGTTATAGTCTGAGCATTTTCATAAAATTTAATGTAAAAAAACATATATCAATTTTAACAATAATATTTTTCAAAAAAAACAAACGAGCCACATAACTTTGCAGTATGTGACTCGCGGGATTTAGTTTAAAACTTATGCACTTTGTATATGGTAATATACTCTTGCATAGTTTTTCCAACTTCATCCAACTCTCCTTCTTGATTAGGTTTAGAACAGTATTCTTTAAGAATATCTTTAACCTCTTGTCTGGTTCCTGCACCCGCCATTACATGCAAGCACCATCCATACTTTTCGTGATGCGCCAAATATGTACCAGGAAATTCAGGAACCGAAGGAGTTTCAGGTGGATTTTGTGATTCACAACTTTGTTTGCTCATTCCTTTTCACCTTCTTCTTTCAACTTTTGCAAAATCATACCGCTTTTTAACCAGATTATTACCCAGTTTAGGTGAAAATTTTGCGTTTTATCAAGAACATTGCCTTGATTAGGCGTTTCCGCCTACTGACCTATCTTCTATTATATTACTTTTTTTAATTTATGTCAAATTATGGAAATGTTTTCACAAAATCATTTTATCGTAACAAAAAAACACCTTTGAAAAAGGTGTTTTTTATTTATATTATTCTGCTGATTCTGCTATTTCAGATTCTGGAGCTTCATAAGCTTCTAATATTGAAGCTTGTATTTTCTCTCTTGTTTCAGCATTGATTGGATGAGCTATATCTTTGAATTCTCCGTTTGGAGTTTTTCTACTTGGCATAGCTATAAATAATCCATTTTGACTTTCGATAACTTTAATGTCGTGAATTACGAATTCATTATCGAATGTTACAGAAGCAACAGCTTTCATTCTGTTTTCTGAATTTACTTTTCTTAAACGTACATCTGTTATTTGCATTTATGTGCACCGCCTTCCAATGTTTATTGTACATATTTATTATGTACATTTATATTATTCGTCAAAAAAATTTTTTTTCCTTCTTAATTTTACAATATTATTTTTAAAATTAACATTTTTTATATGAAAAGCATATAATATCTTGAATTTTTTTAATCAAGTGTGTATAATACTTTTGTTCGGAAAGGATGTTAAATTTATGGAAAATTTTAATACTATCGAAAATTTAAAAAAATATAAACATATACATATGTTAGGAATTGGCGGAATTAGTATGAGCGGTATAGCTGAAATACTACACCATTGGGGTTTTTTTGTTACTGGTTCTGATTGCACAAGAACAAAAATAACAGATAGATTATCTAGTCATGGTATTTATGTTTCAATTGGTCAGTCAAATTTAATTGATAATGCAGATTTAGTCATTTACTCTGCTGCAATAAAAGAAAATGACCCTGAATTAGTTATTGCAAAAGCTAAAGGTATTCATTCAATTGAAAGATGTGATTTTGTTGGATTCTTAACAAGAATTTTCAATGACACAATTGGCATTTCAGGCACACATGGGAAAACAACAACAACTTCTATGGTTTCTTTGTGTTTTATGGAAGCTGGTTTCGACCCTACTATCCAAGTAGGCGCTATTTTAAATGATATAAATGGAAATTATAGAGTTGGAAATAGTGATTACTTTATATTAGAAGCTTGCGAATATGTAGAAAGCTTTTTAAAATTTAGCCCAAAATCTGCAATTATTTTAAATATAGATAATGACCATTTAGACTATTTCAAAGATTTTGAACATATAAAATCAGCATTCTCTAAATACGTTGATTTACTTCCGCGAGAAGGTCTTTTAGTAATTAACGGAGACGATGAAAGCTGTTTAGAATTAAGAAAATCTACATCTGCAAAAACTATAACATATGGCATAAATAATGAAAAAGCAAATTTTGTTGCTAGAAATATAACTGTAAATGATTTTGGCTGTCATAGATTTGATGTTTATTATAACAACAGATTTTATTCTGAAATCAAACTTTCAGTACCTGGAATCCATAATGTTTCAAACGCATTAGCATGTATTGCTTTATGTAATGCATATGGTATTTCTAAAGGTGATATAAAATATGCCTTATCAAAATTCAAAGGAGCTTCACGTAGATTTGAATATGTAGGTTCATATAATAATATTGACGTTTATGATGATTATGCACATCATCCACAAGAAATCAAAGCAACATCTGAAGCTTTGAAAAACAAAAAACATCGTCAATCTTGGGTAGTTTTTCAGCCTCACACTTATAGTAGAACAGTATCATTACTTAAAGATTTTGCACAAAGTTTATTAGATTTTGATAATATAATTATAACTGATATCTATGCTGCTAGAGAAAAAAACATTTACAATATTTCTTCTCAAGATTTAGTATCTGAAATAAAAAAATTAGGAAAAAATTCTATATATATATCTTCTTTCGAAGATATAACAAGATATATAAAAGAACGTGCATGTCCTAATGATATCGTTCTAACAATGGGTGCTGGCACGGTTGTAGACATTAGTAAAATGTTGTTGAATTAATGAAAATACTTTATAGTAATAGCCTTGAAGAAACGGACGACCAATACCCCCAGGGCATGTATTAGCTGTAACTCATTTCATTTCGAACAGCTAATACATGGTCGCCCCTACAACTCAAAAAAAGACTCACATTTCTGTGAGTCTTTTTTATCCTCTTAATATAAATGTAGCAAGCACTACTATTCCTAATATTATTCTATAAATAGCAAATATTTTGAAGCTTCCTTTTTTTAAATAATTTAATAAAAATTTTATTACAATTAATCCTACAATAAAACTAGAAATTACACCTACAAAAAAGGCCAATGAAAATTCAAAATCCGTAATGCTAAATATTACAGCTGCTAAAACTATAGGCGTTGATAATAAAAATGAATATTTAGCTGCACTTTCTCTGTCTAATTTTAAAGCTCTTGCAACTGTCATGGTTATTCCTGACCTTGATGTTCCTGGAAATGCAGCTGCAATCGCTTGTGCAATACCTATTAAAAACGATTGTTTAAAATTCATATTTTCTAAACTAATTTTTGATTCTGCTTTTTTATCAACTATATATAAAATAATTCCTAACGCAATTAGCATAATTGCAATTAGCGGTAACTCTATTCCAAATTTTGTACAAAGAAAATCCGAAAACTCATCAAGAACTAAACTTATTATTCCTGTTGGTATAGTAACTGCTACTATATACCAAAAAATTTTTCCATCTATTGTCTTTTCTTTTTTTATCACTTGATTGAATCCACCTTTAATTAAATTAATCCAATCTTTAAAGAAAAAAATTGTAATTGCAAGTAATGTACCTAAATGTAATGCAATATCAAAACTCTCCGGCATTTTCCATCCAAATAGTAATGGCATTAAGTTTAAGTGTCCAGAACTTGATATCGGTAAAAGTTCTGTTACTCCTTGTATTACTCCTAAAATTATTGCTTCCAATATTGTCATCTTTATCTCTCCTTTATTTTAAGATATCTCCCCCAACACTACATTATATATGTATTCTGCAGAAGTAATTGGGGCTACCTTTCCTGGCAAACCTAGCTCTAGTCTTGCATTTATCCCTAATTCTTTTGCCTTTGTAAAATCTACTCCTCCTGGTTTCGAAGCCAAATCTATTATTATAGCGTTTTCCTTCAATAATTTTAATCTTTGCTCATGTAAAATCATGCTTGGTATTGTATTGAAAATTATATCATATTTTCCGAATTTCATCATCTATTTTTTTTAATTCTATAGCTTTGTATCCATATGCTTTTATCAATGATAAATCCATTTGTTTTCTTGCTTCGCACGATACTTTTGCACCTATTCCGATAAAGCATTTTTGCAAGAATTTTCCCAATCCTGCCAAATCCTAAAATTAAAATTTTACTACCATGTATTGTTCTTTTACTTTTTTCCATCGCTATTTGAATTGCCCCTTCCGCTGTAGGAATTGCATTTAAAATTGACAATGTTTCATTTTTCAGAATGTCTATTATTTCAATATTATAAAATTCAGCTTTTTCAGCAATTTCCTCACTTATAGCTCCTGTAATTATTTTTTTATTTTTCAATTGGGGTAAAATCTCTTTAATATTCATTTTTACTTTACTAAACGGAGAATAGATATTTTCATTATCCTTCGAAAACGGTATACTGCTAAAAATACAAGTTGTTTCATTTATAAAATCTTCTAATGTAGTTTTTTTTATACTTTTTTCATTAAATTCAGCTTCTTCCAATCCATATGTATATATGATATATCCATCTTTTCTAAATAATTCAGCCAATTTAACAATTCTTAAATCTCCACCTAAAAAACCTATACTTTCCATGAAAAAATCCTTCTTTCTTAAATAATTGTTTTACATATTTATTCATGGTATATAGGTTTTAGAATTTATTTTTCCCATTTAAATTTCTTTATATTTTCATTTGTTCTATCTGCATTCAACTTTTTTGTTAGATTATATGTATTATTTAAGTACTCCTCTATCTCAAGTTCTTTTTGCGATAATGGATTCTCATTTTTAGTTTCCTCTTTTTTTATTATTTGATTTTTTAAGCAAAATAAAATTGGTTCATTTTTAGTTTTTTCATATAATTGCGAATCCTTTTCTATTGCCTTGTTAATATAAACAATAGCTTTTTCCTTTTTATTTTTTAAGATATAAATTTTGGCTAATTCATAATATGATTTTGCTTCATATTCTTCGCTGGCAGCTTTTATAAAGTTATGTTCTGCAGAATCAAAATCTCTATATAATAATGATAATTGCGCTAATCTATAATATGCATAATAAAACTTATCATCTGCTTCAATTGCTTTTTCATAAGCTTTTTTTGCTAAAGAAAATTCATTCATTCTACTATATGATAATCCTAAGTTATAATACATTAATGCATTTCCTTCAACCAATTTTAGAACATTTGAATATACAATTATAGCTTCTTTAAAATTTTCCTTTTCGTATAGCATTTCACCTAATATATTACTAGCACTACCATTATCAAAATCGGGTTTTTGTTTCACTAATTTTTTTAGCATTTGTATTGCTTCGTCTTTTTTTCCTAGGTCTTTTAATAAAACCGATATTTTGTAATATGATTTATAATCATTTTTTCTTATATCCAGCACCTTTACATATTCATCTATTGCTTTTCTCATTCCGCCTTCTTTTTCATATATTTCCGCAAGCATTTTATGTCCAATATAGCTTTCATTATATTTGCTTACTATATTTATTAATATACTTTTTGCTTTTTTATTATTACCTTGTGCTATAAAAAATTTTGCTATACATGAATACAATATTTCATTAAAATTAAATCCTTTAAATTCAATTATAAGTACTGCAATTGGAAATACCATGCATAATAAATATATCAAAACATAAAATACTGCATGTGTAAGAACTCCAAAAATTATTTGTATAAAATTCATTAATATTCCCAATGCTTGTGCTATTACTATAATCAAATAACTTGTATCATTTTTTCTTATCATTTTAAATAAAAAAATATATACAAATAATACAAAAGCTATCAAACTAAATATAATTTTTTCAATCATAGCTACTCCTTATTGTTTGTTAAACTTCATATTATAACTCTCTATACTCTTTTGTATTATTTTCTCAGCTTCTTCTCTTCCCAATATTACTTCTACTGATGTTTGTTTATCTTCTAACTGTTTATATACTTCAAAAAAGTGCTTAATTTCTGAAGATATATGATTTGGTAATTCAGAAACATCATGATATACATTTAGGAAAGGGTCTTTATTTGCTACAGCAATAATTTTTTCATCTTTTTCTTCGGAATCAGTCATTATTAATACACCTATTGGATAACATTCTACAAGTGTCATTGGTTCTATATCTTCTTGACATAACACTAATACATCTAATGGGTCATTATCTTCTGCATATGTTCTTGGAATAAATCCGTAATTTGCCGGATAATGTGTTGCTGTATAAAGTACTCTATCTAGTTTTAACATTCCTGTTTCTTTATCTAATTCGTACTTGTTTTTCCCTCCTTTTTTAATTTCTATAACAGCAACTAAATCATTGCTTTTTATTCTTTCTTCACTTATATCATGCCAAATATTCAATTTAAATCACTCCTATTTCTTTATTTATATTTCTACAATTCTGCTATTGCTTGTGCATATATTTTTGTACATAAAATCAATCTTTCTATAGATATATATTCATTTGCTTGATGGCATAAATCTTCTTCATCATTCATGGCTGGGCCAAAAGACACACAATTATTAAATGCCCTAGCATATGTTGCTCCTCCCATTGTGAATGGTTCCTCATGTCTATTAGTTTTTTCTTTAAATATACTACATAAAGTTTTTACTAGTTTGCTATCTTTTGACACATTCAATCCTTCTCTTCTATCAACTATATCTATTTCAACATTATCTTTTTTAAATGTTTGTCTAAATTTTTCCTCTATAAATTTTATAGATGTTTCTACCGGAATTCTTAAATTTAACCCTATGCTTATATTATCATTCTCAAATTTTACATTTCCAACATTTAAAGTTAGCTCCCCTGAAAAATCTTTATTATTCATTCTCATTATGTTTCCATTGTAGTCCATTCCAATATTGTTGCAAAACATCTTTATAACATTAATATCTAATAATTCATTCAAAAGTTCTAACATCATCGAAATTGCATTTTTTCCTAATTCAGGATGTGCTGCATGTGCTGCAAAACCTTCTGAAATTATGTTTATATGTTCTTCATCAATTTTATTTATATTAATAGAATATTTTTTAGATTTTATAAATTTTTCAGCTATTATTATAATATCATCTGTCCTTTTTGTTTTTAATTTTATTTCACAAAATCTTGGAACAATATTTACAGGATTATTTTCACAATTAATCTTTTCAATAATTATATCGTTATTTTGTATGATTTTTTCATTTAAATATAATGTTAAAAATCCTTTTTCAGCGTATATGCATGGAAAAACTCCATCAGGGCTAAATGAAATCGTCGGCAACTCTTCTGTTTTTTTATATCTTTCTATACATTCCCATCGTGTCTCCTCATTTAGTCCGAGTATTAGTCTAACCCTTTTATTTATTTTTTGAGTATCCATAATTGCTTTCATCGCATATAAACTTGCAATTACGGGTCCTTTATCATCCATTGTTCCTCTTCCATATATTTTATCATCATATATTTTCCCTTCAAAAGGTGGTTCATTCCAACCTTCTCCAGCAGGAACTACATCTAAATGACCTATTATACCTAAGAGTTCTTCCCCTTCTCCAAATTCTATGTATCCACAATAGCCATCAATATTTTTTGTTTTGAATCCTAATTTATTTCCTAAATTAAGCATATATTCTAAAGCTCTGTTACATTCTTCTCCAAAAGGTTTGCCTTGTATAGATTCTCCTTCCACACTTGGAATTTTAATCAAATTAATTAAATTAGATACCATTTCTTCTTTATTATTTTCTATATACTTATCTAACATATTAACTCTCCTTATATAGTAGATGCTTATTTTTAAAATAAATTACATATCTTTAAAAAATTCTTTTCCGTTTTTTAAATAATCATATCCAGAAAAAATTGTTGCTATTACAGATATTACCATAAATGTAGTAACAGCAATATTTAAAATTAATGCAATTCCACTTAAATTAGAATAAAAAAATGCTCCAAAACTATTTACATCTAAAAATGCAAGTATTATTGCAATCATTTGTGTAACTGTTTTTAATTTCCCCCAAATGCTTGCAGCAATTACTTTACCATCTTTTTCAACAGCTATTAGTCTATATCCCGAAACTATAAATTCTCTTGCTATTACTATAATTGGTATCCATGCAGGTAGTTTAGTAAATTCTACTAATATTAGCATTGCAGCTAATACTAAAATTTTATCTGCTAAAGGGTCTGCAAATTTTCCAAAATTTGTAATCTGATTTGTTTTCCTTGCTATATGCCCATCTAATTGGTCTGTTATTGAAGCTATTATAAATATAATATTTATAATTAAAAATTTTAATGGAATCCCTAAAACTTCTCCATTTATATTAAGCATTGCTACTATAACCATTATTGGCACTAATATTATTCTAAATATTGTTAGTTTGTTTGGTAAATTCATTTGCTTTCCTCCTTTTTTATCTATACTATTATACATTTTTTTTATTATTACATCAATAGTTATAAACAAAAAAAATCCCCACCTTAGCCGTCATTAGATAGAAATTTTAAGGACCTGCTCTTACACAGGTGGGTGCTCTCCTAAATATTCCTGGGCTTCTTACTACTATAAAGTGCAAGCATGCACGCCATATCCAGAGTTCAAGCTCCCTTTCCTTATTTGTTGGTTCTAAAATTTCATTCCGTACGCACTACGCAGGGAAAATTATTAATTTGTTTTGTATACTTATATTATCATATTAAATTGAAGTTATCAATGTAATTTAACTTCTAAAATATTATATGTAGATTAACTAATCTATGTTAATCTTTTTTATACTTTATTTTTTTCATTTTATTTAATTATTTTGTGTTTTGATTTTTAAAAATGTTTGTGATATAATGTGAAAAGTTTAATTTTCAACCCGTACAAATTATATTATTTTTGTGTGGGTTGTTTTTTTATTATAGATGTGAGAAGTGTGAGGTGTGCAGTGCGAAATATAACTCAATCATCCCACATCTCACTTCACACTTCTCACCTCATATATAAATAGTAATTCCATCGAAAAAAAGGACGACATTGTCGTCCTTATATTTTAAATTATAGCTTTATTCTTTACTTGTTATTCCAGAAATGTAATCTTCTGGTGTTAAGTATGTAAATCCACTTTTGCTAGCTGTAGTATCTCCTTTTTTGCATACTACTATTTCGTTATTTTGTGATGAAACTATTGTTTTTAATTTTTCTGCTACTTTCACAAAATCTTGTGGATTTTTTATTCCTGTTTCATTTGGTGTAATAACTACTTGACTTAAATTTTTTACAGTACTGTTTTGAACTGATATTGTTCCTATATAATTGCTACCTTGTGTGTTAGGTACTGTTTCAATAATACCATTTGATAATGCAGGTTTTTCAATAACAATTTCTCCATCTTGATTATACATACATTTTAAAGTCATATTTCCTTTTGCTGTTTTTATTTTTCCATATTCCTCTACATAAACTGAATCTGTTGATGTATCCTCTGATGCAACTCTTATAGGATTTCCTGAGTAATTTTTATTATCATATTCAAAAGAAATATTGCTTAATGTTCTATAGTTACTATCTGAAACTGTTTCTGTTGTTAAATATTTTGTATCACCATTTATACCTGTTATTTTTGATTCAACTTGATTTATTGTGTAGATTTTGTTTTTATATGATGCTTTTTGTGTTTGTACAGAATCTTTACTTGACCAATATTCTCCTGTTGAATATATCTTTTCTATAGACTTAAATGTTTTTCTATTATTTCCTTCTGTCCATGACTTTGTAATTTCATAATTTTTCTTTGAAAAATCTGAAGTATTATATGTAACTATTGCTGCAAATTCTTCACCTGTAGCGCTAGTTCCTGTATATTGTATTGTATAATCATTTGAATTTTCTAAACCTGCACTTACAGTCATTTCATTTGAAACACCAGTATAGTGGTTATATAAATTTGTAACATCAAAATTCAATAATTCTTCTACTGAATATGTTCCGTAAAATTTTTCAGTTATTGTTACTGTACCATTAGGTTTACATACTGATAATATTGTATTATCTTCAATATTATCAAATGTTGCATTTCTTTCCCAAGGAAACCAAATGCTGTCCTTACCATTTGCATAAATTTCATTTATTAAACTTGCTTTTGTAGTATATTTTTTTAGAGATGTTGTAATATTTCCATAATTTTTTACTGTTTCTCCTATACCATATTTTTCAATTAATTCACCAGCAATTTTTGTAGCTTCTGCTTTTGTGATTTTTCCCATAATAAAAATACCCCCATATTTTTTCACTATATATATGGGAGTATTCTATCACATTAATTTTTTAAATTGTCGAATGTCTTTGTTTTTTCATAAAATTGTAATAATTATGTAATATTTTATTTTATTTTTTCTTTTATTCTAACCAAAATATTCAAAGCATCTATTGGCGTTAACTCATTTAAATTTATTTTATCTATTTCATGAGCCACTTCAGCTAATTTATAATTATATAAATCAAGCTGTCCTGCTGCAATTTTCTTATTCTCTTTTTCTTGATTTTTCTTTCCTAATACACTTTTTCTTTCTAAATTTCTTAATATTTCATTTGATTTTTTTATAACATCTTGAGGTACTCCAGCAAGTTTCGCTACATGAACACCATAACTTTCATCTGTTCCTCCACTTACTATTTTTCTTAAGAAAATTACATCCTCACCTTTTTCTTTTACTGCAATTGAATAATTTCTTACACCTTCTATTTTTTCTTCAAGTTCTGTTAATTCATGATAATGTGTCGCAAACAATGTTTTAGCACCTATCTTTTCTTTATCTGTAATATATTCAACAACAGCCCAAGCAATTGAAAGTCCATCATATGTAGAGGTTCCTCTTCCTATTTCATCAAGTATTATTAAACTTTTCGATGTCGCTTCTCTTAAAATTTCCGCAACTTCCATCATTTCAACCATAAAAGTACTTTGTCCCATACTTAAATCATCAGATGCTCCAACCCTAGTAAAAATTTTATCAACAACTCCTATCGTAGCTGATGTTGCAGGAACAAAACTTCCGTATTTGCGCCATTAGAGTTATTAAAGCAACTTGTCTCATATATGTAGATTTACCTGCCATATTAGGACCTGTTATTATTGAAAATCTATCATTTTGCTTATCTAAATATGTATCATTTTGCACAAAAGTTCCTGATGGTATTATTTTCTCTATTACAGGGTGTCTTCCATCTTTTATATCAATTGTTCCAGCATCATTAACAGTAGGTCTTACATAGTCCATTTCTTCTGCAATTATTGCAAAAGATGAAAGGGTATCTAAAATTGATATTATATTTGCTGTTTTTTGAAGTCTTTCAATATTTTTAGAAATAGCATTTCTTATTTCAACAAATAAATTATATTCTAATGTAACAACTTTTTCTTCAGCTCCTAATATTGTACTTTCCAATTCATTTAATTCTTCTGTTATATATCTTTCACAATTTGCTAAAGTTTGTTTTCTTATATATTTTTCCGGAACTAATCCCAAATATGATTTCGTTACTTCAAAGAAATATCCAAAAACTTTATTGAAACCAATTCTTAAATTTTTAATTCCAGTTTCTTCTCTTTCTCTATTTTCTAACTCTATTAACCAATTTTTACCTTCAATTGTTGCTTTTTTATATTCATCAACTTGTTCATTATATCCTAATTTTATGATTCCACCTTCTTTTATTGTTATTGGTGGTTCTTCAATAATCGCTCTTTCTATTAAATCATATATATCTTCTAGTTCATCTATATCAATATATAAATTCTGTAATAATTCAGACTTAGTTCCTGCTAAAAGTTTCTTTAAATTTGGTAAATTTTTTAACGAATTTTTTAGAGAAATCATATCTCTTGCATTACAATTTCCATATGCAATTTTCCCTACAAGTCTTTCAATATCATAAATTGTTTTTAAACAATATACGATATCTCCTCTTAAAATTATATTATCTTTTAATTCTGCAACAGCATTTAATCTTTTATTGATTTCTATTACATCAATTAATGGTTCATTAATCCATTTTCTTAACATTCTTCCACCCATTGATGTAGATGTTTTGTCTAATACCCAAAGCAAAGTACCTTTTTTACTTTTATCATGTAACTTTTCAGTTAATTCTAGATTTCTTCTGGTTGTTAAATTTAATGACATGTATTTTGTTATTGTATATACTTTTATAGCATTTATATGTTCTAACTTTATTTTTTGAGTTTGATTTAAATATTTTAACAACCCATTTGTTGCTTGAAGTTCAAATTTTTTATTTTCTAAATCATTTATTTTATTATTACTATCATCTACAAACGAATAGTTGTCTTGTAATTCTTCAATATTATCATTAAATAAATCTTCATTAAAACAATTTATGTATGTATTAAATTTAAGTTTTATTTGAGAAACCTCTTCTTTGCAGTCGAATAATAATTTGTTTATAACTATTTCTGCAGGATTATATTTTGATAATTCATCTAAAAGTGTTTCAAAATTATTATTTCCTTCTATTTTTGTTGATAAAAACTCACCTGTTGTTATATCACAAATAGCTAAAGAAAAATATATTCCCTTTTTATATACAGACATAATATAATTATTCTTTTTTTCTTCTAGTAAATTGGCTTCAATTACAGTTCCAGGTGTTACAACTCTAATTACATCTCTTTTCACTATACCCTTTGCTTCTTTAGGGTCTTCTAGCTGTTCACATATAGCTACTTTATATCCTTTTTCAATCAACTTTGCAATATAACTTTCTGCAGCATGAAAAGGAACTCCACACATTGGAGCACGTTCTTCTTGTCCACAATCTCTACCAGTTAAAGTAATTTCTAATTCACGTGATGCTGTTATTGCATCATCAAAAAACATTTCATAGAAATCTCCTAATCTGTAAAATATTATACAATCTTTATACTCTTCCTTTACATCCAAATAATGCTGCATCATAGGTGAATATCCTGCCATTTATTTATCTACTCCTTCTAATTCTTCTGTTTCTACATTTAATTGTTCTTTTATAGTTTCTTGAAAGCTTTCTTTATGCCATTCTTTAGCTTTTTCTCTTAAATTTAATTTGCCTTGCTCGATTTGTAATTTTAAATCCTGCTCAATCATTTCTCTTATTGATACTGGGATTGAATTATACTGACCTCTTATCGAAGAAGGTTTTATTCTATACATTGTTTTTATATATTCATCAGAAAAATCTTTCTCTAATAATTTTACAAATAAGTATTGTTGAATAATATGTTCATATGCTAATTTATTAATAAAATCTTTATGACTCATTTAGCATTTCTCCTTTTAAATACCATTTATGCTCTGATATTATTTTTATATTAATCATTTTACCTATTAATTCTTTTGAACCCTTGAAAATAATTACTTTATTAGTATCAGTTCTCCCAGTTAACATATCTTCATTATTTCTACTAGTGCCTTCTACTAATACTTTCTGAACTGTCCCTATATATTTTTTATTATTTTCATCTATTTTATTTTCATATAATTCTTTTAATCGATTAAATCTTTTATGTTTAATTTCCTCTGGTATTTGATTTTCCATTCTATCTGCAGGTGTTCCTACTCTTCTTGAATATATAAACATAAATATTTGTTCAAAATTAACTTTTTCTACTACGTCCAAAGTATCTTCAAAATCTTCTTCAGTTTCTCCAGGAAATCCTACTATTATATCTGTTGAAAAAGCTATGTCAGGTATTTCTTTTTTTATTTTTTGAACTAAGCTTAAATATTGTTCTTTTGTATATTTCCTGTTCATAACCTTTAGAATATTTGTACTACCTGATTGCAAAGGTACATGTAATAATTTTGAAATCTTTTTGCTGTCTTTAATCGCTTCTATTACATCATCTGTAAAGTCCTTAGGATGTGGTGAAACAAATTTTATCGTTTCTATCCCATCTATTTTTTCAACATCTCTTAATAAATTAGCAAATTTATATCCCTCTCCTCCATTGTATGAATTAACATTTTGTCCTAATAAAGTAACTTCCTTATAACCTTTTTTTGCTAATTCTTCTATTTCTTGTAATATATTTTGTGGAGTCCTACTTCTTTCTCTACCTCTTACATATGGAACTATACAATATGTACAAAAATTATTACATCCATACATTATAGTTACAGAAGCAGAATTTGAACTAGTTCTTTTTATTGGAATTCCCTCATAAACTTCTCCATCAACATCTAGAATATCTTTTATTTTTTTATTTTTATTTATAGCTATGTAAAGGTCTTCTGGTAATTTATATAAAGTATGAGTTCCAAACATTACATCTACAAAAGGATAGCTTTTTTTTATTTTTTCTTGGATATGTTCTTCTTGCATCATACATCCACCAATAGTAATAATTATATTTCTTTTATCTTTTATTGCCTTTAGTTCTCCAAGCTTTCCAAAAACTTTTTCCTCAGCATTTTCTCTAACACAACAAGTATTTATTATATATAGGTCCGCTTCTTTCATGTTTTCAGTTTGAACATAATTCATTTTTTCAAGCATACCCATCATTTTTTCTGAATCATTTTCATTTAATTTGCAGCCCATAGTTAAAATATAATATTTTAACTGTTTGTTTTGATTGATTTGTTTTACTTTATTCATATATTCTTTTTGTTCGATTATTTTTTGTTCTTCCAATTCATGTCCCTCCAACCTTTGTTATTCTATTATATTTTGACATTTTTTTCAAGGGATTTAGATATAATATTGTTTTCTAAAACGTTTTATAAATACTGTAGGGGTTGCCGCCCTCGGCAACCCGTGTTTCGAAGTGAGGGTCGCCGAGGACGTCGACCCCTACATTAAAATACAATTTTTCCATAAAAAAAGCACTCTTATTAGAGTGTTTTTTTGTTTTATTGAATTCCATATTTCTTTCTGAATTTGTCTGCTCTTCCACCTGTTGTATCTTTTCTTAGGTTTCCTGTCCAATATGGATGACATTTAGAACAAACATCAACTTTTAATTCTGTTTTTGTAGAACCTACTTCAAAAGTATTTCCACAAGCACATGTAACTGTTGCTGTATTATATTGTGGTTGTATTGATTCTTTCATTTTAAGTATTCACCTCTTTCTCACTTTTCTAAAAAATTTCTTAAATATTCTATCACATTGTTTTTAAAAAATCAACTATTTTATTTTTCATTTTCTTGTGAAGATGATAAGTATACTTTTACATCTTCTATAGCTTCTTTAAAAGGCTCTAATTTAAATAGTTTTACTGTTATATTTATTAAGCATGCTATTATTACAATTAATACACCTATTCTTTTCCAATTTTTAGCTAACATTTTCTTACCTCTTATTTAAAATCATATAATAATTATACTATATTTTTACGATTTGTCAATATTTATGCATTTTTTTGGATATACTAATAAATAACATGATATTGCACGAAATGTAAATTGTAATTTGTTGTTGGATGTTTGTAGGGGCGATTTTAATCGCCCGTTCTCCGAAGGCGGGCGGACACAAGTCCCTCCCCTACAACGTTTGAATTGAATTCATTTACACAAATTACAATTCATAACACAACATTTTTTAGGAGGTTTTATGAAATTTTTAATTATACTTTCTTTAATTTGCATATTTTGTACAGGCTGCTCAAACGATTCAGATAATTCTAATAATACTAATAATAACAATACTTCTGCAACTAGAATTTCTTCTAAAGAAAAACAACCAGTTGAAGAAGAAATATCTACTTTCTCAACTATAATCTATATTAAGGATGAAAATAGACAAAATAATTTAACACTAGCATGTTCTCAATTAAATGGTACCATAGTAAGAAATGGAGAAACATTTTCTTTTTGTGATACTTTAGGACCCGCAAAACCTGAAGATGGTTATCAAAAAGCTGATACTTTTGATAGGGATGGTGATATTTTTCAGGAATATGGTGGTGGCAAATGTCAAGTTAGCAGTACTTTATATAATGCGGTTTTAAATATACCTAATATTGAAATTTTAGAAAGACATCCTCATAGTGGTGATGTTGATTACGTTGAAGAAGGTAAAGATGCTGCTGTTGCATATGGTAGCGTAGATTTTAAATTCTCAAATAATACTGGATATGATATTAAAATTCAGGCTTCTAACACTCCTGATAATGTTAATATTAGTATTATTAAAATTTCTTAAGCATATATTTTTTCCTAAGGCATATTTATTAAAAAGGGAGTAACAATTTTTCATGTGCGGACGGCTAATAGCCGCCCCTACAAAGTAATTATTCTCTATTTTTTTAAGGAGAGATTATATGTTTAGGAAATTTTTTATATCAATCGGACTTTGTATTATTTTATTATCATCAAGTTTTAGTTTTGCAATAAACGATACTATGTATGTATGGTCAAATCGAGAAAATGCTATCTCAACTACATCAAGTAATACAACATGTGAAGGGAACTTTTTAAATATTACTTCTGGTTCTGCAACTTTAATTGAACAATCTACAGGACAAATTTTATATGAACATAATAGTCATGAACAATTAAGACCTGCGAGTGTAACAAAAGTCATGACAATCCTTTTAATTATGGAAGCATTAGATAATGGCACAATTTCTTTAGAAGATAATGTACCTTGTTCTGAAAAAGCCTCTTCTATGGGCGGTTCTCAAATATGGTTAGATACTAGCGAAACGTTAACTGTTCATGAAATGCTCAAAGCTATTTGTGTAGTTAGTGCTAATGATTGCTGTGTAGCAATGGCTGAATTTCTCGCCGGTTCAGAGGAACTATTTGTTGAACAAATGAATTTAAAAGCAAAAGAACTTGGAATGAATGATACTTGTTTTAAAAATTGTCATGGTATAGATGAAGATGGTCATTTAACTTCTAGTAACGATATCGCTATAATGTCTAGAGAGCTTCTTAGCAAACATCCTAAAATAACAGAATACACAACTATTTGGATGGATAGTTTAAGAAATGGTGAATCAGAACTTGTAAACACAAATAAAATAATAAGAAATTATAATGGCGCAACAGGTTTGAAAACTGGTTCTACTTCTTTAGCATTGTTTAATCTTTCTGCATCTGCAACTCGTGATGGATTATCTTTAATTGCTGTTATTATGAAAGGTGAAACTTCTGCAGTACGTTTTTCAGAAGCTCAAAAACTTTTAGATTATGGTTTTAGTAATTACGAATTTGTGCAATGTGCAAAAGCTGGTGATATTGTAAAGACTATTGAAATTAATAAAGGAACTGTTTCCTCTGTAGATGTCATTTATGAAACTGACTCTGGAGCTTTAATCAAAAAAGGTGAAAAAGATAATGTAACTACTCAAGTCGTTTTAGATGAAAAAATTTCTGCCCCTATATCAGAAGGACAGAAACTTGGTGAAATTCATTATTTATTAAATGATGATGTAATTGCTACAACAAATTTAATTGCTAAACAAGAAGTAAAAAAACTTACACTTGTGAATATGTTTACTCATACTTTTGGGAAGTGGTTTAGCTTGCTAAGATAAATTTAATCTTCAATAGTTTCATCTTTTACATAGTATTTAGTACCTAACATTTTATCTGGTAAGTATTGTTGCTCTACTTGATGATTTGGATAGTCGTGTGGGTATTTATAACCTACACCATATCCAAATTCACTCATTCCATCTACTGGGGCATTTCTAATATGCATCGGAATTTCTCCCGTATCTTTTGTTTGTACATCTTCTAATGCTTTATTTATAGCCAAATATGTTGCATTTGATTTTTTAGAATTTGCTACATAAACAGCCGCTTCAGATAAAATTATTCTTGATTCCGGCATACCAATGACATTTACTGCTTGCATCGCAGCATTCGCTACTACTAATGCATTTGGATTTGCTAATCCTACATCTTCAGCTGCAGCAAGTACTATTCTTCTTGCTATAAACACCGGGTCTTCTCCTCCATTTATTGCTCTGGCTAAATAAAACACTGTAGCATCTGGGTCACTACCTCTCATAGATTTTATAAATGCACTTATATTATCGTAATGACTATCTCCAGATTTATCAAATAATGCTTTTCTTTTACGTACACTATCAGCAATTATTTCATCTGTGATTTCTATTACACCATTTTGATTTGGTATTGTGGTAAGAACTGCAACTTCTATACCATTTAAAGCGGTTCTTACATCCCCATTAGATACTTCTGATAATTTTTCTAATGTAGAATCATCTATTTTTATATTATAATTTCCTAACCCTTCTTTATTCTCTATTGCATTTTTTACTATTTTAAAAATATCTTCTTTTTTTAAAGGATTAAGCTTAAATACCATAGACCTTGAAATTAAAGCTTTATTTACTTCAAAATATGGATTTTCTGTTGTCGCCCCTATTAAAATAACTGTTCCATCTTCTACAAATGGAAGCAAAGCATCTTGTTGTAATTTATTGAATCTGTGAATCTCATCAATAAATAATATACATTTTCCTGTTGGATTTAAAAATAAATTATTTGCTTCAGCAATTGCATTTTTTATATCACTTACTCCTGATGTTACTGCATTTAATTTAATAAATTTATATTTTGTTGTTTCACTAATTACTCTTGCTAAAGATGTTTTTCCACATCCTGGAGGTCCCCATAAAATTATGCTAGATAATCTATCTGCTTTTATTGTTCTATATAAAATTTTATCCTTGCCTAAAATTTCTTCTTGTCCAACAAATTCATCTAGTGTTTTTGGACGTACACGGTGCGCAAGTGGTGTATTTAAATCCATATTTTTCTCCTTTATTTATAAATTGTAGAGAACAAATTTTGCCTTCCCTACAATGTTTGCATTATATTCTGTTTTCTAATTTCTTGATAAATATTTTAATGCTTGTTTTATTATTTCTTCTAATTCTAGATTCTTAACATCTATTTTTTGTAAAATCTTTTCTATTTCTTTTCTTGTATATCCTAAAACTTGAAGTGCTGCAAGCGCTTCACATTCTTTACTGCTATCATCAATTGCACAAATCAATTCTTCTGTTTGTTCTATTGCTTCTTCTGTTTTTAATTTATCCTTTAACTCCAATACTATTCTTGCTGCTGTTTTCTTTCCTATTCCTGGTACTTTAACTAATTTTGAAATATCATCAGAAATAACTGCTAATGCAAAACTTGATGGACTTATTTCAGAAAGCATTGCAATTGCGGATTTTGCTCCTATTCCACTAACAGATATTAATAATTCAAACATTCTTAATTCCTCATTTGAATTAAAACCATATAAACTGATGCTATCTTCTCTTACATGATAATGTGTATATACTTTAACTTTTTCTCCTAAATCTGCTAAATTTTCAATTGATTTTGATGGCATAAATATCCTATATCCTATTCCACCTACGTCTATTACAACAAAGTTATTTGTTTTTTGTTCTAAAATTCCTTTTATATATGCATACATTCTCATTTCTCCTTGCAAACAAATTTTCTGTTTTTTATTTTATCATATTAAATTTATTTTGCAATACCTTAATTAAATTTTATTGTTATAACAATCATTTGATTTATTTGGTATATTATGTTATACTTTTCTTACAAAATTTATATAACGGAGGCATCCATGAAATATGCTTATTATGAAAAATACTTTTAAGTCACGGCTTGAGCGTTTTATTTGGATTCGAAATTTCAAAAAAAAGCACCCGAATGCAAAGGTTATTCAAAAAATAACTTTCATTCGCAGATGCTGTCGCAATGATTACTATGTAGAAATTTCTTATTAATCATTATTTTTTAGGGTGTGGTATGCCACACCCGTTTTTTATATATAAAACGTAAAATTCGGTCACGCGGGCGATTAAAATCGCCCCTACATACTAAAAATGCACTTAAGGTTTATACCTTAAGTGCATTTTTTGCTAATATTTTAAATTATTCAACTGTAACTGATTTTGCTAGATTTCTTGGTTTGTCAACATCTAGCCCTTTTTCCTTAGATATATAATATGCTAATACCTGAAGCGGAACTACAGATAGTATTGGTGATATTAATGGATTCGTTTTTGGTATTTTTATTATACAATCAAAATTTTTATTATCCATTTCTTGATTTGTAACCATCATTATTTTTGCTCCACGTGTTATTACTTCTTGTATGTTGCTAAGTGACTTATCCATTAAATCTTTATTTGTTATAATTGAAACTACTGTTATTCCATTTTCTATTAAAGCTATAGGTCCATGTTTTAATTCACCTGCTGCATAGCTTTCAGAATGAATATATGAAATTTCTTTTAATTTTAATGAACCTTCTAAAGCTACAGCATAATCAGTTCCTCTTCCTAAGAAAAACATATCTGTTTCTTTATATATTTTTTTTGCAAATCGTTTTATTGAAGATATGTCTTTCAAAATTTCTTCAACTTGTGATGGCAATTCTAACATTGATTTTTTTAATTTATTAATTAACTTATCTTCTGATGATTCTAATATTTCTGCAAAATATATTGCTAATAAACTTAATAATACAACTTGAGATGTATATGCTTTTGTAGAAGCTACCGCAATTTCCGGTCCTGCATGAGTATAAACTGAATAATCTGCTTCTCTTGTTATTGAACTACCTATTACATTTGAAATTGCTATAGTTTTAGCACCTTTTGATTTTGCAAGTTTTAACGCTGCAATTGTGTCTGCAGTTTCTCCAGATTGACTAATATATATTGCCAATGTTTTTTCGTCTATTAATGGTTCTCTATATCTAAATTCAGATGCAATATCTACTTCTGTAGGTATTTTGCACAACTTTTCAATTATTGTTTTTGCAACTAAACCTGCATGCATAGCTGTACCACATGCTACTATATATATTTTATTTAAACTTTCTAAATACTCTTTTGAAAAATTCAAGTCTTCTAATTCTATTTTGTCATTATCTAATTTTGCGCCTATTGTTTCTCTAATAGCATTTGGTTGTTCATGAATTTCTTTTAGCATGAAATCATCATAACCATCTTTTTCTGCAGCTGCTGCACCCCAATCAATAACTTTTACTCTTTTTCTTATTTGTTCTAAATCTTGATTATAAAACGTTATATTATCTCTTTTTAATTCTACAATTTCATTATCATCTAAAAAATAAAAATCTTTTGTATATGATAAAATAGCTGGAATGTCTGAAGCTATATAATTTTCTCCATTTCCTTTTCCTACTACTAATGGACTATCTTTTCTTGCAATAATCATTTTATCTGGTTCGTACTTTGATAAAACTTCTATCGCATAACTTCCTTTTAATTTTTTACATGCTCTTGATATTGCTTTTAGAACATCATTTTCTTTTTGATAATAATAATGTATTAAATTTGGTATAACCTCTGTATCTGTTTCTGATAAGAATTCATATCCTTTGTCTGTTAATTTTTTTCTTAGTTCTTGGTAGTTTTCTATAATACCATTATGAACTACTGCAAAAGAATTACTATTATCCATATGAGGATGAGAATTTTCTTTTGATGGTTTTCCATGTGTTGCCCATCTTGTATGAGCAATTCCTATAGTTCCTTTCAAATCGTCAATGCCTTCTATATCATTTAAATTATTTACTCTTCCCTTATTTTTCATTACTGAGATTTTTTCTTCTTCTATAGTGGCAATTCCTGCTGAATCATATCCTCTATATTCTAATCTTAAAAGTCCATTTATTAATATTGGACTTGCTTTTTTGTTTCCTATGTAACCTACAATTCCACACATAGTTTAAATACCTCCTAAATTATTTACTGGAATTGAAAGCATAAATTAGTAAATCCAAAGTATATATTACTTTTGTTCTAATATTGCTATTAGTTTTTGTGTAATACTAATGGCATACTTTATTGCCATAGAACCATCCGCCGAAATTTCGATAAGTTCTAATCCTCGTCAACAATAATTTTTGTATTGTTCTGGCGCTATAATAATTGCTTTTTCTCCTTTCTTTAGTTTCGTTTACTTTTTTTACTTTCATTCGATACTGTATTATATTACACTAAATTAAAAAAAGTAGCAAGTACTTTGAATAAATTTATAATTTAGAGGTGGGCAGTGTGAAGTGGGAAGTGCGCATACCATGTAAAATTTATAAAAAGCAGCTATAAAATCACACCTCACACTTCTCACCTCGCACTTCTCCTACAAATTTAAAATTCTTTTTTGACATATTTTCTTTTTTAATTTTACATTTTTTTCATTATATGTTATTATTATTTTAATATTAAAAAAAGGAATTATTTTTATGAAAAATTATTATGAAATTCTAGAAGTAAATGAAACTGCTTCAGAGGAAACTATTAATAAAGTATATAAATTTTTAGCAAAAAAATATCATCCTGATGTAAACCCTGAAAATAAAGAATTTGCTGAAGCTAAATTCAAAGAAATTTCAGAAGCTTATGAAATATTATCTAACTCAGAAAAACGAGCATCATATGATACAGAATTAAAAGAATTTAAAGATTCTCAAAATCCTACTGTCAATTATGAAGATTATCAAAATTTAAAAAATTATTGTATTGAACTTGAAAATAAAATTAACTATCTCCAACAAGATAATTTAAATATAAAAAATAATTCAAAAATTTATTCTGAAAATAATTATAACAATTATGAAGAGAATAATACAAACTATACAAATCAGGCATATAATGATGCAATAAATCAAGCATATAATGATGCATATATTAATACACTTAAGAACTTAGGCTATAAAATAAGATATAAAAAAACATTTAAGGACTATTGTAAAGGATTTATTTCATTAGTTTTAACAGCTATTATAATTTCCGCGACTGCTTATATATGTTGGCAAATCCCACCAGTTAGAAACTATTTAAAAGAGTTGTTCTTTTTCTTAAATTAATAAGAAAGGATATGTGATAAGATATGAAAAATTATTATGAAATATTAGAAGTAAGTCAAAATGCTTCCCCTGAAGTTATTGAAAAAGCTTATAGAACATTAGTAAAAAAATATCATCCTGATTCACAACTAAATAAAGATTCTTATTTTTTTGAAAATAAAATTAAAGATATAACTGAAGCTTATAATGTCCTTTCTGATAAAAATGCAAAAACTGATTACGATTTAAAACTTAAACTTTATAATAAAGACTATTATAATTCTTCAAGTTCTTCAGCTAAAAAGAATCCTGAAAATAAAAAGTCTATTTTTTCAAAAATAAAAACTTCTGATTCAAACAATAAAATTAGTATAAAAAAATATATATCTGCTATAGGACAAGCAATATATGATGAAACAAAAAAAGATAAACTTGAACGTAATAGAGATTTAGTAGCTATATTACTAACAATAATTTTTGTTTCAATGATTGTATTTATCTTTTGGAATGTTCCTTTCTTGAAACAATTTTTTTCACCATAATTTTTTTATATTTCTAAATCATAACAAAATTGTTATGATTTTTTCATGTTATTATTTATTTTTTTCTTTTTTTATAGTATAATATTGAAGTAAATTAGATAGGAAGGTGAATATTATGTGGTATATTTGGCTAATTGCTACTGGAATATTTTTTATATTTGAAATTTTCACTTCCGGTTTTTTAATATTTTGGCTTGGAATAGGTGCACTCTTAGCAATGCTCACAAGCTTTATTACAGATGACCTTGCAATACAATTTATAGTTTTTGTAATTTCATCAGCAGCACTTATACCATTAACAAAACCTTTAGTAAATAAATATATTGATTCTAAAACTGTAAAAACAAATGCTTATTCAATTATTGAAAAAAAAGGAATTGTTACTATTGAAATTAATTCTGCTGATGCGACTGGACAAATAAAAGTAAATGGCGAAATTTGGTCTGCTAAAAGTGAAAATGAAAAAATTATTCCTGTTGGTACAGAAGTTAAAGTCTTGAATATAGATGGCGTAAAAGCCGTAGTTCAAGAATTAATTTAAATTATATATTTTTTAGGAGGTAAAAAATGATATTTTTAATCGTTTTACTTGCTATTATTTTAATAATAGCATTTTCATCAATCAAAATTGTTAAACAAGCTGAAGTTTATATTATTGAAAGACTTGGTAAATTTCACAAAATTGCAGATGCCGGTCTTACAATAATTATTCCATTTTTTGACCATGTAAGAAGCGTAGTAAGCTTAAAAGAGCAAACAATGGATATTCCACCACAAGGTGTTATAACAGAAGATAATGTTACAATTACAATTGACACAGTTGTATTTTATCAAATAACTGACCCTGCAAAAGCAGTTTACGAAATTCAATCTTTAAGAAAAGGTATTGAATACTTAGCAATTACAACTATTCGTGATATAGTTGGTAAAATGAGTTTAGACTCAACATTTAGTTCAAGAGATGTAATAAATAATCAATTAAGAATTTTATTAGATGAAGCAACAGATAAATGGGGATGTAAAGTTAATCGTGTAGAAATTAAAGATATTAATCCACCTGTAGATATTCGTGATGCAATGGAAAAACAAATGAATGCAGAAAGAAATAAAAGAGCTGCTATTCTTCAAGCAGAAGGAGAAAAACAAGCAGCCATTACAATAGCTGAAGGTCAAAAAGAAGCCGCTATATTACAAGCTGAAGCTGATAAAGAATCTAGAATAAGACGTGCAGCCGGTGAAGCTGAAGCTATAAAAGAGGTAGCAATAGCTAAAGCAAAAGAAATTCAAATGATTTATGAAACAATAAAGAAAGCTGACCCAGATGAAAAATTAATTCAATTAAAATCATTAGAAGCTCTTACTGAAATTGCTCATGGAGAAGCAAATAAAGTTTTCATTCCATTTGAAGCTACACAAACTTTAAGCAGTTTAGGCGCAATTAAAGAAATCATGAAAGATGATAAAAAATAAAAAAACTAAAAAAGAAAATATTGTAAATTAAATACGATATTTTCTTTTTTGCACCTTCTCTGTAGCACGGGTCGCCGAGGGCGGCGACCCCTACAATTATTTAATTAATTTTCAAACAATCTAACATTCCCATTGGCACATTAATTATCCAATCCGGAAACTTACACCTAATGCACTATTTATTTGATTCATTACTATCCTATCATCTATATGCCCAATTTTTTCTTTCAGTCTACTTTTATCTATTGTTCTTATTTGTTCTGCTAAAACTATTGAATTTGACTTTAATCCAAATTCTTCTGAATCTAATTCTATATGTGTTGGTAATTTATTTTTTCCTAATTGTGATGTTATTGCTGAAACAATTACTGTCGGACTATATTTATTTCCTGTATCGTTCTGTATAACTAATACAGGTCTTATCCCTCCTTGTTCTGAACCTATAACTGGGCTTAAATCTGCATAAAACATATCTCCTCTTTTTATTACCATATTCTTCACTCCTGTTTGTATGTTTAGAATTTTAATATATATTTTAATCTTTATATCAAATCATTAATCTATCTCTTTATATAATATGTAAACTCATATTCTTTTGTTTAAAATATATATTAAAGAATTCATTAATTATATTGTTCCCAGTTTTATATGTTTTATAATTGTTTTTTAAAAAATTAACGGACGACCAATGGTCGCCCCTACAAATTTAATTTTTACTTTATATAATTATAAACTTTTAAAATATTCTTCCAAATTTTCTATTAATTCATTTACATTTTCTATTGTATTTACTTTAGCTCTTATTTTGCTTGATTCCTTCATGTTTTTTAGATACCAACATAAATGTTTCCTAAATTCTCGAATACCTACATATTCCCCTTTTTCTGTAATTTCTAAATTCAAATGTTCTTTTATACAATTTAATTTTTCTCCATTCGAAATATTTGCTTCTTTACCGCTTATTATTTCTCCTATAAGCCATGGATTCCCTAAAGCTCCTCTTCCTATCATTATTCCATCCACACCTGTATATTCAAACATTTTCTTAGCATCTTGAATTGTTCTTACATCTCCATTACCTATTACTGGTATTTTAACTTTTTCTTTCACCTCTTTTATAATATCTAAATCTACTCTTCCGCTATAATATTCTTCTCTTGTTCTTCCATGTATTGTTAAAGCAGATGCTCCTGCTTTTTCAGCTATTTGAGCTACTTCTGTAGCAACAATATTATTTTTGTCCCAGCCTTTCCTTATTTTCACTGTAACTGGTTTATTTACTGACGATACTACTGATTTTATGATTTCTCTTATTAATTCTGTATTCAATAGTAATTTACTTCCATCCCCATTTTTTACAATCTTTGGAGCTGGACATCCCATATTTATATCTATTATATCTGCCATTTTTTCAATTTCCTTGCTGCTCTTAGCCATAATATCTGGGTCACTTCCAAATAATTGTATTGCAATTGGTCTCTTCTCTCCTTCTATATCAAGTAATTTTTGAGTTTTTATATCTCTATAAAATATAGCTTTACTACTTGCCATTTCTGTGTAAACTAATCCTGGATTACTATATTTTCTACTTATTATTCTAAATGATTTATCTGTTACTCCTGCCATTGGTGCTAATAATATATTATTTTCTAGCTCTACATTTCCTATTTTTAATTTTTGTATCATTTTTCCTCCAAATTTTGTTTATAAATTATTTTCAAATTTTTGCGAATCAAATTATACGGACGGCTGATAGCCGCCCCTACAATCATACATAATTTTTTTACTACATAAAGATATTTTTATTGCTTCTCCCACTAATATTTAATAACAATCCTATTAATATATAATTTGTCATTAACGAACTTCCGCCATAACTTATAAATGGTAATGGTATACCAGTTATAGGTAATAAGCCTATTGTCATTCCTATATTTTCAATTACATGAAATAATAATATTCCGCACTATACCAATAGCAATAAAACTCCCTAAATCATCTTGAGAATTTTTAGCAACTCCTATTGCTTTTGTAAGTAGCATTACATATAAAGAAACTATTATACCACAAACAAAAAAGCCAAATTCCTCTCCTATCGCCGAAAATATAAAATCTGTTGTTTTAGGATATAAATATCCTAACTGAGTTTGAGTTCCATTTCCAAATCCCATTCCAAATAATTTTCCTGCTCCAACTGCAATTTTTGATTGTATAATATTATATCCTATTCCTCTTGGGTCTAAATTAGGATTCAAATATACATTTATTCTGTTTACAGCATGTTCTGGTAATATAAAAAAATATAAAATTGGTATTAGGATTATAATCATTAAAATTGCTGATATTATATATTTTTTATTTATTCCTGATACAAACAACATTAAAACAAGTGCCACTATATACGCAATAGAAGTTCCTAAGTCAGGTTCTAAAGCAATAAGAAAAACTGGAAATAATCCTATTGCTAATATTTTTAATAATTTTAAAGGTTTATTTATATCATCTCTATGTTTACATATTTTTGTAATACTATAACTCAAAAATAAAATTACAAATACCTTAGAAAATTCTCCAGGTTGAAAAGAAAAAAATCCTAATGAAAACCAACTCTTAGCACCGTTTACAGCACTTGTAAATAGTACGCCTATAAGCATTAATATTGCACCTCCATACAAATATGGAGAAATTTTTGCTAAAGTATTATAATCTATTTTTATAAATATAATCATTATTATTACACTTATTACAAACCATATTAATTGTTTGGTAAATTCTTCATATCCAGAATTTTTACTGGTACTAAATAATCCTATAAACCCTATTACAGTAAGTAATACTGTACATATCACTATTTCCAATTGTGTTTTATTAAATATTTTTTTATTCATGACATTCCTTTATTACATTAATATTTTTCTTTTATTCTAACAAATGCGGAGATTAAATTCTCCGCATTCACTATTCTTTTTTATCTTTATCTTCAGCTTCATCTTTTTTGTTTTCTGTTTCTTGCACTTCTTTTACTTTTTCTTCTTTTCCATCTTTTTCTTTATTCTCTGCTATATTATTGTTTTCTATTTTTTCTTTTTTATTCTTTTCCTCTTTTTTTTCTGTTTCTATTTTCTGTTCTTCTTTAATATTTTCTTTTTTTTCTTCAACTTCAGTTTGAGCCTTTTCTTGCTTATTACTTACTTTCTTTTCTTCTTTATTTATATCAGATTTTACATCCATATTGTCTTTCTTCATATCATTTCTTATATTTAAAATTGGAATATTTGCATATAGAAAAGGCGAACCTGTTGTTCCATCATCTTGAACTTTATTGGTTAATCTTACGTCTATTGCTTCTTCTTCAACTTCTATATATTTTTTTATGACTTCAATTATTTCCTGTTTCATTAATTCTAAGAAATCTGCCGAAACATTTGCTCTATCTTGCATCAAAACTAAATGCAATCTTTCTTTTGCAGTGTTTTTACTGTTTGTACTTTCTTGTTTTTCAGATTTCTTTAGTTTCTTAAAAAAATTAGCAATAGCCTCGAACATATATATTCCTCCAAATTATTTTTTTATTTTAAAAAAGTTTTTTAATTTAGCCCAGAAACTTAAATCTCTTCCTGGAATTGTTACTTCTATATTTTCTCCTAAAATTCTTTTTGCTGTTTCAACATAAGCCTTTCCTGAAGGAGCTTTTTTATTTTTTATTACAGGCTCTCCTTTATTTGTTTGTGTTATTATGTATTCATCATCAGGCACAACACCTACCAAATCAATTGATAATAAATCTACAATATCTTCAACATCCATCATTTCGCCTTTTTTTACCATTGCAGGTCTTAATCTGTTAACTATTAATTCAGGATTTTTTATTTCTGAACTTTCTAATAAACCTATTATTCTATCGGCATCTCTAATTGCAGATATTTCTGCTGTTGTTACAACAATTGCTCTATCTGCACCAGCTATTGCATTTTTAAATCCTTGTTCAATTCCTGCTGGGCAATCTATTAATATATAATCAAATTCTTCTTTTAACTTGTTTGTTAATTCTTTCATTTGTTCTTCATTTATAGCTGATTTATCTCTTGTTTGGGCTGCTGGAAGTAGAAAAAGTTCATCAAATCTTTTATCTTTAATTAATGCTTGTCTTAATTTACATTTTTCTTCAATTACATCAACTATATCGTAAACAATCCTATTTTCTAATCCCATAACAACATCAAGGTTTCTAAGTCCAATATCAGTATCAACTAACACTACCTTTTTTCCTGCTTCCGCAAGACTTGAACCTAAATTTGCAGTTGTAGTAGTTTTTCCAACTCCACCTTTTCCTGATGTTATAACTATTACTTCTCCCATAAGATTTTTTCCTCCTATTCAATAAAAAAATAACTGTACTAGTTTATTTTTCCAATACAGTTATTTTATAATTTTTTTATAAAAAAGTCAATGAAAATGTAAAATAATAGCTCTTTAATAGTTAAATGTCTTTAATTCTAACTCCATCCAATTTCCATATCCGTTTTCTATATCATATTTTACAATATACTCTGCAATACTAATATCATCTATATATATATATTCTTGTAAATAAGATAAGTCGCCCATATCCGCACTTCCATCTTGATTAACATCTCCTAAAATACAATGATAACACCATATCCACCACTCATCTCTTTCTCCATAATATTTAGAAAAATCATAAACATAATTAACAATTTTTTCTATATCATTACAATCTTTTTCATCTATATTATAATCTTCATTTATATCCCCTACAAGCATTCCATCTACTAAAGTATTTAATAAATTAATTTTTTCTACTCTTGCAATATAACTTGCTTCTCCATCACCTTCACCGTTTTCGTCTTTTACATATGATTCAATATAAACTTCTCCATATAAATAAGCTACATATTCGTTAGTTTCTCCATTTTTAGTTTCTTTAAATACTCTAAAACAATTTGGAGATAATCCCGTTTCTCTTTCTGCTATATATATTTTATGTAATGTTTCAGTTTTTAATGTATCGTTAGATTCAATAAATCCTCTGTTTCTTTGGTTTTCTAAAATATAAGTATAATCTATTGGGAATTCTTCATTGTTAATTGTAATTGTTTTATCATTCCAATCAAAATTTATATTCTCTAACTTTTCTACATTCCATTCATCTGATTCAAAGTTTAAATTATTCATTAAAATATATGTAGCTGATGGTGAAAAATAGTAATATTTTCCTCCTACTTCCTTAATTTGAATATATTCATTAGAACCTATTTTTAATAATTGTTCAACTGTATATATAGGTATTATTACATTAGTTTCAGTTTCATTATTTGCAAAATAACTATTATAAATTTCATTTGCATCTTGTTCATACATATCTTTTACTTGCCTTGTTGCTTCCATTTGAATATCTGCTTTATTTGAAACAAAAATGTATGTTACAACTAAAAAAGATACAAAAAATAGCATTGTTAATATAACTAAAATTGAAATTGCACCTTTCTCACCATTAATTTTTTTCATTAGTTATCCTCCGACTCTTAATCTATATTAATTATTATATATTATTGTATTTTTTAATGCAATAGGTTTGTTTTAATGTGTTTGGAATTTGGTGGTTGGATGTATGTAGGGGTCGGTCTTGACCGACCCTGGGCAGGTCAAGACCTGCCCCTACAACGTTTTCAATTAATTCCTACAAATCATAATTTACATTTCTCTCAAATTATATTCTCTTATTCTTTTTACCCTTTCCTCATGTATTTTTTTCCCTAATTCTATTCCTTCTTTTATGTTGTAATTTTCTTTAATGTACTTTCCATCTATTTCAGTTAATAACTTTTTACCGATATTTACAAATGTACATTGCTTTTCTTCTTCACTATCTATTGTTCCTATTCTGTTTCTATCACAATATACAACAATCTGTAATCCTTCAATCCCTAGGAGAGACTTACTTACTCTTTCCAAAAATGATACCTGTTTTTCAGGCGTCATCTTTCCAAAAATCCCACCACGCATATGTTCTTTACATGCTGTAATTCCAGCTTTTTTCCATGCGGTCGGAACTTTTATTCTATTACTTAAATTTCTAACTAATTCTACTCCTCTTTCCTCATGTCCGTAATGATGAGGATACATTTCTTTTGGTGTTGTACCTTTTCCTAAATCGTGAACTAATGCACTATATCTTATTAATAAATCTTCAGTAAGTTTAGCAGAATTATCAACTGCTAACATTGTATGATTATAGCTATCTCCTTCTGGATGATATTTAATAGGCTGCTCGCTTCCTATTAAATCATTTATTTCTTTAAAATGTATATCTATAACTTCAGCTTGTCTTAAAATATTAAAAAATTTAGAAGGTCTTTCTGTTGCTAAAGCTTTTCTAAACTCACAAAATACTCTTTCTGCAGATAAAGTACTTAACTCTTTTTTTAAATCTTTCATCAATTTTATTGTATTTTTTTCTACTGTAAAATTCAATTCACTTGCAAATCTAGCGACTCTATAAACTCTTAAAGGATCTTCCTTAAATTTTATACTTGTTGCTCTAATCACTCCATTTTTTATATCTTCTATCCCGTTTATATGGGTCAATAATTTCTCCAGTTAGTACATCTTGTGCAATAGCATTAATAGTAATATCTCGTCTTTCTAAATCTTCTTCTATTGTAATTTTTTTTCCTGTTGTAATTTTAAATGCTTTATGTCCTTCACCTATCTTTATTTCTTTTCTTGCTAATGCAAATTCGCTGCCATTTAGAGCAAAAACCTCAAAAGATTTTCCTCTAGAAAAGCTATCAGGAAAAAGTTCTACAAATTCATCTTTATTTAATCCCACTACACAATAATCAGCATCTGAAATAGACTTATTTAGTAGCATATCCCTTACAGCACCGCCAACTAAATAAAGTCTTCCTCCTTTTTCTTCAATTAATTTTGCAATTTTCTTAATTTTCATAGTTTTATTTTTTTATATTTCCCATTATTTATTCATTTTAATTAAGATAAATAATATCATATATTTTTTTCATATTCAAGAATTTAGAAGTGGGAAGTGAGAGGTGCGAAGTGCGAAATTTAACTGAATTATATGAATTAAATTTTATAAATTTAGAATTTGGAGTTTGGTAGTTAGATGTTAGAAAGTTTTATTAAATAATCGAGTAGCAATTTAAAATACTGTATGCATTCTTTCGATTTACTGAAAAATTTTAGATTTTTCAGTAAAATTTAAAAAGCTAAAATAATTAATTTTTGACAAATGAGCATTCCTTTTCAAAAATTAATATTTTAGCTTGTTTTATACAAATTATATGATTCTTATGTCTTGTGGACGACCAATAGTCGCCCCTACAACGTTTGAAATTAAATTTATTTATATAATTATTCCCTATTTGTAATTTCTTCTAAATTCAATAACTCTTCCCATCTTCTATCTACTTCTTTTTGGAATTCCTCTATCATCCATTCATTTCCTGGTTTAAACATATGTTTAAATCTTTTTTGTGGTTTTAAGAATTCTTCTATTGGAAGTTTGTTTTTAGGTTTGTAATTTACTACGTATTTACCATCTATAACTTCAAATAACGGCCAATAGCATGTTTCTACTGCTAGTTTATTTATTTGCATTAAATCTTCTGTGTTATATCCCCATCCTCTAGGACATGGCGCTAAAACATTTAAAAATGCTGCGCCTTTTGTATATATAGCTTTTTCTGATTTTTCATATAAATCTTTAAAGTTATTTACTGCCGCTGTTTGAGCCACATATGGTATATGATGATTTGCCATGATATTTGCTAAATCTTTTCTACTTTGCATTTTTCCTGGAACTACTTTTCCTGCAGGTGATGTTGTTGTATCAGCAAATTTAGGTGTTGCACTTGATCTTTGGATACCTGTATTCATGTATGCACCGTTATCATAACATACATAAACCATATCATGTCCTCTTTCCATGGCACCTGATAAAGATTGTAAACCTATATCATAAGTTCCACCATCTCCTCCAAATGCTATGAATTTTGTTTCTTGGTCTTCTGGTATTTTTCCTTTTCTTTTTAAAGCTTTATATGCAGCTTCTACTCCTGATGCATTTGCTGCACTACATTCAAATGCTGTATGTAAAAATGAATCTGTCCATGCCGTATATGGATAAATAAATGTTGAAACTTCCATACAGCCTGTTGCACATGATATTACTGCGTGGTCTTCTGGTTTTAATGCACGAAGAACCATTCTTCCAACAACTGGAGCTCCACAACCAGCACACATTCTGTGTCCTGCTGTAAATCTTGATGGTTTTTCTGCAACTACTTGTTTTAAATTATATGCCATTTTTATATTACCTCCTATAATTAGATAAATTGTATTCATTCATTGTAGGGGCAGGTCTTGACCTGCCCTGGGTCGGTCAAGACCGACCCCTACATTCTAAAATACAAATTTCATCTTATTTTCTTAATCCCAAATATCTATATGGATTATCTATTTCTCCTGTTTTAACAATTTCCGCTAAATCATTATATACACTTTCTATATCATCTGATTTTGTGTCTCTTCCACCTATTCCATATACATAATTAACCATCGGAACTTGTTTTTTATTTACATACATTGCTGATGTAATATCTTCAAATAAAGCTCCTCCTGCAGCATTTAATGAATCAGATTTATCTAGAACTGCAACAGCTTTTACATTTTCTAAAGCTTTTGCAATTTCTTCTGCTGGGAATGGTCTAAATACTCTTAATTTCAATAGACCAGCTTTAACACCTTTTTCTCTTAAATTATCAACAACAAACTTTGTTGTTCCTGCTGTTGAGTTCATACAAACTATTGCAATATCAGCATCTTCCATTTTATATTCTTCAAAGAAAGAGTATTTTCTTCCTGTCATTTTTTCAAATTCTTCTGCTACTTCTAAAATTACTTTTTTAGCATTTTTCATAGCTTCTGCTTGCTGTGTTTTATGTTCAAATAAATAGCCCTGCAAATCTAAAGGTCCAACTGCTATTGGATTTTCTTTATTTAATAAATATTGTTCTGGATTATACTCACCAACAAATGCTTTTACTTTGTCATCTTCAATTAATTCAATATTTTCAATTGAATGTGATGTAATAAATCCATCTTGGCATACCATTAAAGGTAATTTAACATCTTTATGTTCAGCTATTCTATGTGCCATTACTAAGTTATCATAAGCTTCTTGATTATTTTCTGAAAATAGCATTACCCATCCAGCATCTCTAACTCCCATTGCATCTGAATGGTCATTATGGATATTTAAAGGTCCTGATACAGCTCTATTTACTAAGCTCATTACTATAGGTAGTCTTAAGCTAGATGCTATATATATCATTTCCCACATTAATGATAATCCATTTGCAGATGTTGCTGTCATAGCTCTTGAACCGGCAGCTTCTGCACCTATTGTTGCAGCCATAGCACTATGTTCACTTTCTACTGCAACAAACTCTGTATTTACTTCTCCATTATTTACAAAAGTTGAAAAATATTGTGGTATTTCTGTTGATGGTGTTATTGGGAACGCTGCTACTACATCTGGATTTATTTGTTTCATTGCAATAGCTGCTGCTTCATTACCACTTAAACGTTCTCTAATACTCATTATTTATTCTTCCTTTCTATATTATTTTTTGATTTTGGAATTTGGATTGTATAGAGATAGTCTTCGGAGCACGGGTCGCCGAGGGCGACGACCCCTACATATTAAATTATCTCCAATTCCTCATATCTCTAAAAACGAAGCAAAAATGGTATATTGTGCATTTTTCGTAATTATAAAAACCGGAGGTGTGCGTTTGCACATTGAGGATTTTTATAATTTAAGAAAAATGTGCAAGATGCCGTTTTTCATTCGTTTTATTGCATCTCAATTGCCCCAAATGGACAAACCTTAGCACAAACTCCGCATCCCTTACAATAGTCATAATCAAAATCTGTTCTTTTTTGGTCTTTTCCTACTGGAATTGCATCATCTGGGCAAACAGGAAAGCATAATCCACATTGTTTACATTTTTCTGATATAAAAACTGGTTTTGTACTTCTCCAATCTCCAGTTTTAAATTCTCTTGCATTTCCAGCTTCATATATATCTCCACCTGGTGTTAATTCATTCATAGGTGTTGTTGAATCTATATTCATTATTATTCTCCCTTCTGTAATATTGTATTGTAGGGGCAGGTCTTGACCTGCCCTGGGTCGGTCAAGACCGACCCCTACATTTTTATATTTTCTCTACAGAGCTTAAAGCAAGTTCCAAAGCCTTCATATTCCCATCAATAACCTCTGGTTTCTTAGCAAATTTATGTTTAAAAGAACCTTTCATATCATCTAAAAATTCTTCATCTGTCATAACTTTACTTACTTTTACTATTGCTGCAAGCATTGGTGTATTAGGAAAATATTTTCCTAAAGCTTCTATAGATATTTTTCTTGCATCTATTTTATAAATTTCTCCTTCATATCCTTTTAAGTATTTTTTTATTTCTTCTGCATCTTTTGTTGAGTTTATAACAATAGCACCTTCTTTTTTTAGTCCTGCTGTTACATCAACACTTTCTAATAGAGAATCGTCCACTACAACTACATAATTTGGTTCGTAAATATTGCTATGTATTGTAATTGGTTTGTCACTTATTCTGTTATAGGCTGTAATTGGAGCTCCCATTCTTTCTGGTCCATATTCAGGGAATCCTTGTATGTATTTTCCTGTATTAAATGCCGCATCTGCTAAAAGTAATGATGCTGTTTTTGCCCCTTGACCCCCACGTCCATGCCATCTAATTTCAATTAAGTCACTCATCTTTTATCTCCTCTCTTTAATTCTATTTTAACAAATTTAATATATATCTAAATACCTTAAAAGTCAAGGTAGGATAAGTCTAAATTTGAAAATTTGTAATTTATGTGTTATAATGTTTTTGTCGCAAAAATCTCATATCAAAATGAAAGGAGGAGTTTCTGTGGGAACTCTTCACAAAATGGTCACAGATGCGAGAGAAAACCGTCGGGTGGAAGAAAGCTTTATTGAATTTAACGATGGTAAAGCAAAAAAAGCAAAAAAGGTGAAAAAGGACAAAAAAGCACTTGCTCACCAGCCTCGTATCAGAGAACCTTTTGATGAGAAAGGCTGGAATGAAGCTTATGAACAGGCTTGCAAAGACCTGACTCCTGAACAGTTGGAAGCTCTTAAGTATGTTTCACCTGCAAAATCCGACCCCTCATCTAATGCAGTTATGACTCCGAAGGAGTTTGCAGCATTATAATTGACCAAATGAAAAAGCGTGGATTAGTCCGTAGTCGGAGCCACGCTTTTTTCATGTATTTTTAAAAATTTGAAATTTTATGTAAAATGTGGTATAATAAAAGAGTAATTTTATGGCCAATTGGCTAAAATTTGAAAGGATTGAAAAAAATGAAAAAAAATTTTTACCGGGTAGTTATTTCTATTCTTAGAACCATCATAGGTTTTGACTTCATCAGATTGGCAGCACTCAGCACAGACACACCTGCCATTTGTAAATTCCTTGCTGAACACGGCATAGAAAGCGATTTAACACCAATCATTGTTTGGTTATCCAGTATGCCAATAACAGCAATTTTAGGAATTGTTGGAGTAATCCTCGTTTCCCCCTTAGCAGTACTGCTTGTAATAGGCCTTCTCCAGCAGGAATTCAAAACTGATTATCGCCCTACCAAAAGAATTTTTCACCAAATGAAAGAGTTGTTCATTTGGTAACGATTAACGCGGGTTATGTCCAACAGTTTGGTCCCCGCGTTTTTTCGTTTTTTTATATTCAAATACCTTTTGACTTCTGCATTTAATAATCAAAGCTAACATGCTCTACTCGGGTCGCCGAGGACGTCGACCCCTACATATAATTGTAAAATAGCCTTTCTCTCAAACCCGAAACGCCAAATTTTCTATCACATAAAAAAACGGCATAACGCCGTTTTTTTTATGTATAATTATTCAGCTTCTGGTGCTTCTACTGGACAAACTCCTGCACATGTACCACATTCAATACATCTTTCTGGATCTATTACGTATTTATCATCACCTTGTGCTATACATTCTACTGGACATTCTGCTGCACATGCCCCACAACTAATACATTTATCTGTAATTTTGTATGCCATGATTATTTCACCACCTCTTTTATTTATATATATGTAGAGGCAAGTTTTGACTTGCCCTGGGTCGGTCTTGACCGCCCCCCTACAAAATAATAAAATCTAAATTATTTATTTTTCTTATCCATTTCTTCTAATTTTTCTAGTTTTTGTAATTCTTTTAAATCTTCCATATTTTCTACATTTAGTTCTTCATCTTCTTGTTCTACATCTTTAATTATGGTTATATCTTTTGCTTCATATTTTTTGAAGAATGTTTCTTCTCCGTCTTTGAATTTTACTCTTATATGCTCTTTTAATGTTTCTACTCCACAAACTTCTCCTTCTCCATCTGCTGTTTTTACTATTGCTCCTATTTTTGGAAGTCTTCTTGATTTTTCTTCATAAACTTCTTGTTCATATCTTAAACAACACATAAGTCTTCCACAATTTCCTGATATTTTAGATGGATTAAGTGATATGTTTTGTTCTTTTGCCATTTTTATAGACACTGGTTCAGCACACCCTAAAAATGAACAACAACAAAGTTCTCTTCCACACATTCCATTTCCACCTAAACGTTTCACTTCGTCTCTTACGCCTAATTGTCTTAATTCAATTCTTGTTTTAAAAATTGCTGCTAAATCTTTAACTAAGTCTCTAAAATCTATTCTTCCTTCTGCAGTAAAGAAAAATAAAATTTTACCTCCATCAAATTTATACTCAACTTCTGTTAAATTCATGTCTAATTTATGCTCTTTTATTTTCTTTAAGCATATTTCATAAGCTTCTTTTTCTTTTTCTTTGTTTTTCTCATTTTGTTTTCTATCTCTCTCTGTCGCAATTCTTATAATTTTCTTTAATGGCGCTACTATTTTTTCTTCAGGCATTTGTCTGTTTGCAATTACAACTTCACCATATTCCTGTCCCATTGATGTTTCAACTATTACATATTGTCCTTTTTGTACTTCTTTTCCATCAGGGTCAAAAAAATATACTTTTCCAACTCTTTTGAATCTAACTCCTATTATATTAGTCATTTAATTCCTCCCAAATTGTTAATAAAAAATTGTCTATTGTCATATCATAATTATTATTTTTTGTTAATTTTTCTTTTGCTTTCTCTGCTGCTTTCATACAATTAGCGTATCTAATATCTTTTTTTACTAAATTATAAAATAATAAATTTATATAATCTAAGGTTCCTCTTGCTTCTTCTTTTTGTTTAAACATTTTTTCTTTAAGATTTAATACATCTACAACATTATACTTTTCTAAATTATTTATTATATTACTTAATTCTTCATATTCTTTTTCTTTATCAATTAAATTTAATGCTCTTTCCACACTTCCATCAAAAAGCAAAAACATATTATTTGAAATATTTTCATAATTATATTTTATCTTAAGTATTTGTTTTAAATCTTCATTTGATAATTTATTAAACATAATTTTTGTACATCTAGATTTTATGGTGTTTAAAAATAAATCTTCTCTTGAAGTTATTAAAATAATTGTTGCATACTCTGGTGGTTCTTCTAATGTTTTTAACAAACTATTTTGAGCCGCTTCTGTCATTAACTCACTATCATTTATAATATAAACCTTTTTATTTGATATAATTGGTTTTTCTAAAATTTTTGAAGTCATTTGTCTTATTTGGTCTATTTTTATAACATTACTATCTTCTTCTTTTTCTATTATTGTTATATCTGGGTTATTGTTATTAGCAAATTCTAAGCAAGACTTACAATTATTACATTGTTTTTCTTGTAAACAAAGCACTGCTTTTGCAAACTCCTTTGCAAATAACATTTTTCCTATACCTGTTTGTCCAACAAACATATAGCTATGTCCTATTTTTTTTTCATTTATTATTTTGCTTAATATTTTTTTATTTTCTTCATTGCCTTTTATATTTTCAAACATAGCTACCTCTTAATTTTAATCTACTTTACCAAATTTAGAAAATGGCCAAAATCTAAACGCTACTCTACTTTCTAATCTTTCTACTGGAACACATCCAAATTCTCTACTGTCTGTACTATGAGACCTATTATCGCCCATTACAAAAACATAATCTTCTGGAACTATTATATCTGTATACACTCTACTTTCTGTTACTATTCCATCATTTAAGTATGGTTCTTCTAACTCTTCACCATTTAAGTATACTTTCCCATCTTCTATTTTTATATGGTCTCCTTCTATACCTATTACTCTTTTTATATAACTTGTTTTATTTATTTCTAATACATAATAAGCAAAATTACTAAATATTCCTTCTGGGTCTTCATCATATATAGCTTTAGGATTATTATTATCAGCTTTTTCTAATGAAACAATTGGTTCACTTGGTGCCTCAAATGTTACAATTTCACCTCTATGATATTCACCATTTACTGTTCTAACCCATCTATTAAGCCATAGTCTTTGTCCATCTTCTAATGTATCATACATAGATGGTTGTTTAACTACTGTTGGTGTTCCTATAAAATATCTAAATAAAACAGCTAACACTAGTGCTATTACTATACAATATATCCATTCTAATAAATCTTTAACTTTCGGATTCATAAAAATACCTTCTTTCCAATTTTCATTTGTTAACTTAATAATTATATATGACTTTTATTGTTTTGACAAGTAGGAATCGTGATTACTACTTCAGTTCCTTTTTGTGGGATACTCTTTATATCTATTCTTCCATCATTATTATCTAGAATTTCTTTTGCAATTGATAAACCTAATCCTGTTCCACCCATAGCTCTAGTTCTAGCTTTATCAACTCTGTAAAAACGTTCAAAAATTCTACTTAAATCTTTTTCTGGTATTCCTATTCCATTATCAATTATTTTTATATAAGCATCTGTATATACAAAACCTACATATATTTTTATATTTCCGCCTTCATTTGTATATTTAATGCTATTAGAAAGTATATTTAAAACAACTCTTTCTATTCCATCCCTATCTGCATAAACAAGTGGAACCTCAGCTGTTACAAAACATTCTATTTTTTGTTCTTTCTTTTCAGCTTCAATTTTTAAATTTTGCTCACACTCTTTAACTAATTCACCTAAATCAAATTCTGTTTTTTCCCAGTTCACTTTTTTATTATCATATTTAGATAAAGTTAATAAATCACTTACAAGTTTAGTCATTCTAACTGCTTCAGAATTTATTACATTTAAAAATTTCTCTTGTACTTCCTTATCATATTCTGATTCTAATAAAGTTTCTGTGTATCCCATTATTGATGTAAGTGGTGTTTTTAATTCATGTGATACGTCTGCAACAAACTCTTTTCGCATATTGTCTAATTTTACGTGTTCAGTAATATCTTGTGCAAGCACCATTATTCCTGCTGGTCTATCATTTTCATCTTTAAACGGTGCAAAAAACATATTTATATAGTTCCCATCTATGTCCACTTTTTTTTCTGTCGTTGTCCAATTTTCTAAATAGATTTCTTTTTCCATGTTTATATCTATTTTTAAATTTTCAAAAACTTCCTTAAAATTTTGTTCTTTTGATGTTATTTTCAACATTCTTGTTGCAGCTGGATTTATATGTATTATTTTTCCTTCTATATTAAAAGCCACTATACCGTCAGTCATATGAAGTAACAGTGTTTCTATTTGATTTTTTTGTCTAGTTACTTCGTTTAAATTTTCTTTTAAACCTGTTGTCATTGCATTAAATGCATCTATCAATTCATCTATTTCTGATTTTGCATTTTCCTTTTTTATCATTTGAACTTCAGAGTCTTCCCCTGCTGCAATTAATTTTGCATTTTTTATAAGTTTTGATAAGGGATTCATTATTATTTTCCCTGAGAACAATATTATTACAATAGAAATAAATAAAAATGAACATGTAACCATTATTAATAAATTTTTAACTGATTGAATTTGATTTATTATTAAATCTTTTTCTTGTACTAAATCTAATGATTTTTCTAAATTTAATATATAAATAATACCTGCTCCATCAAACATTATAATAGCCAATATTACAACTATAATTATTATTTTTATTTGTGTACTTTTAAACATTTATTTACCTCACAAAAAATATGATGTGGGAAGTTTGAAGTGTGAAGTGCGAAATTTTAATTTAATTTCACACCTCTCACATCACACCTCTCACATCAAATAAATTAATTATTTTTTATATAGTATCCTACGCCTCTTTTTGTTACTAGAATTTTTGGATTAGCTGTGTCTTTTTCAATTTTCCCTCTTATTCTTCTTACTGTTACATCAACAGTTCTTATGTCTCCATAGTATTCATATCCCCAAACTTTTTCAAGTAATACTTCTCTTGTAACAACTTGTCCTGGTTGACTTGCTAAAAATTTTAGCACTTCAAATTCTCTTATTGTTAAATCAATAATTTCTCCTGATACTTTTGTCTCAAATTTATCTAAATTTAATTGTAATTCCCCTACTTCAATTTTATTTACATTTCCTTTTTCTGAATCTTCATTTGAAGTAACTCTAGCGTCTGTTTTTCTTAAATTTGCTTTTATTCTAGCCATTAATTCTCTAACACTAAATGGTTTTGTTATATAATCATCTGCACCCAATTCTAATCCTAATATTTTATCTATTTCTTCATCTTTAGCTGTTAACATTAAAATTGGAACATTTAAAGTAGCTCTTACCTTTTTACAAACAGTTAACCCATCCATTTTTGGTAACATTATATCTAATAATATTAAGTCTGGTTTTTGACTTAAAGCTATATCAACTGCTGTTAATCCGTCATTTGCTTCTAATGTTTTATATCCTTCTTTTTCAAGATTATAAACTAATATATCAACTATTGGTTTTTCATCATCAACTATTAGAATAGTCTTTTTATTTTCATTAGTTTGTTCCATAGAAGTACCGCCTTTCTTAATTCCGACTCTTAATAAATTATTTATATCATATAACAAATTTTAAGACAAGTTTTTTTTACAATTTTGTTACAAAAATATTAACTCTTTGTGACAATATAGAAGTGGGAAATGTGATGTGTGAAGTGTGAACTTTACAAGAAATAGTATTTCCATATTTTTTTATTTTATTTGTAGTTGGAGTTTGGCATTTGGAATTTGGTGGTTGGATTTTTTAAAAAAATTATTGGGCAGCCGTAGGCGACTGCCCCTACATGAAAATAAGATTCAAATAATATACCATCGGGTAATAAATTAAATGATGTAGAAATCATGTCGATTTTGTGAAAAATTCAAGATTTTTCACAAAAATTTTAAAAGCTAAAATAATTAATTTTTGACAAATGAGTCTTCATTTTCAAAAATTAATATTTTAGCTGAGTTTATATAACTAAAATTTTTGATTGTATTAGATATTTCTGCGAAGCTCGGGTCGCCGAGGGCGTCGACCCCTACATCAAAATTTGCATAGCAAATTTTGTATTCTATTTAGCATTTCTCACGGGCCGCGGACGACCAATGGTCGCCCCTACAACGTTTGCAATTAATTTATATAATTATCTCCACCTCATAAATCCCATTTTTCTCTAATTTAATTTGTTTCTCTTTTATCTCTTCTCCATTTAATATAAAATTTTCCACTCCTACATTTTTACTATTTGGATTTTTTACTTTTATATTGTAAATGCTATTTTCATATTTATATCTTATACTATATTCTTTCCATTCTTTAGGAATACATGGTTGTAATGTTAATATTTCGTTTTGTACATTTAACCCTAAAATGTGTTCTATTCCTACCTTACAGAACCAACTAGAAGAACCTGTATACCAAGTCCATCCACCTCTACCTAATAAATTATTTGCTCCATATATATCTGCTGCAATTACATATGGTTCTGCTTTGTATTTATTAGCTGCCTCCTTTGTTTTACTGTGTTCTATTGGGTTGATTATTTTATAATATTCTACTGCTTTTTCTGCTAAGCCTAATTTTGTAAAAGCAATTATTGACCATAAAGCTGCATGTGTGTATTGTCCTCCATTTTCTCTTACTCCTGGCAAATATGCTTTTATATATCCTGGTTCTAGTTTTGTTTTGTTAAATGGTGGATCCAATAGTTTTATTATTCCATTTTCTTTGTCAATTAAATGATTTTCTAAAGCTTCCATTGAAATATACTTTTTATCATTATCTGCTGCATTTGATATTACTCCCCAACTTTGTGATATACTATCTATTCTACATTCTTCATTTTCTATGCTACCTAGTGGTTCTCCATTATCCATATATGCTCTTTTAAACCATCTTCCATCCCATCCAGAAGTATTTAAAGATTTCTTTAAAGTTTCTCTTTTTTCCTTGTATTCATTAGCTCTTGATATATCGTTTCTTTTTTCACAAATTGGTATGAATTTTCCTAATATATCATATATGAAAAATCCGTAGCCATACACTTTCGCCTTTTTGTTTATTACCTACTGTGTTTAATCCATCATTCCAATCACCTGATCCTATTTTCGGCAGTCCATGCTCTCCAAAATTTAAACTTCTATCAATCGCTCTTATACAATGAGTATATACATCTTCTTTTACTTTAGATTCCAAATATACATCATATCTCTCGTCTACTCCTTCAGGTAGTAATTCTCCCATTACATAAGGAACTTCTATGTCTAAAATAGAATAATCACCTGTGTAGTTTATATATTCAAAAGTTACATAGCATAACCATAATAAGTCGTCTGAAAATCTTGTTCTTATTCCTCTATTTATATCCTCATGCCACCAATGCTCAACATCTCCTTCTATAAATTGATGCCTACATGCAGTTATTATTTGTTCTTTCATGAAGTTTATATTTATATTTTTCAAACCTATTGTATCTTGTAATTGGTCTCTGAATCCTATTGCTCCACCAGACTGTTGATATCCTGTTCTAGACCACAGTCTTGATACTATAGTTTGATATTCTGCCCAACCATTAAGCATTATATTAAATGATTCTATTGGTGTTTTAACTTCTACTCTGTTTAATAAATTACTCCAGAAGTCTTTTACTATTTTGAGTTCTTTCATACAATTTGAAACTTTAGAATATTTATATGATAAATCCTTTACATCTAATAATTCTTTTTCTTCTCCAAATTGTAATACTATTTCCTTACTTTCAAAACTTTCTAATTCTATATTCAATTGTATTGCTACACATGAATTTTCTCCTAATCCTGAAGAATTATCTAAGCTCACTTTATCTAGTCCTTCTGGATTTTTTATATTTCCTTTTCCAATAAAGAAATTTTTATTTCCTGTATATGATTCAATCTTTTCGCTACTTGAAACAAAAGCTATATTATTCTTAAAACTATCTTTATATAAATTTTTAATTATAACTAAATTATTATCCTTTGTTACTTTGATATGACCATTCGTTTTTATTTCGTCTTCTCCTAAAACTGGTTTAATATAATAAATCAGTTTTAGAGTTCTTTTGTTTGGCTCTAAATTTTTTAATTTTAATATATTTATTTTTACATTATCTTTTCTAGGCACATAAAGAAGTAATTCATGCATGATATTATTTTGTATGTTTTTAAAATTAACATATCCAAATCCGTAATTTATATAAGTTTGACTATTATAATTATTTAAATTATCAGATAATGTCCATTTATTTCCGGTTTTATAGTCTTTTAAATAAATAATTTCTGATGGTATATCCATTACTGCATTATTATTCCATCCTGATAATCTGTTTAATCTACTATTTTTATGCCATGTGAATCCTCCTAAATTTTGTGTAACTAAGGTTCCAAAAGTCTCATTTGCTAAAATCATACTCCATACATTAGGAAGCTTATTATTTTTATCTAGTTTTATAATATATTCTTTACCATCTTCACTAAATCCCCCATACTCATTATTATATTTCAAATTACTATTATCTGTATTTAGGACATTATTTGTTTCCTCTTGAATTATATATTCATTTTTAGCATCTACGCCTATATTATCTATTGTTTTTAAATATTCTTCTTCTAAATCTTTTAAGCCAGTTTGTATATCACCTTTTTTAGCCTCAATAATTATGTTTGCTTTAAATTCTATAAGGTCTAAATCATCTTTTTCAATTTGATTTATATTCAATATAAATATTCCGCCTCTTATATTTTTCAAATATTCCATTTGCCTATTTAATATTGCATTTTCTATTTCATAATTTATATATTGGTCATATGAGTACTCTTCTTGATTTAGAATTACCAAATCCATTTTTATATTTTTGCTTCTATAAAATTCGTAAGCTCTTAAAGTATCATTAATTACATAAATATCGTTTAAGTCTTGTATTTTCACTAAAATAATTGGTAAATCTCCAGATATACCATATTTCCAAAGCTTACTTTGAGAATAAATTCTTTTTGGTAAATTATATAATTTTAGCTTTCTTAAAGGATTATTAAAAATAATATATGATAATAATTTTTGATAATTTTCTATTTCTACTCCTTTAAGTCCTAAATAGATACTTTCTGTTTCTACTTTAGCACGAGATAATTCAAATGTCTTTGTAACTACCTTTGTATTTTTATATTTATTTAGCAACTCTGTGACTCCTAATTTCTCATAGCCTACAGATATAATTAAATCAAAAGTAATTTTTTCATTTGGCATAATCTTTATAGTTCTTTTCATAGCTAAGCAAGGTTCTGTTACTAGTCCCATGTTTTGTGAATAAGGTTTTGAATGTTTTACCATGTCTGGGATAAGCTCATAGTCTTTTCCTAAAAATTTTTCTTTATCTATTTCAAATTCAAAATCACCAATAGTTTCATGTTCTGTATAGAATAAAGCTCCTAAATACATGTCCTTTTCATTTTGTCCTCTTTTTTTTCTTCTTACTAAAATTGCATCATCTTCTAATTTTTCAAATGTTAAAAATAAATTATTAAAAGCCATATGAGCATAGTCTTGCATTGCTCCGTGATAATACTGGTTCAAAATAGTTTGTTATTTCCAAAGTTTTTTCTTGCATCCCATTATTTTTAATTTCTATTCTTCTTATTTCCACTGGGTCATCAGGTGAAACTATAACTTGTGTTGTTGTTTCTATATCTGCATCACTTCTTACATATTTAGTTCTTTCTGGCATAAAAGATATTTTATATTTATCTCCTCGATTATTTTCTTCTATTGGAGTATTTACCCATATTCTTTTATTAGAAATATCCTTTATATAAAATAAAATCCCCTGTTTATAATCTGCAGTTTGTTTAAATCGATTTATTAAAATATCATTATATTTACTAAAGCCTTCTCCATTTTGTTTTAAACAAATTGTATAATTTCCATTTGATATTGTGTTTGTTACATTTAAATTCTCATCCACTTTTGAATAAACAACTTCTGAATAGCTTTGATAATCTTTAGCTTTGATTTTGTCAATTTTTTCTTTTTTCTCTTTTGTTATAATAGCTTTCTCAGGCATTCTTTCTTGTAATAAAATATCAACTGCTTCTATTTCTGGATTTGCCATAAATCTTTCTACAAATATATTTTTATTTATAAAATTATTAATTGATAATAAACTTAATGCTTGATGATGTGCCATATATGTTTTAACTGTTTCATATTTCTTTCCATGTTTTAATCTTGAAATTGTGTAATCAATTGCTTCATAAAATCCATATTTATTATACATTTCTTCTTTTTCTAATTGTTTTAAATTTGTAATTGCTTCTTTTGGCTTATAACTTAAACTTAAAAATACCGAATATGGAGATACAACCATATCTTCATCTAATCCTCTTTTTAGTCCAAGCCATGGAATTCCAAACGATTTATATTGATAGTTATTATTAAAGTCTTTTAAATTAAAAGCCGATTCAGATATCCCCCAAGGTATTCCTAATTTTTTCGAATATTCTATTTGACTCATTATTAAAAATCTGCATGATTCATCTAAAAGACTTCCTTCATATTTTTTTATATTTATATTAGGCATTAGATATTCAAAAGCTGTTCCTGACCACGATATTAATCCTTTATATTTATTTAAACTTGTCAATGTTCTACTCAAACTATTCCAATGCTTTGCTGGAACATCTTTTTTTGCTATTGCAATTAAACTTGCCTGTCTTGCTTCTGATGCCAATAAATCATAATATGAATTAGTTAATTTATTTTGTTCTATATCAAATCCTATTGAAAATAGATTTTTCTTATGGTTATAGAGAATAGAAAAATCTGTATTCTCTATAATTTTATTAATTGTTTGAAGCATTGATAGAATTTGTTGTCTATTTTGCGGACGACCAATGGTCGCCCCTACATTTTCTTGCAATGCGTTTTCATTTTGCGAATAAACAGAATCATCTGCCCCTACATTTAATATATCAATTAAAAATTGTTTTATTGTGTATAGATATCCTATAAAATTTCCGTTGTCTACTGTTGATATATATCTTGGAATTAATGGTTCTAATGTATTTGTATTATACCAGTTATATAAATGTCCATTCCATTTTGAAAGTTTATCTATTGTCTCAATCATTTTATTTAAAAGCTCTAGTGCTTCTCCTATTGCAATATAATTCAAATCATAAGCAGATATAATTGTTAACATTCCTAATCCAATATTAGTTGGAGAGGTTCTTGCTGCAACTTTATTTTTTCTATCTTCTTGATAATTATCCGGTGGTAAAAAATTATTTTCCTCATTAATATTTTCATAAAAGTATTTCCAAGTTCTTTCTCCTATTTGTAAAAGATATTCTTGTTCCTTTTTTGAAATTTGTTCAGTTGCTACCTTTTCCTTTATATCTTTACTAATTATCCATGCAACAATTGGTGAAATTAACCATATTACACCCAGAATGATAATAAAAATTTCTTTTATTATGCTTCCCCATACTAAAAACAAAATTCCAAAAATCAAATTTACTAGCATAAGTTTATAGTATGAAAACAAATCTGTTTTTGCTTGTTTTTCAGCCTCTTCTGCTGTCAACCATTCTAATAAATGCATTTTAGTAACATTCATTCTATAAATTGTTTTTATTGTTGCTACAATTGAAATATACATTTTATGTGGCAAAAAAAGAATTTCCAATAAACCTCTTATAATACTTGATTTAATTGGACTAATTGTAGGAATTAAATTTTTATAAGCATAGATAAATCTTAAATCTTTCCCTTTTTTAAAAATTATATAATTTAAAACATCAATTATTGATGAAAACACATATGCGCTTAAACATATTATAGATATTTTCCAAGCATTTAAATTAGTAAAACTTGCTAGAACGACTGATAATATAATTCCTAAAAACACAGCTATTGGTATTAAACTTCTTCTTAGATTATCTAAAATTTTAAACTTTGATAATAAATTTAATGGGTTTCTTTTTTTATTACCTTTTCTATCTTTTATTGTTTTTTTAAGCCACGTACATATTTGCCAATCTCCTCTTAACCATCTACTCGCTCTTAAGGTATAACTATTATATTTACTTGGAGTTCCATCTAATAATAAAATATCTGTAGCAAGTCCACATCTTAAATAACTACCTTCTAATAAATCATGACTAAGAACTGTATTTTCTGGTATTTCATCACATAATATTTTGTGGAATATTTTTAAATCATAAATTCCTTTACCTGTAAAAATTCCTTCACCAAAATTGTCTTGATATATATCTGATATGGCACTTGTGTATGAATCTGTTCCTCCGCATTCCTGAATATACTTTTGAGAAAAAACTTTTTCTACTGTCCTCTAAATTTACTCCTACTCTTGGTTGTATTAAAGCATGTCCGTCTATTACAACTCTATTTCCTTTATCTAACATAGGTTCATTCAAAATATGGGCCATTGCGCCTATTAAATTCAAACCAGAGTCTAATGTCAGATTAGTGTCTGAGTCTAAGGTTATTACGTATTTGATATTTTCTATCGGGTCGCCGGGGGCGGCACCCCCCTACGATTGTATTTGTCCTAAATTTGTTGATACCGTTCACTAAAAAATCATTAAATTCGCATAGTAAACCTCTTTTTCTTTCCCAACCTAAATAACAACCTTCTTTTTTATTCCATGTTCTTTTTCTATATAGAAAATTAAACTTTGGAATTTCATTTTCAAAGTTTGAATTGTATTTTTTATTTAATTTTCTAGCTTCTTCTATACCTACTTCAATTATTTCATCATCTACTTTTTCTATTTCTTTTTGACCCGCTGTGCAATCTCCTAATAGTGCAAAATATAAATTCTCACTTTTGTTTGCTAAATAATATACTTCTAACTTTTTCATTAACTCTTGCACTTTTTCTTTTGAATTTACTATAGTAGGTATAACTACAAAAGTAGAATACTCTTTTGGAATTCCATATTCAAAATCTAATTTTGGTATTAAGCTTGGTTTCTCCTTTTTGTTTAAAATATTATTTATAGTTTGAATTACAATTTCTGAAATAGGTATATATAATACAATAAAACTAATTATTGCTCCTATTATGCTTCTTGTTCCTAAATATATTAAAAAAGCTATCAGCATAGATAACAAAGAATTTATTAAATAAATAGAAACTATATATCTCCTTGCCCTTTGTTCTTCATCTATTTTCTTTTTACTTTTCAATCCTAATTTATCATTTAATTCTTCTCTTCCTTTAGAAATTAAATAATATCCAATATGTCTTTCTTTTTTGTTTTCTTTACTTTCTGCAATTTCAACTGTTTTTTTTGCAATATACAATTCTGAAATTTTAGTATCTTCTGAAATTAATTTTATTTCATTTCTATAATATTCTTTTGTTTTATAATCCATTTTGGAATACACACCGTGCTGGGTCTTTTTTTAATATATCCTCAACACCATTTATTTCTTCAAATAAGCTTAGAAAATTAACTCTTAGAATTTCTTTTAAACTTATTATGCTATTTCCTAATGATACTTTTGAAATTGCTATATCATAATGTTCCTTTTTTATAACATCTGATATACTCATACCCATTTTTTCTACTTGTTCTTCCAATATATCTAAATACGGCATACCTTGTTTGCCATATTTTTTTAATTTGTATGACATATATTCTATAAAAGAATTTTTTAAATCTCTATATTTTCTGTCAAAAGTATTATCATTTTTTACTTTTGTAAAATTCAGCTTATTTGTTTCTTTTTTCTCAACTAATCTTTCTATAATACTTTCTACTTTGTATTTTTGTAATTGTGCATAATATATTTTTTCACAAATATTTCTTACATTTTCTATAATTGCTATTTCAAGAAAAATCCATAAATTCCAGATTTCTTCCATACTTAAAAGTTTTCTTTTTTGATATGAGGATAAAGCTAAATTCAATATTTCATCTGTAATTTTATTATCTGTATATGCAGCTATTTCTGAAGCTAAAACATATATCCTGCTATATCCTTTGTATGGACCATTAGCAATACCAGGAAAATTTTTATATTTTTTTAAACTTAATTCCTGCTCTATAGTTTTATATGTTTCTTCAACAATATAAAAATTATCTAAAAGCCATTCTCCTGCTGGATGAATATCAATTTTTAATTTTACATGTTCATTTAAAGTTCTATAAGTATTTTCTATAAATTTAAAATTATCTCTTAACCTAGGAATTGGATATGTTGATTTATTAGAATTATTTGTTAACTCATGATTTGTTGCAATCTTTTCCATGTAACTTGCTAACTGATAATCATCTAATAATGTTCCTTTTATATTTAAATAATTATAATCATTTAACTTCAAAACTTTCTCACCTCAATATGTAATTTTCATTACATATTTTTGCCTAAGAAATATTTTTTTATACAAATTTGAAAAATATTAGCAACAATTAAAAAGCTAAAATAATTAATTTTTGATAAATGAGATTCATTTTCAAAAATTAATATTTTAGCTTAGTTATTATTATAATAATTATATATTATTTGCGGACGGCTGATAGCCGCCCCTACAAATATTCTATAAATTTTAGTTGGATATTTAACAGTATCGCTAGGACGGAGGCAAAAATTTCATAAAAAATGAAATTTTATGACCTCTCGTCCTGACGCTCTTTTCCTGGTTTTGTCCATGATATATACTCACATCCATTGTTTGGATTATTTTCGCATATATAAAATGTTCTTCTTTTTTTAGTTTTTCTTATTTGTACTGCTCCACCACATTTTGGACATACTTCTTCTATTGTTTCTATATATGGCTTAGCATTCTGACATTCTGGATATCCTGGACATGCTAAGAATTTTCCGTATTTTCCATATTTTATAACCATCATTCTACCACATTTTTCACATGGCTCGTCTGATTCTTCATATTCTAATTGTACATGTTCTAATTCTTTTTCAACTCTTTCTACAACCTTTTCAAATGGACCATAAAATTCTTCAATTACCTTTTTCCACATTTCTTTTCCTTCTGCTATTTGGTCAAATTTTTCTTCCATTTGTGCTGTGAATTCTACATTTATTACATCACTAAAGTTTTCAATTAATAATTTATTTACTATTTTTCCTAATTCTGTAGGATGTAATTGTTTTTGTACCTTTTCTATGTATCTTCTTGCTAAAATTGTTGTTATTGTTGGTGAATATGTACTAGGTCTTCCTATACCTTTTTCTTCTAATGCTTTTACTAAACTTGCTTCTGTGTATCTTGGTGGTGGTTCAGTAAAGCTTTGTTTTGATTCTATTTTCTCTTTTTGTAATTCTTGTTCTTCTTTTAAATCAGGTATATTTTCAAATTCTTCTTTTTTCTCATGATCTTCTGTTTCTACATATACCTTCATAAATCCTTTAAATTTAACCGTTTGTCCATTTGCTTTAAAATTATATTCATTTGCATTTATTTTTACTGATAAAGTATCAAAAATTGCTGCTGACATTTGGCTTGCAATAAATCTATTATATATTAATTTATATAATTTATATTGATCTGTTGTTAAACTATCTTTTATTTCATCTGGAGTTAAATCTACATATGTTGGTCTTATCGCTTCATGCGCATCTTGTGCATCATTTTTTGTTTTATAATATCTGTTCTCATAATAATCTGTTCCATATGTACCTTCTATATGAACTTTAGCTGCAGCTCTTGCTTCTTCTGAAATTCTTGTAGAGTCAGTTCTCATATATGTAATTAAACCTACAGTTCCTTTTGATGGTATTTTTACACCTTCATATAATCCTTGTGCAACTTGCATAGTTTTTCTAAGTGCAAAATTTAACTTTCTTGAAGCTTCTTGTTGCATTGTACTTGTAGTAAATGGTGGTGCAGGGTTTCTTTTCTTTTCTCCTCTTTTTATTTCATTTACTATATATTTTGCATTTTCTAAGTCTTTTAAAATTTGATCTACTTCTTCTTTAGAATGTATATCTAATTTCTCATTATTTTTCCCATAGAATTTAGCTTCAAAGCTTTTTTTAGGCTTTTTAGTTGCAAGTGTAGCATATATATTCCAATATTCTTCTGGAATAAATTTTTCAATCTCTTCTTCTCTATCTGCTATTAATTTTACCGCTACTGATTGCACTCTACCTGCTGATAAACCTTTTTGAACCTTTTTCCATAGTACAGGACTTATTTTATAACCAACTATTCTATCTAAAACACGTCTTGCTTGTTGTGCATCTGTTAAATCCATATCGATTTCTCTTGGATTTTGTATAGCTTTTTTTACAGCATCTTTTGTTATTTCATTAAAAGTTACCCTGTACATTTTGCTTTTTTCTACACCTAGAATAGTTGCTAAATGCCATGCTATTGCTTCTCCCTCACGGTCAGGGTCAGTTGCGATATATACTTTTTTTGCTGCTTTCGCTTCCTTTTTTAATGCTTTAATTAAATCTCCTTTTCCTCTGATGTTTATATATTCTGGTTCGAAAGTTTTTGTATCTACTCCTAATTTTGATTTAGGAAGGTCTCTTATATGCCCCATTGATGCAACTACTTTTGTACTTCCACCTAAGAATTTTTTTATTGTATTTGCTTTAGCCGGAGATTCGACTATTATTAATTTATCCGCCATTCCTACTTACGAACAAACAAAAAGCTTCGTAATACTTTGTTAAACTTCTCAAAAATCTTTTCAACATACATATGTATAGTTTCAAAGATTTTTGCTCGTTTGCCTCGTCTTACTCGCTTTTGATTTGTTCTGCCTCCTTTTTTGTTTTTTGTTACTTTCATATATTTACTGTTCAATTTAAAATACGGTGCTAAAATATATATTGTATCAAAACTATATCGATTTAATGAAAATTTTTTAATTTTCATTAAACTGTTATAGCAAAATCATTATTTTTTTTAAATTAATAAGCCGACTGCCCTTTGAGTCTGGGAATACCCGTGAGCTTGGAGGCTTTTAATTTCAAAAAATAATATTTTGCTAATATTTATATTATAAGAATTATCTACTCATCATATAATGGATATTTTTCACATAAAGTTGCTACTTCTTGTTTTATTTCTTCTTTCTTGTCCTCATAATTTTCTACTGTCATGTTTATAAGATTCGCTATTTTTACCATTTCTTGTTCTTTAAATCCTCTTGTTGTAACTGCTGGTGTTCCAATTCTTACGCCACTAGTTATAGTTGGTTTTTCTGTATCAAATGGTACTGAATTTTTATTAAGTGTTATTCCTATTTCATCTAATCTTTCTTCTAATTCTTTTCCTGTTATTCCTTTGTTTCTTAAATCTACTAAAATTAAATGATTGTCTGTTCCTCCTGATACTAAATTAAATCCCAATTTTACTAATTCTTCAGCTAATACTTTTGCATTTTTTATTACTTGTGCTTGATATTCTTTAAATTCAGGTTTTAATGCTTCTCCGAAACATACAGCTTTTGATGCAATCACATGCATTAATGGACCACCTTGTATTCCTGGAAAAACTGATTTATCTATTGCTTTACCATATTCCTCTTTGCATAAAATTATTCCACCTCTTGGTCCTCTTAATGTTTTATGTGTTGTACTTGTTACAAAATCAGCATATTCAACTGGATTTTGATGTAATCCAGCTGCAACTAATCCTGCAATATGTGCCATATCTACCATAAATAAACTTCCTGTCTTATCAGCTATTTCTCTAAATCTTTTAAAATCTATTTCTCTTGGATATGCACTTGCACCTGCTAGAATTAATTTTGGTTTATTTTCTATTGCTAGTCTTTCTACTTCATCATAATCTATTTTTCCTGTTTTTTCATCTACTCCATATGGAATAAAATTATATAATTTTCCTGAAAAGTTAACTTTACTTCCATGTGATAAATGTCCACCATGAGATAAATTCATTCCAAGTACTGTATCTCCTGGTTCTAATATTGCAAAATATACTGCCATATTTGCTTGAGCTCCTGAGTGAGGTTGTACATTTGCATATTCTGCTCCAAAAATTTCTTTTAATCTATCACGTGCAATATCTTCAACGATATCAACACATTCACATCCTCCGTAATATCTATGCATTGGATAACCTTCTGCATATTTATTTGTCATATAACTACCCATTGCTTCCATTACACTATCACTTACAACATTTTCTGAAGCAATTAATTCTATTTTATTTCTTTGTCTTTGTAATTCTTTTTCTATAGTTTCATATACTTGTTTATCTTGTTTTTTTAAATTTTCAAAGGTAGGCATAAAATCACTCCTCTCTTTTCACTTTAAAGGCATTATATACTAAATGCAAATTCATGTAAATAGAAAGCAGATAAAAAATGCATTTGGACTATTTAATTAATCCAAATGCATTTCTTGTTGCATTAGTAAATCATCTAACACATCTTGTAATCCTACTGGCGTTACTTTATTCTTTTTTAGCACATTTATTATTTCTATAACTTTTTTTGAACTATCACATACATTTTTTATATTATTGCTTTCAATATATATTCCATCTTTTTCATACTCTTTTTTTAATATTTCTATTCCATATTTTGCTTCATCTTCATTTAAAATATTATTGATATCATTCTTTGTTTGGTAATATTCTAGCTCTACTCTATGGTTTATTTTTGCTTCTTGTAAGTCATCCCATCCTAAAAAAGTTCCACCATGATAAGTCCTTGAAGCCTCCAAAGTTTTTCCTCCTCTTTTGTTTTTTCGTACTTTACAACTATACTATACATATATACCAAAAAGCAAGTTAAATCGTATGCAAAAAAAGCCTATATTTCAATCTTTTTCGACAAATGAATTTTGTATTTTAGAATTTGGTAGTTGGATTTGTTAATACAAATTTTATTTCAACCGTTGTAGGGGTCGCCGCCCTCGGCGACCCGTAAACTATTATGATTTATCTGTGCAAACATAATGTCCTTCAGTACAAATTAATTAATCATCATTCAATAAATTAAACCGTAAAATATAGTAATTCCTTCAATGCACGGGTCGCCGAGGGCGGCGACCCCTACAATTCATTTAAATTTTATATAATTTTTTATAACCATTGGCAAAAAAAGAAAGGCCAAGCCTTTCTTTTTATCTATATATTTTCTTTTATGTAGTCAACTACGTCACCAACTGATACAACTTTTTCTGCATCTGCGTCTGGTATTTCTAAATCGAATTCTTCTTCTAAAGCCATTATCAATTCAACTATGTCTAATGAATCAGCTCCTAAGTCATCTATAAAAGATGCTTCTAATGTTACAGCTGCTTCAGCTACGCCTAATTGTTCTATTATGATTTCTTTTACTTTTTCAAAAATATCTTCTGAACTCATAGGTTTTCTTACACCTCCTTAAAAATGTTTGTCACATTCGCTACTTAGAATATTATATGGTTATTAAACTATTGTCAATACTTTTTTTATATTTTTTCAAATTCTTTTATCATTAAATCTACTGCTTTACTTTCTGCAAATTTTTCTGCTTGTTTTATTGTGCAATAAAATAAATATTCATCACTACTTCCATGTGCTTTTACAACAGGTTTTTTAACTCCTAAAAATAATGCTCCACCATATTCTTTATAATCCATTGTTTTACTAAATCTTTTTATTGATGGTAATGCTGGAATTGCACAAAGTGTAGTCCACAAATTTCTTTTTAAGCTTTCTGTTAATGTTCTTTTTACAAGTTTTCCTACACCTTCAACTGTTTTTAAGAATATATTTCCTGTAAATCCATCAGTAATTACAGCATCAATTTGACCTGAAAGTGCTTCTCTACCTTCTACATTTCCTATAAAGTTTATATCATATTTTTCAGCATTTTCTTTTAGTAATTGGTAACTTTCTTTCATTAATTCATTACCTTTTGTTTCTTCTGTACCAATATTCAATAATCCTATAACTGGTTTTTCCATTTTATAAATGTTCTTAAGATATATATTAGCCATTTGTGCAAACTGTAATAAGTTAACTGGTTTACAATTTGTGTTAGCTCCTGCATCAACTAACATTACACCTTTTTTATATGCTGGTAACATTGGAGCAAGTGCTGGTCTATCAATACCTTTTATTCTACCTACTAATAAAGTAGCTCCTGTTAAGAGTGCTCCTGAATTTCCAGCAGAAATAAAAACATCACCATTTCCTTCTTTTAATGATTTAAATCCAACTACCATTGAAGAATCTTTTTTATGTTTTATAGCTTGTGTAGGTATATCTTCCATTTCTATTGTTTCCGTAGCATTAATTATACTTAATCGTTCTGAAATTTCTTTTATATCATCTTTATTATATAATTCTTTTATTCTGTTTTTTATAACTTCTTCTTTACCAATTAAAACTATTTCTGAATTAATTTCATTTATTGCTTTTACAGCACCTTTTATATTTGCATCAGGTGCATTATCTCCACCCATAGCATCTAATAAAATTCTCATGTAAAAAACCTTCCTTATCTATAATATATTTTCTATTTACCTATTTTATTATTTTATTGAGAAAAAAGCAATAGTTATTATCTAGAAAATTTGAATGATTTATTAGTTGTTTAAATATAAATTGTTATTTGTCTTTTTAAACGTAGGGGTCGGTCTTGACCGACCCTGGGCAGGTCAAGACCTGCCCCTACAATATTTGTAATCAATTTATCTATACAAATTACATTTTTCTACATAAATTTTAACAAAAAAATTAGAGACAATAAATTGTCTCTAATTTTTTTATATAATTTCTAAATATTATTCAATTATATCTGAAACTATACCAGAACCTACTGTTCTTCCACCTTCACGGATAGCGAATCTTAATCCTTTTTCCATAGCGATTGGTGTGATTAATTCGATTGTCATTGTGATGTTATCTCCTGGCATTACCATTTCTGTTCCTTCTGGTAAATCGATTAATCCTGTAACGTCTGTTGTTCTGAAATAGAATTGTGGTCTATATCCATTGAAGAATGGTGTATGACGTCCACCTTCTTCTTTTGTTAGAACGTAAACTTCTGCTTTGAATTTTGTATGAGGTTTGATTGAACCTGGTTTAGCTAATACTTGACCTCTTTCGATTTCTGTTCTTTGGATTCCTCTTAAAAGAACTCCTATGTTATCTCCAGCTTCTGCTTGGTCTAATAATTTTCTGAACATTTCAACACCTGTTACAACTGTTTTCTTAGCTTCTGCTGCTAATCCAACTATTTCAACTTCGTCTGAAACTTTAACAATTCCTCTTTCAACTCTACCTGTAGCAACTGTTCCTCTACCTGTTATAGAGAATACGTCTTCTACTGGCATTAAGAAGTCACCATCTGTTGGTCTGTCTGGAGTTGGTATATATGAATCTACTGCATCCATTAATTCTTTCATACAAGCATATTCAGCTGCATTTGGATCTGTTGCTGAACTTTCTAATACTTTTAATGAAGAACCTTTAACGATTGGAATTTCGTCTCCTGGGAATTCGTAGCTAGATAATAAGTCTCTAACTTCCATTTCAACTAATTCTAATAATTCTGGGTCATCAACCATGTCACATTTGTTCATGTAAACAACGATATATTTAACACCAACTTGTCTTGCAAGTAGTATATGCTCTCTTGTTTGAGGCATTGGACCGTCAGCTGCAGAAACAACTAATATTGCTCCGTCCATTTGAGCTGCACCTGTGATCATGTTTTTAACGTAGTCAGCGTGTCCAGGACAGTCAACGTGTGCATAGTGTCTATTTTCTGTTTCATATTCAACGTGTGCTGTGTTAATTGTGATTCCTCTTGCTTTTTCTTCTGGAGCACCGTCAATTTGATCATATGCTGCAAATTGAGCCTTTCCTAATAATCCTAAAAATTTTGTAATAGCTGCTGTTGTTGTTGTTTTTCCGTGGTCAACGTGACCGATTGTACCGATATTAACGTGCGGTTTTGTTCTTTCGAACTTCTCTTTTGCCATTTAATATTCCTCCTTTAAATTACGAAGCAATTTGTACTTTTCACCTTTAACAGTGAATTTACTTCGCTTTTATATTTTAAAAATTTAATAACAAAATTTTTTAAGCAAATGTATTTTATAACATTTGGCATTTTTTTGCAATACCTTTTTTGTTTTTAATTTTGAAATGTGAAGTGCGAGGTGTGAGGTGTGAAGTGTGAAATTTATAAACTTAAAATAGATATTAAATTATCCCACTTCCCACTTCTCACTTCTCACTTCTAAAAATTAATCTTCTTTTTTAGTTCTAGCTGCAACTATCTTTTCTAAAACAGATTTTGGAACTTCTTCATAATGGCTTGGTTCCATAGAATATGTTCCTCTACCTTGTGTTTTTGAACGTAAGTCTGTTGCATAACCAAACATATCTGATAATGGGATGAATGCTCTTATTATTTGCATTCCACTTCTAGCTTCCATTCCTTCCATTCTTCCACGTCTTGAGTTAACGTCTCCTATAACATCTCCCATGTATTCTTCAGGAACTGTTACTTCAACTTTCATTATAGGTTCTAGAATTACTGCTTTACCTTGTCTACATCCTTCTTTGAATGCCATTGAACCAGCAATTTTGAACGCCATTTCAGAAGAGTCAACATCATGGTAAGAACCATCTACTAAAGTAGCTTTGAAGTCTATAACTGGGTATCCAGCTAATATACCACTTTCAGCAGCTTCACGAATACCTTCTTCTGTTGGTTTAACGTATTCTTTAGGAACAACACCACCAACGATTTTACTTTCGAATTGTATTCCTGTACCTGGTTCTAATGGTTCCATTTCTAGCCATACGTGTCCATATTGTCCACGTCCACCAGATTGACGGATGAATTTTCCTTCAACTCTTACTTTGTTTCTAATTGTTTCTTTGTAAGAAACTTGTGGTTTACCTACATTACATTCTACTTTGAATTCTCTTTTCAATCTATCTACGATGATATCTAAGTGTAATTCTCCCATACCTGCAATAATAGTTTGACCTGTTTCATGGTTTGTATATGTTTTGAATGTTGGATCTTCTTCTGCTAATTTTGCAAGTGCTATACCCATTTTTTCTTGAGCTACTTTATCTTTTGGCTCAATAGCTATTTCGATAACTGGCTCTGGGAATTCCATAGATTCTAATATAACTGGATGCCCAATATCACATAATGTATCTCCAGTTGTAACTTCTTTTAATCCAACTGCTGCTGCAATATCTCCAGCATAAACTTTATCTATGTCTTCTCTATGGTTAGCATGCATTTGAAGAATTCTTCCGATTCTTTCTTTTTTATCTTTGTTAGCATTTAATACTGTTGAACCTGATTCTAATGTTCCTGAATATACTCTAAAGAAACATAATTTTCCAACGAATGGGTCAGTAGCAATTTTAAATGCTAAAGCTGCGAAAGGTTCTGAATCAGATGTTTTTCTTTCTGTTTCATCTCCATCTAATGTAACACCTTTTATATCTGGTATATCTAATGGTGATGGCATGAATTCTACAATGTAGTTTAATAATTCTTGTACACCTTTGTTTTTATATGATGAACCACAGCAAACTGGAACTATTTTGTTAGCTAATGTTCCTAGTCTTAAACCTTTTTTGATTTCTTCTTCTGATAAATCTCCTTCGTCAAGATATTTCATCATTAATTCATCATCTTGTTCTGCAGCTGCTTCTATCATTTCACTTCTATATTTTTCTGCTGTTTCAACTAAATCTGCTGGAATATCTGTTTCTTCAATAACTTTTCCTAAATCATCTTTATGGATGAAAGCTTTCATTTTTATTAAATCAACTATTCCTGCAAAAGTATCTTCAGCTCCTACTGGTATTTCAACTGGAATTGCATTTGCATTTAATCTATCTTTCATTTGATTTACACAAGCAAAGAAATCTGCTCCTGTAGTATCCATTTTGTTTACATATGCCATTCTTGGAACACCATATTTATCTGCTTGTCTCCAAACAGTTTCTGATTGAGGTTGAACTCCACCTTTTGCACAAAATACTGTAACAGAACCATCTAATACTCTTAAAGATCTTTCAACTTCAACTGTAAAGTCAACGTGACCAGGAGTATCGATGATGTTTATTCTATGGTTTAACCATTGACATGTTGTTGCAGCAGAAGTAATTGTTATACCTCTTTCTTGCTCTTGTGCCATCCAGTCCATTGTTGCTTCACCTTCGTGAGTTTCACCTATTTTGTGGTTAACACCTGTATAGAAAAGAATTCTCTCTGTAGTAGTTGTTTTTCCTGCATCGATGTGAGCCATTATTCCTATATTTCTTGTTCTCTCTAACGGAAATGCTCTACCTGCCATAATTTTCTCCTCTCTATTTTTTATTTTTCATTTTCGGACGACCAATGGTCGCCCCTACACTTTTCAATTCAAATTTTTATCAAAAACGAGTATTGCTAGGCATTTTAAATCAAAAAAGCGGAGATGTACAAAGGTACATTGAGCATTTTTTGTATTTAAAATAACAACGCAAGACGAAGTTTTTCATAAAAATTTTACCATTTGTAATGTGCGAAAGCCTTATTAGCTTCAGCCATTCTATGCATATCTTCTTTCTTTTTGAAAGAACCACCTGTGCTGTTTAAAGCATCGATGATTTCGTTGGCTAATTTTTCAGCCATTGTTTTTTCATGTCTGTTTCTAGCATAATTTACTAACCATCTTAATCCTAATGTTTGTCTTCTTTCAGCTCTTATTTCGATAGGAACTTGGTATGTTGCTCCTCCTACTCTTCTAGCTTTAACTTCAAGAACTGGCATTATATTATTTAATGCTGCTTCAAAAACTTCTAATGCATCTTTTCCTTCTTTTTCTTTTATGATATCAAATGCATCATATACTATTTTTTGAGCAACTGTTTTTTTACCATCTAACATAACATTGTTGATTAATTTTGTTACAACTTTACTGTTATATATAGGATCTGCTAGAACATCTCTTTTTGCTATATATCCTCTTCTTGGCACTATTCTTCACTCCTTTTCTAAGATGTGTAATATTTACACTCTTTAATTTTGTATTTTAAATAAAATACATTAGTTACTCTGAAGGACTTTTGTCCTCCCGTTTAGTGCAATAAATCTATATTTATTTAGTAGTTTGTTATATGAACTATAAAATCATACATCATACTTCTATTTATCATATCTCTTTATTTAGCACTATTTTTCAGACCGTATTTTTTAAATTTATCAAAAGCGAGTAATACTAGGAAAACAAATAAATTTTTTTGAGACTATACATCTGTATGTCGATAAAAAATTTATGTAGTTTGACAACGTAGTACGAAGCTTTTCATGAATTTTTTATTTTTTTGGTCTTTTTGCTCCATACTTAGATCTTGCTTGCATTCTGTCTTTAACTCCTGCTGTATCTAATGTTCCTCTAATAATATGGTATCTAACACCAGGGATATCTTTTACCCTTCCACCTCTTATTAAAACAACACTGTGTTCTTGTAAGTTGTGTCCAATTCCTGGAATATAAGATGTAACTTCATATCCGTTTGAAAGTCTAACTCTGGCAACTTTTCTTAAAGCTGAGTTAGGTTTTTTAGGTGTAACTGTTTTTACAACTGTACATACTCCTCTTTTTTGTGGAGATTTATGATTTGTTTGTCTGTTTAATTTTGAGTTAAATCCCTTTAACAATGCTGGAGCTTTAGCTTTTGACGCAGTTGTTTTTCTACCTTTTCTTACTAATTGATTAATTGTAGGCACTTTCCTTCTTCACCTCCTATTTTTTCACATTAACTCAAATATTTTACCATTTTATGAATTTAATGTCAATACAAAAACATTATTTTTTCTTAGGGAAATATATTATTCAATGAAATCAAATTTATATCAAAATTACAAATTATTATATTGTATGTATTTGGAATTTAGAGTTTGGAATTTGGTAATATAAAGAAACATCGGACGACTATTAGCGCCTCTACAACATATACAATTAAATTTTTGGTATATTTCAATTTCCAATCTCCAATCACCAAACTCCAATTACCAAATTCAATTTATTTTTCGTATATTTTATCCTTTTATGGAAAAAATGTTAATGTATTTAAATGGAGGTATTTTTGTGAAAAATTTTATTAATCTTTTATCCAATGTATTTTTATATAAAAAAAATAATCCAACTCATGATTTTTCTCTATTCGAATCTCCAAACGAGTACACCCCTATACCAAATGATATAAATGATACCTTAGCTCTTCCCGAAGAAAATATTTTTCTAAATATTAACGATAACTTAAATTATTTAAAAGTTCGATATAATTCACTCATAAATAGTGATGTAATAATTAGAAAATTCACTTTAGTTGCTAATAATAAAAAATATAATGCTTTGCTTATTTGCATTGATGGTATGGTGAATTCTGATTTAGTAAATAATTTTACTTTAAAACCTTTAATGCAAAAAAATAAAATCGCACGTAAAAAAAATTTGCCGTCCAATGTTAAACAAAATAGTAAATTTGACTTAGAAACTTATTTATTTAATACTTTAATCCCTCAAAACTCAATTACAAAAGTTACAGCTTTTAAAGATTTAATTTCTCAAGTCAATGAAGGTTGTTGCGCTATTTTAGTTGATACAATATCTATAGGTTTTGTAATTGATGTCAAAGGCTTTTCTGCTAGAAGTATTTCTGCACCTAATAATGAAATTATTATCAGAGGTTCACAAGAAGCTTTTGTAGAAAAAATTAGAACTAATACCACAATGTTAAGAAGAATTATAAATAATGAAAATTTAATTATAGAAAACACTTCCGTAGGCAAAATAACACACACTCAAGTAGCCATATGTTATATGAAAAATATAACCAATAATGACTTAGTTGCAGAAGTAAAATATAGAGTTAATAATTTAGATATAGATTCTCTTGTTTCTTCCGGCCAATTAGAACAGCTTATTCAAGATAATCCATCAAGTGCATTTCCTCAGATGATTGCTACCGAAAGACCTGATAAAACTGCTGAACATATATTAAATGGAAGAGTTGCTATACTTGTAAACGGAAGTCCTTATGCCATTATAGCTCCTGGTATATTAATAGACCATCTTTCATCTCCTGAAGATATAAACTTAAAAAACCAATATAGTAATTTATTAAAGTTTCTAAGAATATTAGCGACTCTTATAACCTTGTTATTACCATCAATTTATATTTCTATAGTAACTTTCCATTCTGAATTATTACCCACTGAGTTACTATTTACTATAGCCGCTTCAAGAAACTCTGTACCTTTTCCTGTTATTTTCGAAATACTTCTTATGGAAATTTCTTTTGAATTAATCCGTGAAGCAGGATTAAGAGTCCCTACACCTCTTGGAACCACAATCGGTATTGTGGGTGCTTTAATTTTAGGCGAAGCTGCTGTTAGCGCAAGTTTGGTAAGCCCTATTCTAATTATAATTGTTGCAATTACTGGAATATGCTCATTTGCAATTCCTGACTTTTCTCTTAGTTTTGCTTTAAGAATTTTTAGATTCATTTACATTATTTTAGGCTATATGTTGGGATTTTTAGGATTAGCTTTAGGTTTATTTATTCAGTTAGGAATTCTTTCTAATTTAAAATCATTTGGAGTACCTTATTTAGCACCTTATATACCAGCAACTAATAAAAGTAATTCTGTTTCGTACTTTTTAAAACCTATGTGGAAAGATGAATACCGTCCTGATTTTTTAAACACCAAACGAAAAAAACAAGAGCCCGAAATAAGTTTAAAATGGAAATATATGAAAGGAAAATAATTATGGGAAATATAGAAAAATTAAATAAATTTGAAGCAATCTGTTTAATTTTAGTAATAATAACTAATCAAATTATACTTAACCTGCCAAATAGTATACTAGTTTCTACTGGTTCATCTTCACCACTTAACACTATTTACATTTCATTAATAGCTATGATTTTTACTTTTATAGTTTGCAAGTTATTTAAAAGATTTATTGATAAAGATTTGTTAGATATTTCTCATTTTCTTGGAGGGAAATTTCTTAAAACAATTATAGGAATTCTTTATATAATTTTCTTTACTTTTATTACTAGTATTTTATTACGATATTTTTCAGAAACTTTAAAAAGTATTTATTTCAAAGATGCTCCTATAATATTTATATTACTAGTTTTTTTAGTTCCTCCTGTAATAATAAACAAATTTGGATTAAATGTAATTTCAAAAGTTATATTATTTTTTGTGCCTACATTATTAATAAGTCTTTTATTTTTAATTTACACAACCGCAAGTAGCTTTGATACAAGTCAAATTTTTCCGGTTTTAGGATATGGAGTTAATGAAACTTTTTTTGCTGGTTTAAGTAATATTTTTGCTTTTGGCGGATTAGCTTATATATATTTTTTAAAGCCCTTATTAAAATCACCAAATGAATTTAAAAAAATTTCTATCATCTCCATAGGAATTTCCTCATTATTTTTGTTTTTATCTGTAACTTCATTGTTAATGGTACTTCCTTTCATTGTTTCTACTGACGAAACTTTGTCGATTTATTTATTAACTAAAACCGTTGAATTAGGTAGATTTCTTCAAAGAATTGACGCTATTTTTATATTTTTTTGGATATTTGCTACACTTTGTTATACAAGTGTTAACATTTTTTATATCTTAAATATATTTAAAAAAACTGCTAATATTCAAAATCCAAAAGCTATAACATATGCCTTATCTTCAATTATATTATCAGCTTCTTTATTACCAAAAGATATTGCTGAAGTAAAATTTTTGGAAGCAATTATATATAAATATTCTACTATTATTTTAGTTTTTGGAATTAGTTTCTTTATTTTATTATTTGCAAATATAAAATATAAAAGAAAGGGTCGAGCAACAAATGAATAAAATATATATATTTGTAATATTATTTTTAATTTTAATCGCTATATCACTTACTGGATATGATGATGAACGAGGGCTTGAAACTATGGCATATGTTGTAGCTGTTGGGCTAGATAAAGGAAATGGTAATACTTTAAAACTTAGTATGCAATTTGCTGTTTTAGAAACCTCTGGTGCACAAAATTCAACTCAAGCGCAAAAATCTACCACTAGCACAGTTGAATGTGATTCTATAAATTCCGGAATAACTCTTCTAAATAGCTATATAGGTAAAACTGTTAATTTATCCCACTGTAAAGCTATTGTAATTTCCGAAGAACTTGCTTATCTTCGGCATTTCTGAATATATTTGTACATTTATAAACGATGTACAATTACGTCCAAATTGCGATGTTATAATTAGTAAATGTGAAGCTGAAGATTTCCTTAAAAGTTCTAAACCTGTTCTAGAAACCATGTCAGCAAGATATTATGAACTTTCTTTAACATCTAGCAAAACTACAGGTTATACTGAAGAAGTTATTCTTTCTGATTTCTTTATTAATTTATTAAATGAAGATATTCAACCTTATGCAATATTAGGCGGAATAAACACAGAAAGAACTCACAAATCAAATGTCGAAACAACTAACTATTCCAAAGATGAAAGTTATACTGCTGAACAAACGCCTATTACAGGCGAATCACAAATTCAAAATATGGGATTAGCTGTATTTAATGGAGATAAATTAGTTGGAGAGCTTACAGGTTTAGAATGTATATGTCATTTAATTGTAACTAATCAATTAGACACAGCTACTGTTTCTATACCAAGTCCTTTTGAAGATGAACAAACCATTGCTTTAGAAATCACTCTTACAAAACCACCTTCAAAATCAGTAAAACTTATTAATAACTCCCCTTTTATAGAAACTAATTCATATATAACAGCAAGAGTAATGTCTTTATCAAATGGAATGGATTTTACAAAGGAAGAAAATTTAACCAAACTTGAAGAATATGCAAACAACTATTTAGAATCTAGTATAAGCAGCTATTTATACAAAACTTCAAAAGAATTTAATAGTGACATTGTTCGGATTTGGTAAAGAAATGAGAAATAATTATTTAACTACAGATGAGTTTTTAAATTCAGACTGGTTAAACAATTATGAAAATTCATTCTTTAAAGTTAATGTAGAAACATCTGTAATAGATAGTTACCTATTTACAAAAATAGTTTAATTTGGAGGTTATGTTTTATGTATGTTTTATTTTTCATATTGTCTATTTGGATTTTTATAAGAACTATTAGTTATGCTATTTATGAAATAAAACAAGAAAAAAACAAGCTAGGAGGAACAATTGTTCTTCTCCTAGCTTTAGTAGCTCTTGTTTTTCCTATTGTAATGGTTCTTATAAGAGGAATATATTAAAATATATTTTTTAAACAAAATCTTTCCTTTTCATAGATATGCTCTAAAAGAAAAATTGATTTATCTATTTCCTCAACGCTCATATCAATAACCTTTGATTCTACATTAGCTTTCATACTAACAAGAGATGTTTCAATTAAGTCCAACTCATCATGCAATACAATCATTGACCACTTTTTTTCTAACTCTTCCCATTTATTATAAACAGATTTCGCCTGTTTTTTTATATGAATATCAATCTCTCCATTACTTTTTATATTTGTTTTTAATTCTTCTAAATCATTAACCATTTCTTGGCTAGTAGATTTTATATAACCTTGTAAAAAAGTTCCGCTTCCAATTATAATGAACAAAACTATAATAATAATTATTATATCTTTCAAGTCTATTTTCCTCCATCTTTTTTTTGGCAAAAGATTTGTTCTTTTGCATCATATGTTATTACAAGTGCTTCTTCTGGTTTCATATTAAATTTTTTCGTTTGTTTTAATAGCCATTGATAATCCTTACCAATTGCTTTTAAATTTTCATGCATGACTTTTCCATCAATAACTAAATCATATGGTATACCTTCATATTCAGGTAAAATATTAAAATCTTCTGGTATAGTATTCCTTTTTTCAGGTTTTTGAATAACAGTTACTTGTCCACTTGTTTCTAAAATTGCGTATTCAACATCACCTAAACTAAATATATTATTTTCTCTTAATCTTTCTTGTAATTCATTTATAGTAAACTTTTCTTTTTTCATAACTTTTTCATCAATTTTGCCTCTATATACCAAAATTGACGGTGCCCCACATATTATTTTTCTTCCCCAAATACTTTTTAAATTTATAATAGAAATAATTAATTGTAAAACTAATAAAGCAAGTATTGGAATTATTCCATCAAACAAAGGTATTCCTGTATCACTAAGTGGTATAGAAGCTAAATCAGCAATCATAATTGCAATAACCAATTCAAAAGGTTGCATCTGACCTAATTCTCTTTTTCCCATTAACCTCATAACTAAAAGTAATAATATGTATAAAATTATTACTCTAATAAATGTATTTATCATAAATTCTCCTTCAAATATAAATTTTCATCATCTTATTTTTTGCTTTTTTTATGTTATTTATTCTATTTTGTATATTTATTTTTTATTTGTTAATAATAAATTTATAGCAAAAAAATACAACAAGAAAAGTTGCTTTGCCACACTTTTCTTCTCGCCGATTTGAGCTTCCGAATGTAATGAGGAAGGCTCAACAGGCAATAGCGATTATAGCTTTTTTTATATAATAGGAAAATTCGTCTTTCCTATTATATAAAAAAACATATATTATAGATAGGAGGTTAATATGTCAGATAACAATGTACAAGCTTCAAATGCCACAAGTACAGTATGGCAAATTCTAGGAAGATTAATAGCTGCAGCTGTTATTCTTGCAATTACAGCATTTTTTACTCCAGGATTTCAAATTTCTAATTTTGGGTCTTTAGCAATTGCCGCTGTTGTTCTTACAGCTTTAGATTACTTAATAGCTAAAGTAACTGGTGTTCATGCAAGTCCTTTTGGGAAAGGGTTCGTTGGTTTTATTTTAGCAGCTGTAATCCTTTATGTCACACAATACTTTGTAGTTGGTTACTCTATTTCATGGCTTTCTGCAATAATAGGTGCATTAATTTACGGTATTGTAGATTACTTTATTCCTGGAACAGAAGGAATGTAAAAAAACGCCCCCAATTATTAGTTTATAATAATTAGGGGGTATTTTTACTATAAAATTACATTCATTATCGAATTAGTATCTGGCAAATTTATGGTTACTTCATTTGCATTGTCTATGTACTCTTTTAAATCTTCTTCTCCATTTTTTGTTTTTACAAAATATTCTTCTTTGCCTTCTTCATTTGTTCTTGAATTTATTTTATCTGCAACACATTCCAATATAGTATCTCCTGTTGTTAAATTTACGATTCCATATTTAGAATTTTTGCATACAACTATGCCATCATCATTATTAGAATTTATATTTTTTATTATAACTACACTATTAATATTGTTTCTTTGATCTCCCTTGCACACTAGTGCATCATATGCAATATCAACAACTACATTACCTTCTTCATCTATAACTCCATAATTTTGATTCTTTGTAACAGCATATAATAATGGTTCATAATTAATTATAAATAAACTATCATATTTTATATCTATTTTTTTAGCACCTTCATCGGTAATTACTCCATAGTTTCCATTATCATTAGATACTATAAAATCAGTAGTATATTCATCATATTTCATAGATTTGTATTTATTACCAATTATTTGTTTAAAATCTGTATCTACTACACCATATTTACCATTTTTTACTATTACTAATTTATTTTGAACAACTAATTTCGCATTTTCAAAACTTTCATCTATAGCAATCGCTGTATCATCTTTTACTGCTTCTTTATATCCAGCAATCAAATTGCTTATTGTTTTTATATTTAAAATCATCTCTTTATTTGCATATTCAATCTCTAAATGAAAAATTTTCGCCAAGTCTTCTATAGATATAAAAATTTTCTCCTCTTGATTATTTCCATTAGTTATCACTTTATTAATTAACTTGTTTTTTAGTTTGTAATATTGCTTTTCTGAAATCGAATCATCAGTAGTTTTATATATATTTTCCTCTATCGTTGAAAACCCTATAATTTCATCATTGTTATTTTTCACATAACAATTTTCTTTCGTTTCAGTAGCCTCACCTTTATACTCACCATTATAATATATATATCCTATACTTTGAGCAATATCCTCTAATGCTACATATTGTATTTCTTCACCTTCAGTTATTGTTGATAAATTAATATTTGTGCCATCAACAACTATTTTATAATTTTTATTTGAAGAATTTGATTTATTTGTTGTACTCATTACAGCCATTACCATGATTACTATGAATAATGCTACTATGCTAAGAATTAATAAGGTACCCACTGTTTTTTTGGGACTATTTCCTTTTTGGTTATTGTAATTATTGTTTTCTTCTAATAAATTCATATTATCCTCCTCATTAGTTTGTATATCCATACTTCTTATAGAATTCTTCTTTAAACTTTAATAAATTATCATTTTCTATTTCTATTCTAACTCTTTCCATAAGTTTAGTCAAGAATCTCAAATTATGCATTGATAATAATCTTACTCCTAAAATTTCATTAGTTTTTACTAAATGTCTTATATATGCTCTTGTATAGTTTTTGCATGTGTAACAATCACATTCATCATCTAATGGTCCCCAATCTCTTTCATAGGTAGCATTTCTTACAACTACTTTACCTTTACTTGTAAATGCTGTTCCATTTCTTGCAATTCTTGTAGGTAATACACAATCACACATATCTATTCCAGCAATAGCAGACTCTATTAAGTAATCAGGAGTTCCAACTCCCATTAAATATCTCGGTTTATCTTTTGGCATAAGTGGCGCTGTATATTTCAAAACTTTTAAAAATTCTTCTTTAGGTTCTCCTACACTTATACCTCCTATTGCATATCCTGGAAAATCTAATTTCACTAAATCTTCCAAAGATTGTTTTCTTAAATCTTCATAAAATCCACCTTGAATTATTCCAAAAAGCCCTTGTTTTTCTGAATTTTTATGAGCCTCTTTACATCTAATTGCCCATCTTGTCGTTCTTTCCATTGATTGTTTAGTATATTCATATGTCGAAGGATACGGACAACATTCATCAAAAGCCATTATAATGTCTGCTCCTAAATTTTCTTCTATTTCCATAACTTTTTCAGGAGAAAAGAAATGTTTACTTCCATCTAAATGTGATTTGAACTCTACACCATCTTCTGAAATCGTCCTCAAATCACTCAAACTAAAAACTTGAAATCCTCCACAATCTGTAAGAATTGGTCTATCCCAATTCATAAATTTGTGTAAACCTCCAGCTTCTTTTACAAGCTTGTCACCTGGTCTTAAATATAAATGATATGTATTTGATAAAATTATTTGAGCTTTTATTTCTTCTTTTAATTCTTCAGGTGTTATTGACTTTACTGTTGCTTGTGTTCCTACAGGCATGAATATTGGAGTTTGTATATCTCCATGAGGTGTATGAATTACCCCTCTTCTTGCGCCTGTATTTTTATCTTCATGTAATAATTCATATGTTATTGCTGGTTTCATAAAATTTCTCCATTTCTACTTTAAATATTTTTCTATAATTTCTTTTGCTTTTTCCTGATTCTCTTTATTTACATATATCTCTACTTCTAAATTATATCTTGGAGATTTACTCCCTCCACTCCACACTTCATTTATTTTATTTTTGTATTGAATATTATTATCTTTTAAGATTTGTTGTATAGCTATCTCTACATCTTCTGATTTAATCTGTCTTCCTTCTTCAATACATTTATCAATTATTTGTCTATCTATTTCATAACTATAAATCTTAACTAATTCTTCCATTTTTTCTCCTTTTATCATGATATTTTTTTAAATCACGGACGGCTGATAGCCGACCCTACGTAAAATTCCCTGAACAAATCAAAAACGAGTAATACTAGGCAAATTTATAAAGAAATACCGGAGGCGTGCGCGGGCACGTTGAGGATTTTCCTTATAAATTTAACGACGTAGTACGAAGTTTTTCATTTGTTTAGCTAATAAACATTGCGTCGCCGGAATGAAAAAAACCTATACCTTTCATTTACTGCATGTTCATATGCCTTCATAGTAAAATCTTTTCCTGCTAAAGTAGATACTAACATTATTAATGTTGATTCTGGCAAATGAAAATTAGTAATCAAACTGTCTACACATTTAAATTTATATCCTGGATAGATAAAAATATTTGTATCTCCTTCTGTTTCTTTTACCAATCCATTTTCATCTGCTATACTTTCTAGCACTCTAGTAGAAGTTGTCCCAACGCTTATTATTCTTCCTCCGTTTCGTTTTGCTCTATTTATTTTTTCTGCATCTTCTTTTTTTATATAAAAATGTTCACTATGCATATGATGTTCTTCTATATTTTCTACTTTTACTGGTCTAAAAGTTCCTATACCAACATGCAAAGTTACATTAGCAATTTCAATGCCTTTTTCTTTTATTTTTTCTAATAATTCATCAGTAAAATGTAATCCCGCTGTTGGTGCCGCAGCAGAACCTTGAAATTTTGCATACACTGTTTGATATCTATCTTTTTCTTTTAATTCTTCATGTATGTATGGTGGAAGCGGCATAAGACCTATTTTATCTAAAATTTCATTAAAAATCCCATCATAAGTAAATTTTACTTTTCTGGTTCCGCCCTTCCATAATTTCTAATATTTCTGCATTTAATATTCCATCTCCAAATATAACTTTAGCGCCTATATGTAACTTGTTCCCTGGTTTTACAATACTTTCCCAAACGTCTCCCTCTATATTATTTAGCAATAAAAATTCAACATTAGCACCAGTTTCCTTTTTACCATAAATTCTTGCAGGAATAACTTTTGTGTTATTTCTAACTAAACAATCACCTGGTTTTAAGTAATCTAGTATATCAGTAAAATTCTTATCTTCTATTGTAGAATTATCTCTATTAAGCACCATTAGCCTTGAAGAATCTCTTTTTTTCAATGGATGTTGTGCAATTAATTCTTCCGGTAAATAATAATTAAAGTCTGATACTTTCATTTTACTCTCCTTTTATTCTCTTAAATATATTGATAATAGCTTCTAAAATATTATTTGGTTCTTCATTAAATTCAACTTCTATTGAAAATTCAAAATCTTCTTTATGTACTGGTTTAAACTCATAAATAATTGGATTTATTCCTATATATTCTCCTTGTTCTCCTATAATATTACATTGCATATAATCTCTATACCATGCTTTTAATCCTGTTAAGTTTTTTTCTTCATATCCATATTCGCTATATGAATGCAATTCTGGCACATCATACCCTGCTTCTTTTGAAATTCTTTCTAAAGTATGTAAAAACTCATGTATATATACTTCTTCTGGGAATATATTAATTTTATAATCATATGTATATACATAGTTTCTATCATTGTTTGGTAACCTTATATTTGAATAACCAATTCCTTCTAAATCCATTCCGCCTAATCCAATCCAATCATATGTTGGAATTTCTATATTTTCTTCTTCATTTCCAAGTCTCACTATTGTAAAAACATAATCATATTCCCCTTTTTTCAAATAATCGTATATTAGATTTTTTACATTATCTGGTCCAACATAATATCCATATTTATCAGAATATGTAAGACTAGTTATTGGTTCCTCAATTTCATAAATGTCATATGTAACAGTCATTGCATTTTTTGATAACTCAGCACTAGAATTTTTAAATCTTTCCATGTTTTCTTTCATTATATCAATATCTCTTAAATTCATTGACAGATTTACTTGTTGTTCATTTATTTCTACATCTATATTTTTAAATATAAAGCATGCCATATTCCAGTTTGTATTTTTATTATTTAATCCTTTTTCAACTTTAAAATCAGAAAACCATGCTGTTCCTTTACAATTAGTTTCATCTCCTCCTAGTCTAAATCCTATTTTTAAAGTATCTTTATCTCTGGAATATACCATAAATTCTAGTTTCCTCCAATCATTAGTTCCTTTTATTACTTCGGAATGTTCTACTGTTTCAACTAAAAAAATTTGAGCACCAGAATCTGATGGTTCACTTTCACTTATAACATTTTTTGTTTTTACCATACATGTTATTCTATATGGTGTATTAGGTTCTACTGTAAATTCTTTGTAGAAGCATGCATCGTTATAATTATTTGATTCTATTTTATAGCTTCTATTATCACTAAATTTTATTTCATTATCTCTTGTAAAAGTTGTAACTCCTCTATTATATTCAGCTTTATAAAACCCATTATAATAATAATTTATATAAAAAATATATAAAATTGTGAAGAATATTATTATTCCCATTAAAAATATAATACTTTTTATTATATTTGTTTTTCTATTCATGTAATCACCTATATCATTTGTTTAAATTTTTCTTTTTATCATTTTTAATGCTTTAGGTCTTTCCACTGTTATTACATGTTCACAACCTAAACACTTAAATTTAAAGTCGACCCCTATTCTAGTTATTTCCCATTCTTTACTTCCACAAGGGTGAACTTTTTTCATTTCAATTTTATCGCCTATGTTATATTCCATAAAAACTCCTTTTTCACTTAATATATTATACCCTTAGATGTTTTTTTTGTAAAGAATATAAAAAAAAAAGATGTAAGTGTTAACTTACATCTTTTTTATATGAATTCATATACTTTTATATTGTTATAAATTCTTATTTGTTGTTTACTAAATCTTTGAATGCTTTACCAGCTTTGAATACTGGAGCTTTTGATGCAGGTATTTTGATTTCTTGTTTTGTTTGTGGGTTTCTACCTTTTCTAGCTGCTCTATTTCTTGTTTCAAAAGAACCAAATCCAACTAATTGAACTTTGTCTCCTGATACTAAAGTACTTGTTATTACATCAACTATTGCATTAACAGATGCTTCTGTACTTTTTTTTGTTTCTCCTGTTTTTGCAGCTACTGCTGCGATTAATTCAGCTTTGTTCATTTAAAATTACCTCCTATAAGATTGTTTTTATCCATAGCTTTTAGCTACTATTACTTTTATTCGCCAATTTTAGATAAAATCCTTCTTTTTTTCTTTTATTTTTTCTCTCAATCCCCTTGTTTCCCTAGTCATATCAAGTGGGTATTCATCAAAAAGCGCTATTTTATGCGTTTTTCAGCATTTTCATGTTCTTGATTTTTTTAAAAGCTTTTCTCCGTAGGTTTTTGGTAAAATTATATCTTTTGGGAAAAGTTTTAATATTATTATTAACATAAAATATATTAATATACCTGTTATAGTCGCAATTACTAAAGCTGCTTGAAAATTTAAAAATCTTAATATATTTGTATAACACAAATAAGAAATTAACGACATAGCACTTGTTGCAAATACCACTTTTATTATATCTATTTTTATTATAGAAAATAAATTACTTTCTTTATTTAATTTTACTAAACATATTATTAAAGTTACCCAATGACATATATTTGATGAAATAATTGCTCCATATATTCCAATTTTTTTTACTGATAATAAAAATATATTTAAAATTATTTTTATTATTAATCCAATCAATAAAGCTTTTACGCATTCCTTAGCCCTACCAATACCTTGTAATGCTCCATTTACCGTTTGTATTAAAACCAAAGGAATTATTTCTATTGAACTTATTTGAAGCATATAAGCTCCTTCCATCGCATTAGGAAATAATATGTTTAGAATTTCCTCTGAATATATAATCATAATTGCTGTGCATGGCAAACCTATTAATAGACTAATTAACAGCGAAAGTCTTATTTTATTATTTGCTTCCTTTTTTTTGCCTTTTGCTATTAAACTAGCAATTGTTGGTACAAGAGTTGTAGAAAGCGCAATGTTAAAAGATAATGGCAATATTACTAAAGTATCTATTTTACCACTCAAAATTCCATATAATCTTTTTGCTTCCTCAGTTTTCATGTAAGTTTTTAAAATTCTTATGATAGTTAATGAATCAACACTTTTTGTAGCTACAGATAAAAAAGCACTAAATGATATCGGTATTGTAACTAATAAAATATTCTTTATTATTAAGCTACATTTTTCATTATTAAAATTATTATTTCTTATAGTTCCCCATATATTTTTTTTATTCTTTTTATATAATATATATAAATATACCGTACTAAAAATTGTTGCAATAGTTGTACCTGCTGTAGCTGCTGCTGCCATAAATGTAGTATTAAAATCAGAAATTATAGCAATAACTTCAACTATAATTATAGTAATTATAGTTTTTGAGATTTGTTCTAGATTTTGAGATTTGGCTGTAATTTTTATATTTCCTGCTCCATTAAAATAGCCTCTAAAAACTGAAGCAACAGATACTAAAAATATAGATGGCGCTAAAAGTTGTAATGAAAGCTCAGACTCCGGAATTTGTAAAAGATTATTTGAAATTGGTTTAGAAAAAACATATAGAAAAATGCTTGCTACAAATCCAATAAAACTAAAAAGCATTACTGCTATTTTTAATATTCTATATGCACCTTTATAATCTCCAATCGCGAACTTACTTGATACCATTTTCGAAATAGCATTAGGTATTCCTATTGAAGATAAGGTAAGTAAAATAGCATATACTTGAAAACCTGCCGAATAAATGGCATTACCTGTGTCTCCAAATCCTTGCTTATTGGTTAAATATATCTTATAAATAAAACCTGTAACTTTTATTATAACCTGAGAAAACATTAAAACTATTATATTATTAATAAAATTGCTCTTTTTCATGTTATAAATATATGAGTAATATTTTATTTTTATTATTGAAATATATTTTAACTGTATAACAAAATTTACTGCAAATATTGTAGGGGCGACCATTGGTCGTCCGTGCCTTATAGGAATACCCTAATTTATTTTTTATTTTAATTATTGTCTTTCAATTTTCATTAATTATAAATATAGTAAATTCTTCGAAGATCGGACGACCAATGGTCGCCCCTACATGTTTTATAATAAATCTCACCATACTAATTAAAATGCATTATTATGTCATTTTTTTCTTCAAAAGACTTGTTTTTTTGCCCATTTTATAGGATAATATATATGGTAAAAAATAAAATTTATGGGGGATTTTATAGTGAAACTAATAGATAAATTTTTAAAAATATTAAAAACTGATAGAAATACATTTTTCACATTTATATTTACCCTTTTAACTGCTTATATTATTGTTGATAGAGTTGTTGAATGGTTAATAATGTGTTTTACAGGGATGTCTGTTGATTATTGGAATCCAATTCAATATACTTTAGCCTTAGCTTGCCCTGTTTTTGCATATTTTTTAGCACCTGCTTCTAAATTTATAAAGTCAAACAATGCTAAAATATCTTTCTTTTATGCTTACTGTATATCTTTATATATTATAGCAATTTCATTAGTAACTCAATTAATTAATCATTTAAGTTGGCTAGGTCTTTTATCTCTACCAAATTATGCTGAAATAGTAACTGAGTTTTCACACTTAATTATGCCAGCACTTACATCTATTTCACTTTATATACCTCTTACAACATTCTATAAATTATTAAGATGGTTATATATTAAAATAAATGACCCTATTTTCCCTAACAATTTCAAAGATTCTATTTGTGATTATCAAGGAATAGACCTGGCACCTGCTGATGATTCTACAGGACCTTATAGTTTTGAAATTGAAATATGTAAAGATAGAGATACTGGAAAGCCAGTAAAAATATTAGAATCTAGAAGATTACAATCCACTTTAGTAGTTGGACCAGCTAATACTGGTAAAACATCAATGGTATTAGAACCAATGATTGCTAGAGATTTAGAGAAAAAATTATTCTTCAGAGAAACTGCTAAAGAAATGGGATATACTGCTTTAAAAACTGGAATAGCAACTTTAAACTGTCCATATGATAATGAATATTTAAACAAAAACTTTTCTTTAAATATGCTTACACCTGCTGAGGGAAAAGAAGATACATATAAATCATATATGAAAAAAATGATTTATAATATTAACCCTGATGGTTCTATAGTATATAAAAATTTTGGTGTAACTTCTCTAACTTCTGATTATGTACACACTTCAAGAATTTTAGAAGTAGCTAAAAATTTAGATATACCTGTTACTTTAATAGACCCTTCTAATTATATGAATTCTATTGGATTAAACCCTTTTGCATTAATAAATAATCCGCCTTTATGTGGACTAATTGTATCTTTAGTTCTTCGAGCTTGGTATAGTCCTGCTTCATTTACTGCTGAACTTGCATATATGGAAGATCTTGCAAAACAAGCTGTACAAAATTTAGTTTTATTACTTAAATGTGTATATCCAAAATTAAATAATGGAGATATTCCAAATATGGAAGATTTATCAAGATGTTTTTTAGATTTTAGTTATGTAGAAACTTTGTGCGAAGAATTAAAGAAAGATGAATATTATTCTCAAGAATATGCTTTACAAATAGTATATTTTGAACAAAACTTTTATAAAAATTCTACTGGATATAAAGATATGAAAAGATATCTTCAATTAGCTTCAGCTCAACTTGATGTTGTATTAAAGTCACCTCAATTGAAAGCAATTGTATGTAATAGGCATAATAACATAAATTTCTCAAATGTAATCAATAATGGAGAAGTAGTACTTTTATGCACTAGACCTTTTGAGGTTGGAGGAGCACAATCTAAAGCCTTCGGTTTATTCTACTTAATGGAAATGATGTGTGCTGTTGAAATGGCTCGTGAAAATTCACAATATAGAATACCTCACTTTTTATATGTTGATGAGTTTGAACGTTATTCTGATGGAATTCTAGGAGATATGGTTTCAATATATAATAAATTTAATATTGGTATAATACTATCAATTCAAAACTTAGCTAGCGTATGTGGAGGTATAAACTCAACATTCACTCAAACATTACTTTCAAATTCACCTACAAAAATAAGTTTTGGTAACCATACACCTGAAGAATATGATTGGTGGTTACAAGAATTTGGTAAACGTAGAGAATGGAAGGTTTCTCCATCATATGACCCAACAAAAAACAGAGGCGAATATTCATCTGCCCTTGGTTCTCCAGAATGGTCATGGCAGGATACAATGAAACTTGGTAAACTTCAAGGTTTAGGCTTTAAAGCCATAATCTATAAAACTAAAGATAAAAAAGGAAAAAATGTTGTTAACTTTGGTAAGGTAGACTTCTTGGAATCAAAATATAAAGAACCTAAAAAAGTAAAATATTATAGATTTGATAAATTTAACGATTCTAAGGAACAAAAAAACAAAAAAACAACTAGACAAAAATTCAATTATAAAAATGTTAACTTTGATACAAATAGTGATGAAGATATTGACCCAATACAAACAGATACTACAGATTCTTCATACTTCTTCAATAATGCTGATGCAATTAGTTTTAATTTTGGAGATAATAAAAAATAGAAAAAAAAGAATACCGTGGGTAGCCGGTATTCTCTTTTTATTTGTTACTAATTATAACACTACAAGCTTTTCATGTGTAGCCACATAAATTGACTTTTATTTAGCTATATAGAAAATATTGCAGTTATCCCACTTATGAGAAACATCAAAATACATTTACATACTGCGCTGTATATGTTACATCTTCCGTAGCTATATGCTGAACTTCAGGAGACCAGCCTTTAAAATATGTTGCCGTTAAAGACATATCATACTTATCGGATTCCACAGGCTTTTCTGTTGAAATGTAATACGGTGTTATTTCTTCACCATAGTCATAAAAATCAACGATAGAAATCCATCCGTCAATAGTGAAATCATACACCTTCCAAGTTATTGCAATTTTTGTTTCATATTTTTCTGGGCTCATTGATACAGACAAGAACTTTATAAGCAATTCAAAGAAGTCAAAACATTGCTTAAATATGCCCCGAATTGACTCAACTTTATCGGAAAGTCTTTCGAAAATAATTCTTGCTACCATTTCAGCAGATTCAACATCCGTTGACTGCTGAACGTTCATATCAGTTGCAAAAGCTGTAGGCGCACCGAGTGTAAAGAGCATTGCAAATACAAGAATAATGGAAATGAATTTTTTCATTATTTTCACCCCTATATACAAAATTATTTGCATATTATAACTAGCCAAAGCTAGCTATAATACTTTATAACTAGCTTCTACCCAAGCTAGATATTTAATTAATTTACTACATTATATTATGTTTTACATAATATTTCAAGTTCATATCTAAGAAAAGTAAGCTTCATTTACATGGACAGTCGTTCGGGTAGACTTTCTAATTTAATGAGGTTACGGATACTCTAACTGTGAATAAAAAAATAACGGTTGAATAAATCAACCGTTATTTTTTTATCCTAATAATTTTACTGTTACTGTTTCCATTTTATATTTCCCTGTATTTTCATCTTGTTTAAACTCAACTAATGAATTTTCTAATGAATCTGAATTTTGTTTTAAATCAGTTGTAAAAATTGTTTTTATTCCTGATGTTTGTATTTTATTAGTAACTAAAATTTTAAAAGTTTCCACCATGTGTTTATCATCTTCACAAACAAATATTAATTGTGGTTTTTTTTCAAACCCAGAATCAAATGGAACAAAACTTTCATAAAAATCTGTATAAAAACTCATTCTTTCTTTAAATTTTGTTTCCCAATTTTCTTCTCTTCTTACAGCTTCAAATATAAAGTCTATAGATTTCCCTGCTTTTGACAATGTAACTCCCGCCTGAGGTTTGAAAACTTTACTTAATTTTTTTGCTGTAAGTGTTGGTTTTACAGTAAATCTATCAAATGCTTGAACTTTTCTTAAATATGCAATTATTATTTGATTTCCTGCTAATCTTTTCTTTATCATTCCAACCGGTTTAGTATTGTCTGATGGTTGCCATTTGCATTCTATTTCTTTTGAACCTAAAAGATATTTACCCATCTTTTCTAAGCAATATACTCTATATATACACTTTCCTTCTTCTGACGTAAAATAATATCTTGTTAGAATTTTACTTTTAACCATTTGTTCTAACTTATTATTTAATTTATCTTGAGATTTTATATCTTCTTTTCTATATTCTAAAATTTGATACAACTGTCTTGAAGTCATAAACTCAAAATCATTCACTAATTCTAAAATTTTAAAATGAATATCTGTAATATGTCCTATATCTATTTTATGAACTATTTGGTTCATAGACACATATCCATCCTTACCGTCAAAAACTTTGATTTCTCCTTCTCTTACAGCAAATGGAGATACTTCTGTTTTTATTTCGCTATCTTGTACCATTTTTACGTCCTCCTTATATTTTTATTTTATAATAAGTTTTATTTTTTTCTTTTCTGGCATAATTTTTTTAATATAAACTTCTACTTCTTGCCCATATTCAATATTTTCTTTGTATTCTGCTAATCCTACTAGATTTGGTTTTAGTTCAACAAATATTCCATTTTTAGATTTTTCAACTTCCCTAGCTATAGCCTTTACTGTTGAACCTTCTTTAAAGCTTTCAGCATTTTCCTCCCAAGTTCCTAGTAGTTCTTTATGTGAAAGAATTACTCTATTATTTTTTCTATCTATAGATTTTATCACAACTTTTACCTTTTGTCCAATCTCAAATCTTTCCATAGGACTTTTTATTCTTGCAACAGATATGTCTTCTATATGTACTAAGCCTACTAATCCCCCTCCGATTTCAATAAAAGCACCATAAGGTCTTATATTTTTTACTATTCCGGTCAACAATTGAGCCCTCTTTTAACTCTTTTCTTAACCATTGCAAAGCTTCTTTTCCAACTGCTTTTCTAGATAAAATTGCTATATCATTATTGTTTACATCTTTAACCTTAAACTGTACAATTTTATTAACTTTACTTGTACATATATTAGGTTTAGGAAATCCTGTTTCATCAATATTTATAGCTTCAATTTCATCTCTTGGTATTATTCCTTTAATGTCCTTTCCTAAATCTACATACAAATTATAATTGCTATCACATTTAGTTACTAATCCTTGTATTATTTTTCCTTTTTCTGCCGCTTCTATTACCTCAGATTTAGAAAAACTTTTTAAGTTGTTTTCCCATCCTTCTGGAATAAATTTTTGATATTCCATATATTTTATTTTCTCCTTTTCTTTTGTGTTTAATTTATTATATATATTTTTTCCTTATTTTACAAGCTTTTTATTTCTTCTTTTTTCAAATATCTCCAAGTTCCTAATTTCAAATCCTTAACATCAATATTTCCTATTTTACTTCTATGTAAAGCAAGAACTTTTTTTCCTATAGCCTCACACATTCTTCTTACCTGCCTATTCTTTCCTTCATGTATTACAATTTGGATTCTAGAAATATTTTTTTCTTTATCTGTTTTTAATATTTTAGCTTCTGCTTTACTTGTTACAAATCCATCTATATTCACACCATTCTTCAGTTTATCTACTTCTTCGTCAGTTATTAAACCTTTTAATGTTACATTGTATGTTTTTTTTATTTCATGTTTTGGATGAGTAACTCTATATACAAAATCTCCATCATTAGTTAAAATTAAAGCCCCTGATGTATACATATCTAACCTTCCTACTGGAACTATTCGTTCTTTCACTTTTACTAAATCTAAAACTGTTTCTCTTCCGAAATTGGTCATCTGCTGTTGTAACATATCCTATAGGTTTGTTTAGTAAAATATATACTTTTTGTTCTTCATTTTTTATTATTCTATTATCAAATTCTATTTTGTCATTTTCAGGTTCTATTTTTGTTCCTAATTCAGTAATAATTTGACCATTTACTTTAACTCTTCCTGCTAATATATATTCTTCGCATTTTCGTCTAGATGCAACTCCTGAATCTGCTAAATATTTTTGCAATCTTATTTCTTCCATAAAATTAATTCCTTTGTTTTTAATTTTAGAAGTGAGATGTGCGAGGTGTGAGGTGTGCTTTTAAAGTTATACTTCGTAGTTCTTCCCTAATTTTCACACTTCTCACTTCCCACATCACACTTCTAACTCAATTCATCTATTATCTCTTTAAAATAACTTGGCAACGGTGCTTCTAAAAGCATATGTTTTCCTGTAATTGGATGTTCAAATTCTAATTGGTGTGCATGTAACATCTGTCCATTCACTCCAAAAGGATTTTTTCCATTAGAATATAAATCATCACCAACCACTGGATATCCTATTTCAGACATATGAACTCTTATTTGATGAGTTCTTCCGAGTTTCTATTTTTACTTCAATAAGTGTATATTCCTTAAATCTTTTTATAACTTTAAAATAAGTAATTGCTTCTTTTCCTTTTTTTGTTACAGCCATCTTTTTTCTATCTTTGTCGCTTCTACCTATTGGCATATCAATTTTTGCTTCATTTTCCTTAATTACTCCTCTTACTAAAGCAAGATATATTTTATTTACCTTTCTTTCCTTTATCTGATTACTCATGTTTATATGTGCTTTATCATTTTTTGCAATTATTAATAACCCTGATGTATTTTTATCTAATCGATGAACTATCCCTGGTCTAATTTCTCCTCCAATACCTGATAAACTATCCTTACATTTAGCCATAATTGCATTTACTAAAGTGCCACTTTGATTCCCATTTCCAGGATGAACAACCATACCTTTTTCTTTATTAATAACTAATATATCATCATCTTCATATATTACATCTAAAGGTATACTTTCAGCTTTTAAGTCTATTTCTATTGGAGTTTCATGTTCTTGTGTTATTAGGTCCCCAACATTTACTTTATAAGAAACTTTTACTTTTTTTCCATTAACTAAGACTTTTCCATCTTCAATTAACCTTTGAGCTGTTACTCTTGAAATCTCATTATTTAATTCACAAATTACTTTATCAATTCTTCCTTCTGTACCTTCTTGAATTATATATTCGTTCATTATATCTTCCTTTTTTTATATTATTAATTATTTCTCGGGTCGCTGTCGGATAGCCGTCCGAATATAATGAGTTTACGGATATCACATGCCCTTGGTGTAAGGGTGGCGACCCCTACAATCTTTTTTAATTAAATAAATTAGTGTTATAACAATTCCTACAACAATTAACATGTCTTCTAAATTAAATACTGGGTATTTAAATAAATCATTTATATCTATATAATCGACCACAAAACCTCTATAGATTCTGTCTATTAGATTTCCTGTTCCTCCTGATAGAATTAATATACTACCTATAAATTCAAGTTTACTAAGTTCTTTTTTTCTTTGTGTATAAATTATAATTGCTGTTATAATTACTATATTTAAAAGTATAAAAATCCATATGTGATTATTTCCTAGTCCAAAAGCTCCCCCAGTATTCTTTACAAAACTTAATTTTAAGAAATTATCTATTATAATTTTAGAAGAATCAATATTTTTTACAATTATTTGCTTTATTAATTGTCCTAATACTATTAAAAATATAATTGTAATAAAAAATATAATTCTATTTTTCTTTTTCATTTACATCTCCTGTTTAAATTTTTTCATAAATGCAAAAATATTCATCTTCATATATCTCTTTATACTTATCTTCATTTTGTTTCATATATGTTCTTAATTTAGCCTTACTAGTCATTATAAAATGTGTAAAATCATATTTTTCCAATAATCCTTCCGTAGAACTGTTTGCCCCAGATATCTTTAAGAAATCATTAAATACTGTAACCCCTTCATTGAATTCTGGTGCATATAAATCAGCTCTAGAATCTATAAATACTGGTATATCTTGGAATAATAAATAACTTCCATAATTATATTCATTATATAATCTTATCTTTTCTACATCTAAATTTTCTTTAATCCATTCAGCCGCTTGAACTGGATAAGAAGCTTTGCTTATATAACTATCATCCATTTTAGGTTTATATTCATACCAACTTAGTGCTAGTATTGCTAATACAACTATAGTTTGTCCAATAATAGTTACAGCTTTTTCTTCTATTTTTCTTAATGTATTTGGAGCATATTTGCTAAACCAAGAAGTTACTAATCTATTTAATATAAATATTGTAATTATAAAAAACATTGATTCCTGTCTTCTTGTATAAAAACTAAGCATTATCAGTCCTGCTAGCATAAATAAATCTTTTAATTTTATTTTTGTATCAGTAAACATTAGAATTGAAATAAATATTACTAAAACACATGCAAAATCTAAGTGTTCTATTAATGTTAATGGTTTGTGCTCACTAATACTTTTTGTAGTATCTCCTGCCATTGTATCTATTAAATAAGTATATGGAACCTTTCCTATTGGTGTAATAAATCCTGCAAACAAACATATTATCATTATAATGATTAATGCTTTCATATTATCACTAGGTTTAATTATTATTTTATATGCATTTTCACTTGCTTTTTTTCTTCTTTTGTTTCTTTCTTCATTTTTGTTTTCTAATATATGTAACTTATTTTTTAAATTTTCTATTTCATTAGTATCATTTGTTTTTTGAATTTTTTTATAAATACTTTCTATTCTAGCTTTATTTATGATTATAAATGTATGAGACAATATATAAATCATATATTCTGCTACATATGGTAAATATAAAATAAAATAGAAAGGAAATACTGCTACATGAACATTTGCAATTATAATTGGTATAATTATTAAACCTATTGCATACCTTTTGTACCTTGTTTCCAAAAATCTTTCAATAAAGAAAACCGTTAAAATAAACAAGATGAATGTAAACAATTGAGCTCTTGCAGCTATATAACCTTGCAATACATATAATGTACCTATTGTTGTAATAAATGGCACAAATCTATTTTTACTTAATTTGCAATTTGTTAAATATAATACTATACCTAATATCATACAAAATAACATTGTTGAAATATATACTCCTGTTTGTCCTCCTATTGCATAAAACAAATAAATCATTACATCATATGCCCAATGAGGAAAAGTATATTCTAAATTTTCATGCCAAGCAAAAGGTTCTTCCATAGTTATACCATTATCTAAAACATATTTTCCTAATTTTATAGTATAAAATGTATCGTTTTGTAAGCTTTTTGGTGTTATTGCAAAACAAAAAAGTATTATTAATACAATTGCAATAATATTAAATTTTATCTTTGTTTGTTTTTCTTTCATAATCCACTCCTTTATCGGATATATATTATCATATTACAAAAAAAGTTACAAGGAATACAATAAGAAAAGTAAACAAAAAAACACCCACGTACCAATTTATATTAGTACATGAGCATTGTAAAATCTATGTAATTAAAATTATATAGCTTCTTCATTTAATTCTTCAGCAGCTGTATTTTCATCATCTTTTTTATTAATAACTTCTAAACTTCCTACTGAAACTTCATAAGCAACTCTTTGTTCAACTGTTCCATCTTCAAATTTCTTTTCATAAATTCTGCTTTGAACTCTTCCTACAATTTTAACTTCTGTTCCAACTTCTAAGTTTTGACAGAATCTTGCATTTCTACCCCATGCTATACATGGTATATAATCTGATTTATTATATGCTCTATTTACAGCTAAAAGAATATCTGAAATTTCTCTCCCAAATGGTGTTTGTCTATATATAGGTTTTTTGCAAATATATCCATTAAGAACAACTTCATTAGAAACTTGTGATGTTGTTTTTTCTTCTTCATCCTCTTGTTGTTCATTATATTCCATAATATCTTTTGCAAAAACAGTTAAAATAAGTCTATTTCTTTCATTTTCATAGCTGTTATATGATCTGAATTGTCCTTCTATAACAACTTTTTTACCTTCATCCAAATCAAAGTTTGCAAGTAATCTTTCTGATATTGTAATTGGAATTATGTCTTCATTTCCACTTAAACGTGGTACTTCAAGATTAAATACGTAAAAACTTTCTCCATAAATTTCGTGACTAAATTTTTTATCGCTAATAACTTTACCTATTAAAACTAAGTAGTTATTTTCTGTATAATTTGTAACCAATTTCGTTTCCTCCTTTTATTCATCTATAGTATTTTATTCATTTTGTTTATACTTTAGAATATTTAATTTTTCGCAACTAACAACACTATTATAACACTTTTTTTTATATTTGTCTACATAAAATGGGAAATTTGTTAAAAAAGACCAATTGTTAAAAACAATTGGTCTTTTAATTTAAATCTATTTTTTTATTGCTAACACTTTATATTTTGCAATTCCTCCTGGTGTTTGTGCTTCTACAACTTGATTTTTTTTCGCTCCTAAAAGCGCACTTCCTATTGGAGATTCGTTAGAAATTTTGTTTTGTGATAAATCAACTTCTGTAGAACCAACTATTGTGTATTCTACTTCTTCATCAAATTCCATATCTAAAACTTTTACTGTATTTCCAACTTGAACTGTTTTTGTATCTATTTCAGATTCATCAATTATTTTTGCATATCTTAATTTGTTTTCTAATTCAGCAATTTTAATTTCATTTGAAGCTTGAGCATTTTTTGCTTCATCATATTCTGAGTTTTCAGATAAATCTCCAAATCCTAAAGCTACTTTTATTCTTTCAGATATCTCTGTTCTTTTTTCTGTTTTTAAATATTCTAATTCTTTTTCTAAATTGTCATATCCTTCTTGTGTTAATAATACTTCTTTTTCTTCCATAAGGCATATCTCCTTTAAATTATTTTATTACCTAGTTTCTTTATATTACTCCACTATACATTTTTTGTCAAGTGAATTTTACTAAATTCTTCATTACTAATTTTCCCGTTATTTCCTATTAAACTTTCAATTCTTACATTGTCTTTAGTGATTTGATTTCTTATACTAGAAAAGTCTTTCAATTTTATTATTAGACTTTCATAAACTACTTCATTTTCAAACATATCCATTTTATATTGTTCTGGTATATGGCATTTTATTCCTTTTATATTTATACCTTGGAACTTTTTAGGAAGTATTTTTATTTCATTATTTAAATTTATAATAATTGCTTTCCTAAATATATTGTATTTATTTAAAAGCTCTTCTGGAAAATCCATATTCAAAATTATTCTTGAATTTACTAAAGCTTGTTTGCAATTATTAGTGATTCTAATCATTATTCCTGATTCATTAAGTAAATTTTTTTCAATCACTTTAAATTTATTAATATTATTTGTTATTATATTTATTCTTTTTGCATCTTTAGCAATTAAACTTATGTTTCTTAAGTTAGTTTCATTGTTATCATTTACTAAAATTGATACTTCTGTTTCCCTTATATCCTTATCTTGTTTATCTAATATATATTGCAATACTTCATATGCTAAATAATTAAATAGTTTTCTACCATTTAAAATATTTATGTTGTTAGAATATAAAATATTTTTTAGTTCTTCGTGTTTATATAATTCTTCAGATAAAACTATATTCTGCACATCATTTTTGTATAATATTTTATTTAATTTTTTCGCTACATTGTTTATTCTTTTTATTTTTCGGTCTGGTAAAAAAGGAAGTTCACAAATAGTTTTTTCATCTACTTTTTTTATATCAATTATATTAAAAAACTTCTTAATTTTTATTATCCATCTTTTAACAATATCACATGTATATAAATTTTCTTGTACATACCAAATAACCATAAAAACGCTCACCTAAATATATAATATTTAAGTGAGCAAAAATTATTACATATTTTGGAGTTTGGATTTTGGAATTTGGTAGTTAGATTTTTTAAATAATCGGGCATTTAAATTAAACTAAAGGATATTATATCGTTTTCCTGAAAATTTCTTGAATTTTCAGGAAAATTTTAAAAGCTAAAACAATTAATTTTTGACAAATGAGTATTCATTTTCAAAAATTAATATTTTAGCTTAATTTATATAAATTAGAATATATAGCTATGTCTCCGGAGTGCGGACGACCAATGGTCGCCCCTACATTTACTTTGCAAATTTTAGTCATATACTGAATATCTTCTCACTAAACATTTTGTCTTATGCATCTTGACTCTCATAATACAAATTTTCCGGAGCAACGTCTTCTCCTCCTGCCCATTCTACTGTGCAACCTCTTGGTTTTACATTTTCAAAATATTCTCGTTCCTTTAGTTTACTGTAAAATTTTATTTTTTCAATATGTTCTGTCATATCATAAATCTTTTCTTCTCCTGTTTGAAATTTTATATATATTTTATATCCTTCTAGTGCTTTTACTTCTATTATTCGTGGTGTAATGTACATAATATTTTGCCCCCTTCTTAATTAAATTATTTTAATGGTTCTATTCTAAAAAATTCTTTATTGTCTTTTAAAAGTTTCCACAAAGTATTTAATTCATCTTGATGAATCATTATCCATGCTTCAACCATTTTCTTTTGTTTATTTGGGAAATTTCCTCTTAACTCATTACCTTCTAAGTCAAAAACAGAATCATATTCAACGTATTGAGCATGTAAATGTGGTAACTTATGCCTGTCATTTTCATTATAATGCATTATAATAAGTATCCCATAAAATTGCGATATTATTGGCAAGTATCTCTCACCTCCTTTATTATAGCATTTGTCTTTTTGATTTACAATCTTTTTGGAAATTAAAATTACAAGAACTGTAATTTTTAAAGAAAAAAAGAAATATGTTATTTTAAATACTAACATATTTCTTTTAAATTATTTGTCGAAAATTGTGTTTTTGATTTTATTTTTAATTACTTACAGTAACTTTTCCTTGTGTGTTTGTTGCTGCTAATTCATTTAACACTGTAGACGAACCTTTTAAAATTATTCCTGTACCATCTCTTCCTGCATTTTGGAAACATGTTGTATAAGTTGTAGGTGAAGCATTTATTATAATTTCTCCTTGTATTTTATAACAATTGTAAAATGTAGAATTCATATTTGTTACACTTGCAGGTATAACAGGTGTTTTTTCTAAAACATAACAACCTCTAAATGTATATGTCATATTTGTAACACCATTTGGTATTTCTGGCGCTTCTTTTAATGAACTACAATTATAAAAAGTATATGTCATTATTTTTACAGTTTCAGGTATTTGTGGAGCTGTCTTTAACGATGAACATCCTCTAAAAGCATTGTTCATATTCGTTATTCCTTTAGGCATTTCTGGTGGTGCAACTAGTGAACTACATCCATAAAACAAATCATTTACATTTGTAGCAACACCTGGTAAATCAGGAGGATTTTTCAAATTGCTACATCCAAGAAATGTTTGATTTAAATACGTAACTGTACTAGGTATGCTTGGTGCTTTTACTAAATTAGTACAATTTTTAAATGTACCAAATAAATTTACTATTGGTTTTCCATATATCTCTTCTGCTATATTTCCATATTCTTCTTTTGTTTTATCTAGTACTGCTACAGTCCAGCCACCACTATATGTATATTTATAATCTCCATATATTACTATATCTCCATTTTTTAAATTATTAGGGTCGCCTGGTGTTACTCCATCTGCTTTTGTAAATATTACTCCTTGTGTATCTGTTGTTATTTTTAAATCTTCTATTTCTTCTGGAATTTTATCTATTTCCGTTATTTTTCCCGTTACATTTTCCACTTCATATAATTTTCCTGATGGTCCTTGATATATTGTCTTATTTTCATACCTTGATATTTCTTTAAAACCTTCTGGTAATACTATATTATCTAAATTTACTCCTTCACTATTTTTTACTGTTGCAAATACTGCATCTTGTAATTTCTCTTTTTCTGCTGCTATTTCTGTTCCTTCTTTTGCCTCTTTTAAATTATTTAATACTCCATTACTTCCTAATGCTAGTGATAAAGTTACTGCTATTAGTATTAGCATTACTACTATTGTTATTATTAGAGCTACTAGTGTGATTCCTTTATTAGATATATGAAGTGCGAGGTGTGAAGTGTGATTTCCTTTTTTTATTTTTTCTTTTGACATCTATTTTGCTCCTTCTTTTGTTTTTGTCATTTCTTCGAAGAACGGGTCTCTTAGGGCAGCGACCCCTACAACTAAATTTATAAATATTTTTTTCTATTACAATATTAATATAAATTTTAAAGTTTTACACTATTATTGTCAATATATTTTGGAGTTTTGATTTTAGAATTTGGTAGTTATTTTTTAATTATCGAGCAGTTATTTTAATCTACAAAATATTATATCGATTTAATGAAAATTGAAAAAATTTCATTAAATTTTAAATGGGCGGACACAGGGCCCGTCCCTACATTTACTCTAGAATTTTTAATTTTAGCCTGAACTGTAATTTATAAAGAAAAAAAGAAATATGTTTGCTTAAATACTAACATATTTCTTTTAAATTATTTGTCGAAAAATTTTTTTACTTTTATTTTTTACTCTCCTACAGTAACTGTTCCACTTGCATTTGTTGCTGCTAATTCATTTAACACTGTAGACGAACCTTTAAGAATAATTCCTGTGCCATTAATACCTGCACCATTAAAACAATTCGAATATGTTGTTGGTGTTGCATTTATTACAATTTCTCCTTGTAATCTATAGCATTGATAAAAAGTAGACTGCATATTTGTTACTTCCGCAGGTATTTCAGGAATCGTTTCTAGAGACATACACCTATAAAATGCAGATTGCATATTTTCTACATTTTCTGGTATATTCACCACTTCCATTAATGACTCACAATTATGAAATGCAGATTGCATATTGGTTACGCTTTCTGGTATCCTTGGTGTTCTTAATAATGAACTACAACCGTGAAATGTATAATATAAACTTGTTATTCCGTTCAGGTATATCAGGTGCTTCTACTAATGAAATACATCCATTAAAAGAAGATTTTATATTTTCTACACTTTCTGGAATTTCTGATGTTTCTTCTAATGATGTACAATTTTGAAAAGCACCATACATATTTATTACTCCACTTGGTATTTGTGGAGCTTTTACTAAATTAGTACATTTGGCAAATGTACTGTTTAAATTTGTAACTGTTTTTCCATATGCTGCTACTGCTATTTCTCCATATTCTTCTTTTGTTTTATCTGTAACTGCTACACTCCAACCTTTATTTGAGACATTATATGTATATTTATAATCTCCATATATTACTATATCTCCATTTTGTATATTATATGGGTCACCTGGTGTTACTCCATCTGATTTTGTAAATACTACTCCGTCTGTATTTGTTGTTATTGCAAAGCCTTCTAATTCTTCTACTGCTATATAACTACTTTCTGTTTCATGTGTTTTATATTCATTTGCATATCCCATTACATATTCATATTTATTTACTTTTTCTTTTATTGTAATTTCTATTTTTACTATATCTTTACTATTTTCTTTACTTTGTATAAATTTACAATTTTCTATTGTTTCTGCTATTATAATTTTTTTATCATCTACTGTATTTTCATAATATATTACTTCATTTTCTTTTGAAAATCTATAAGTTGTTCCCTTTGAAAATGTTATACTTGTTCCGTCTTCTGATACACTTTCTATTTTATTCCCTGTTCTTTTTGTGTCTTTTATAAAATACATATTAAATTTATCTATTTCTGAAATTGATGCACTGTCTTTACTTATTTCAGACATATTACTTGTAAAATACACACTTACTCTTGCTAGAATAACTATTATTAAAAAAATTAAAACTATATATATTATTAATGATGTTAATGTTATTCCTTTTTGATTTTTCATGTATACCCTCCTCTTTTGTTAAATAATTTTTCCTCCAGCTGCAACTGTATCATTTAAATATATAACTACTGATTGACCTTTTGTTATTGCTCTTTGTGGTTCTTTAAATTTTAGTTTGATATTATTTTCATCTATCTTATAAAATGTTGCTATAGCTTTTTTGCTATTATACCTAATTTTAGCTTCTACTTCTTGTCCATCTTGAAGGTCTATAAGATAATTTAAATTTGTAGAACAAAGTTCATCATTGTATATTTCTTTTTCTTCTCCAACTATAACTTGATTATTTTTTTTATCTAATTCTATAACATATAAAGGTACTTCATTTGAAATTCCTAAACCTTTTCTTTGACCTACAGTATAATTGATTAACCCATTATGCTTTCCTAAAATTTCACCTTTTTTGTTTACAATGTTTCCTTTTTTAGGTTTTATATTTGAATTTTCTAGAATAAATTTTTCGTAATTATTATCTGGTATAAAACAAATTTCTTGGCTGTCTTTTTTGTTTGCAACACTTAAATTGTATTTTGAGGCAATTTCTCTTATCTGCTCTTTGTTCTCAAATATTCCTAATGGAAAAAGTATTTTAGATATTATTTCTTTTGGTATACCATATAGCACATAAGATTGGTCTTTTTTACCTGCATTTGATTCTTTTAAAACATATTGTTTATATTCTTCACTATATTCTGTTTTTGCATAATGTCCTGTTGCAATATAATCACAACCTAATTCCATTGCTTTTTTATAAAATGCTTTAAATTTCAAATGTTTATTACATTCTATACATGGATTTGGTGTTATTGCGTTATTATAGCAGTCTATAAAATCTTTGATTACTGAACATTTGAATTCTTCTTTAAATTCAAAAACATGATGTTCTATATTTAAAGCATCACATACAGTTTTTGCATCTTTTACTGTTTGTAAACTACTACAGCTATTTTCATTTTCCCAAAGTATCATTGTTGCACCAATTACTTCATAGCCTTGTTCTTTTAATAGAATTGCTGCTACACTACTATCAGTGCCTCCACTCATACCTAATAAAACTTTTTTGTTCATATATTTTCCTTTTATTTTTTATTTTTATGGGTCATTTCTTTGAAGCACGGGTCGCCGTGGGCGTCGACCCCTACATTTTATACAGTAATGCCTTCGAAGACGGACGACCAATGGTCGCCCCTACATATTATATTAATGAATAGTGAATAATTAATGGTTAATAATGAATAATTTTTGTTAGTTTTTGACATAAGTGTCAAAAACTTTCATTTATTATTCACTATTCATTATTCACTTTTCCCTCTTCACTATCTGTATTCTCTGGCATTATATCTTCTAATACAATTTGTTCATTTTCATCTAATTTATATCTTGGTAATTCTGGCAAATTTTCTAATGATGATATTCCAAACAATTTTAAGAATTCTTTTGTTGTTCTAAATACTGTTGGTCTTCCTGGTGCGTCTGATTTTCCAGCTTCTTCAATTAAACTATATTCTAATAATTTATATATTACACCATCTGAGTTAACACCTCTTATACTTTCTATCTCAGCTCTTGAAATTCTTGGATTATATGCAATTATAGAAAGTGTTTCTAATGCTGCTGGTGATAATGTTGGTTTTCCTCTATTATCAAATAAAGGGTATATATATTGATGATATTCTGCTTTTGAACAAAGTTGATATCCATTATCAACTTTTATAATTTCAATCCCTCTATTTTGACTTTCAAATTCAGCTTTCATATTTTGTAAAATACTATCTATATCTTCACTTGTTAATTCTAAAATAGCCATTAACTCTTTAGTTTCTACAACTCTACCAGCTGAAAATAATATTGCTTCAATTATTGATTTTATATTTTCTATTTCCATTTTGACCTCTTTTCACAATATATATTATTACATTTATCTCCCCATATGTCAATATTTTGACAAGTCGATTTTTTTATGATATTATTGTAATATATTGATTTTAAAGAGGTGTATTTTATGGAAAATACAAATGAAAATAATAGCAACCAAGAAATTGAAGTTGTAAATGGAGATGGAAGCGAATTAGATGTATCTCCTGTATATGAACACTTAAATGTTTTAAAACCAAAATCTAAAGAGGAAGACAAAAAACAAAATATAATAATACCAGAAGTTAGAGAAAAGAAAAAAGAAGATGAATGAAATATTTGTTTAAGCACCAATGGGGACGTATTTATTTGGTGTCTATTAAATAGACACCAAATAAATACGTCCCCATTGGTGCTTAAACAAAAAAATAAGCAAACATTAATGTTTACTTATTTTTGGTAGCGAAGATGTGATTCGAACACATGACCTACCGGGTATGAACCGGTTGCTCTAGCCAACTGAGCTACTTCGCCATGTCAAGCTTATTTATTATATTAACTTTCATATCATTTGTCAATAAAAAAACAGAAAAATTTTTATTTTTTCTGTTTTTTATTATTTTTAAATCTTATACATATGCTCTTTCTGAATCTTTAGAAACTGAATTTTTTCTTCTAGCTGCATTCTTTCCAGCATCTCGTTTTGCTTTTGGTGTATCTATTGAAACTTTTTCAACAACTCTCTTTTTAGTTCCAGCTATAATTTCTACATAATCTGTACCCGATTTTAGACCTTTTGAAGCTGCTTCAATTTGAGTAGTATTTTTATTTTCTATATCAACATCATTATATTCTTTATCTATTTCGCCTAATCTTTTCCATATATTACCTATCCAAGACATTTTTCATCTCTCCTTAATAAAGATTTCATAAAACACATATATAGTTTAACATAAATTTATAAGAAAGTCAAATTTTTTAGCACATAAAAACACGGACGACCAATGGTCGCCCCTACAATTATTTTAATTCATATAATCTTTTAATTTTTTGCTTCTACTTGGATGTCTTAATTTTCTTAATGCTTTTGCTTCTATTTGTCTTATTCTTTCACGTGTTACCATGAATTCACGTCCAACTTCTTCCAATGTTCTTGAACGTCCATCTTCTAATCCAAATCTTAATTTTAATACTTTTGCTTCTCTTGGTGTTAATGTGCTCATAACTTCTTCTAATTGTTCTTTCAATAGTGTGTATGCTGCAGAATCTTGTGGTGCTGGACTATCTTCATCCTGTATAAAGTCTCCCAAGTGACTGTCATCTTCTTCTCCTATAGGTGTTTCCAATGAAACTGGGTCTTGTGCTATTTTTTGTATTTCCATTACTTTTTCAACAGATATTTCCATTTCAGCGGCAATTTCTTCAGGACTAGGTTCACGTCCTAATTGTTGTAGCAAATGTCTTGATGTACGAATTAATTTATTAATTGTTTCAACCATATGAACTGGAATTCTAATTGTTCTTGCTTGGTCCGCAATAGCTCTTGTTATGGCTTGTCTTATCCACCATGTAGCATAAGTACTAAATTTAAATCCTTTTGTATAATCAAATTTTTCTACCGCTTTAATTAGTCCCATGTTTCCTTCTTGAATTAAGTCCAAGAATAGCATTCCTCTTCCTACATATTTTTTTGCAATACTTACAACTAATCTTAGGTTTGATTCAGCAAGTTTTTGTTTTGCTTCTTCATCACCTTCTAATATTTCTTGAGCTAATTTTAATTCTTCTTCAAATGTTAATAATGGAATTTTTCCTATTTCTCTTAAATACATTCTAACAGGATCATCAACATTAACTCCCTCAAAATCATTTAAATCTATTTCTTCTACTTTTATATCCTCAAGTTGTTGTAGGTCTTCTAAATCAGGTTCTTCCATATCGTCTTTTAGAATATCAACTCCAATTTCATCAAATGCATCAAAAACTTTATCTATTTGTTCAGGATTAATATCCCCTAGTTCTGTTGCTAATTCTCCATAAGTAATTTGACCTTTTTGTTTTGCTTTTTGTAAAATTTCTTTAACTTTTTGATTTGTATCATCAGCCTTATTTTCATTTTTTTCTTCTTTTACATTGTTCTTTTTTGTTTCATCCTTAATTTGTTCTTTAATTTCTTCATTTTCATTTTTCTTAGCCATTTTCTAACCTCCTACTTTATTTGGGCTAATTTTATTATAATATCATGTAATTCATTCTCAAGTTCTTTTGAATCAAAATTACTTACATTTGAATTATTTAAATCATAAATAATTTCATTCTTTCTATTTGTTAGTTTCTCCTTGATATAACTATTTATTACATCATCAACTGCTTTTTTATCATTTTTTATTTCATCATTACTGCTCATTATTTTTGTAAGCATACTAATAGCTTCTTCATCTTCACTAAATAAATCTAAAACATTAGTTATATCTTGTTTTTCTTCTTCATATTTTTTATATAATGTTTCTACTATTCTTTTATTAACTTCTACTTTAAATTCTTGTGGAGAAATTTTCTGTTTTATTTGATTAAATATTTCCATTTGACCATTTAATAGTAATAAGATAATTAGCTCTTCTCTTTTATTCGAAGGCTCTATTTTTTTCTCAACCTTTTTTACAACTTTTGGTCTTTCTAAAACTTTTTGTCCTACATTTTTATTGTAATTTAATTTATTTATTTCTGCATATATTGCTTCTTTTGAAATGTTATAAGTTTCTGCAATTTGAACTAAATATATTTCTTGTTCTATTTTATTATCTACAGTACTTAAAATTTTTGCTATTTCTTTTAAGAATTTTATTTTATCATTAGCGTTATCAAGATTAACATTGTTTTTTAAAACTTTTACTCTAAACTCTATTAGTGATATTGCTTTTTCTATTAAAAGATTGAATTTTCCTGTACCATATTTTATTACAAATTCATCAGGATCTTTTGCACCTTCCATTTGTAGAATTCTAACATCGCACCCGAGGTTTTTAAGAATTTCTAGACCTCTAAGTGTAGCGTTTTGTCCTGCTGTATCTGAATCGTAAGAAATTATTACTTTATCGCAATATTTTTTTAACATTCTTCCTTGAGCTTCTGTAAGAGCTGTTCCACACGATGCGACAACATTGTCAATTCCCCTTTGATGTAATGATACTGTATCCATGTAACCCTCTACCATAATCATTTCTCTTTTTTTGCTGTTTTTAGCAACATTTAAGCCATACAAAGTCCTACTTTTGTTGTATACTAAGTTTTCTGGGGAATTTATATATTTTGGAAGAGAATTGTCCAAAACACGTCCACCAAAAGCTACAACCCTACCTCTTACATCTTGTATTGGAAAAATCAATCTGTTTCTATATCTATCTATAAAAACTCCTTTTTCAGTTTTATTGACTAGTCTAGATTCTAAAATTTCTTCTTCAGTAAATCCTTTCTCCTTTAAAAATTTATAAACACTATTATTTGAATCTGCATATCCTATTAAAAAATTTTTTAAAGCTTTATTATCAAGCTTTCTTTTTTTTACATATTCTTGTCCTAATTTAGCTGTTGGTTTATATAAATTTTCATGATAGAACATTGCAACTTGCTGATTAATATCATAAATTTTTTCTTTTAGTCTTTGCTTTTTGTCATCTGAACTTCCTGTTTCCGTAGGCAAAACTATTCCAGCTCTTTCTGCAAGTAATTCAATGCTTTCTTTAAAATCAATATTTTCAATTTTTTGAATAAAATGAATTACATTTCCTCCTGCCCCACATCCAAAGCAATGGAAAATTTGTTTATCTACTGAAACTGAAAAAGAAGGTGTTTTTTCTTTGTGAAAAGGACATAGTCCGAAATAGCTTCTTCCACTTCGTTTTAATGTAACATATTGTGATATTACATCTACTATGTCATTATTTGCTCTTATATCTTCTATTAATTCTTCGGAATATCTAACCATAATTACACCTTTTCTTTTACATAATTATAATATTCGACAGCCATGTCTTAAATCCTTCAAATAAAAAATATTTAAATATATAATTCGTTGTAGGGGTCGGTCTCGACCGACCCTCGGGCTAGTCAAGACTAGCCCCTACAAAAAACAAAAAATAAGGACGAATAACGTCCTTATTTTTTATATTATTTTTATTAGTTTTCTGTATCTGTTGGGTTTGTAAATGAAATAAAATTACTACTTACAGTACCACTACCATTTTCTGATTCTGGTGTTGAAACAGAATCAAATGATATAAATTGTTTAACAGTATTATCTTTAACTGCATTTTTATCTATTTTATTATATTCTGCAAATGAAAGATTGATTGTATTATTTACTAATTCTTCAATTTCTTCTTTTTTTGCATTTTGAGCTAATGTTAATTCGCTAACTAAAATTTGCTTTGCATTTAAAAGCATTTTCTTTTCTCCTGTTGATAGACCTTTTTCTTTTTGTTTAAAGCTTAAATTTCTAACAACATCAGCAATTTCATAAGCGTCTCCACTTTTCATTTTTTCCATATTGTCTCTATATCTTTTATTCCAATTCATTGACATTTCTGTTGAATCTGTTGTCAATACTTTGAATACTTTTCCAGCTGTTTCCTCATTTATAACATCTCTAACTCCAACATCTTTTGCTTTAGCTGTTGGAACCATTACTTTAACTTCTCCTGGCATTTTTATTATATAGTAGGCTTGTTTTTCTCCTAAAATATCTTTTTCTTCTATTGATTCGATTGTTCCTGCACCGTGCATTGGATATACTACTTTATCTCCTACATTAAACATTCATGCATCACTCCTTCAAAACTGTACCTATTATATCATAAAATTATAAAAAAGTCAAAAGAATTTGGTAAATTTTATGTAAAATTTATATTTGTTGATCCAAACCCTCCTGTTCGTTCTCCTTCTGCAACATCATCATCTGTTATTAAAAATTTTTGGAATATTGCTTGTGCTATTGCTTCACCTTTTTTTATATGTACATCTTCATCTTTTACATTATAAAATGAAACCATAATATGCCCATCGTTGTCACTATTCCCGTAATAATCGCTATCAATTACACCTATGCTATTTGCTAAGACTAATCCTTTTTTTCCCGGGTTAGAGCTTCTATTTGCTAAAATTAAAACTTCATCTTCGCACATATATGCTTTTAATCCAGTTTTTACTAATGTAGGTTTATTTCCTCTTTTAAAACTTGGTATAATACAATCTTCTGCTGCTTCTAAATCATATCCCGCAGAATTTTTAGTTTTTCTTATTGGTAAATTTATATTAAAATTTTCAAATCCTTTTGCTATTTCAAATCCTCTTATTTTTTTCATATATTCATCTTCCTTTCTATTTGTATTAATTAGTATATATTCTTTGTCTTTTAATGTCAAATAAAGATTTCACTTCATAATATATAAATAGGAGGCTTCTAATGAAAATATTAACCTTGGATAAATTACCTTTAAATATTACTGCTAAAATTTATAGCTTAAATTGTGATGATATATTAAGAAGAAGATTATTAGATTTAGGTTTAATAGATGGTACAAAAATAACTCCTATTTTTAATAGTCCTTTTGGAGACCCTATTGCATATAAAATTAGAAGCAGTACTATTGCATTAAGAAAAGATGATGTGAAGAATATAACGTGTATAATTACTCTTTAGTAAAACATAGTATGATGTGAGATGTGTGAAGTGTGAGGTGTGCTTTTATAAATAAAATTCTTGCTATGTATTTAAATTCACACTTCCCACTTCCCACTTCGCACATCAATTAACATATTTCTTATTTATATCATATATTAATTATATATTAAGGTGAGCGCAATTCTCCCATTCAAATCATGGAGGTTCTTTTATGGGATTTACTAATTCAACTACAGATTTCATTGAATATAAAAATTCATTTGTCAAAAAAAATGAATATGATTTTACTATTGCATTAGCCGGAAATCCTAATGTCGGCAAAAGCACTGTTTTCAATACTCTTACAGGCATGCATCAACACACTGGCAACTGGCCTGGCAAAACTGTTAGTACTGCTAGTGGTTTTTGTAAATATAAAGATAAAAACTTTTTACTTGTAGATATTCCTGGAACTTACTCTTTAATGTCAAATTCTGAGGAGGAAGAAATCGCAAGAGATTACATATGTTTTGGCAATCCTACTCTTACTGTAGTTGTAGTTGATGCTACTTGTTTAGAAAGAAATTTAAATTTAGTATATCAAATTTTTGAAATTACAAAAAATGTTATTGTTTGCGTTAATTTACTGGACGAAGCTGAAAAAAAAGGAATTAAAATTAATTTCAAACAATTATCAGAAGAACTTGGAGTACCTGTTGTAGGAACTACTGCAAGTAAGCCTAAAACACTAAAAAAATTACTAGATACTATTTATAATGTTTGTACTGGTTCTATAACTTCTAACCCAAAAAAAGTAATATATTCATCTGTTATTGAAAACTGCTTAGATAGTTTAGAAGAAAAATTAAACTACTCTCGGTTATTTATCAAAATGGATTTGTTTAAAATTAATAGATGATAATACTCAAATTATAGATTCTATAAAAAGCTCATTAAATTTAAATATTAATGAATTTTATTTAAGTAATAAAATTCAAGAAGTTAAAGCTATACTTATTGAAAATAGTATTAATGAATCAAATTTAAAAGATAATATAATATCTTCTATTATTGTACGTTCAGAAACAGTTTGCAACTCAGTATGTAATGTATCTGACAATAAAATTTTTTTCAAAGATTCAAAAATTGACAAAATATTAACTTCGAAAAAATTCGGAATACCTATCATGTTCTGCTTTTTAGGTTTAATTTTTTGGCTTACAATTACAGGTGCTAATTACCCTTCAAAAATGCTTTCTAATTTATTTTCATGCATCGAAATAGAATTATTAAAATTATTTAACTTTTTAAATAGTCCTGAATGGTTAACTGGTCTATTTATTGATGGAGCCTTTAAAACTTTAGCCTGGATTGTTGCTGTAATGCTTCCACCTATGGCAATATTTTTTCCTCTTTTTACTATATTAGAAGATTTAGGGTATTTACCAAGAATCGCCTTTAATTTAGATAAATATTTCAAAAAAGCTGGTTGTTCTGGAAAGCAATCTCTAACTATGTGCATGGGATTTGGTTGTAATGCAGCAGGTGTTACTGGCGCAAGAATTATTGATTCACCAAGAGAAAAATTATTATCAATTTTAACAAATACATTTGTTCCGTGTAATGGTAAATTTCCTTTTTTAATTTGTATAGCTTCAATACTTATTAGTAGTTTTTTTACAAATAGTTTTACTTCAGTTTTATCAGCTCTTATTGTTCTTTGTCTAATAATTTTTGGAATTTTTATGACTTTAATAATATCAAGAATTCTTTCTAAAACTATACTAAAAGGAGCACCTTCTTCTTTTATTCTAGAATTACCTCCTTATAGAAAACCTCAAATAAGTAAAATTATAGTAAGGTCAATTTTTGATAGAACTTTATTTGTTTTAGGAAGAGCAATACTTGTAGCTGTTCCTGCAGGTATTGTAATATGGCTTTTTTCAAACATATCTATAAACGGTCTTTCTATATTAAGTTATATAGCTAATTTCTTAAATCCTTTTGCCAAATTAATAGGACTAGATGGTTATATATTAACAGCCTTTATTTTAGGAATTCCTGCTAACGAAATTGTTTTACCTATTCTTTTAATGGGCTATATGAACGCTGGTACATTAGTTGGATTGGAAGATTATTCTACTATTGGAACTATTTTATTTCAAAATGGTTGGACTGTAATCACTTTTATAAATGTTATGATTTTTAGTTTATTGCATTTTCCATGTGCTACAACAATACTTACAATAAAAAAAGAAACAAATAGCTGGAAGTGGGCATTACTTTCTTTTACCCTTCCAACTATTTGTCGGTATTTTAATTTGCTTAGTTACAAATTTTTGTTATAACATTTTTATGTAGTTTGCATTAATATTTTACTTTAAATAAATCTTTAATTTTTTCAAAAATTGAATTTATTAAATTTTTTATAGTGTCTATAATTTTGCTTAGAAATCCACCAGATATTTCCTCCTCACCAGTACCTGTTATTGGTTTTTCCTCCGGAGTTGATGGTTTGACCTCTTCTATATCTGGTGTTTGTTCTTCTTGTTTAGACTCTTCAACCTCAGCTTCTTCTACTTCATATTTAATATGAAGTACAAATTCTTCATATTTACCAATCTTTATGATAGCCTCTTTTTCTCCTGCTCTACTAGTATCCAATTTTATCTCTCCGCCTTTATATGAGCAATTACTTACTTCAGTAATACTTAACCTACTTCCTTCTTCTCCATCCGCAGTAATTGAAGTATTCCAAAATTTTTCTATCGGAATGTTAACTAAAACTTCTTTCCCTTGGCTAACCTTTTCATGATTTTTTATAATTGTTATTTTATTCCCCATTATTTTTTCATACGCATTTGCAAGAACCATAAAATCTTCATAAGAAATTCTCAAATTATCAATTCCTAATTCTTTCAAATTACTAAATTTTGAAGAAATATTTCTAACACTTTTCAAATTAACTTGTTCTGGTATATCACTAAATAACAGTTTTAGCTTTTCCACGTTATGTAATTCTGGTAATTCCTCTACATCATCTAAATCATTTATTTCCTGAACCCATAAAGTTAAGCTTTTTACTTTTTCTAAATTATTTATTTTTTCACAATCAGTTTTAAATGATTTTGAGTCTGAATCCATCTCTATATCAAGTTCTTCAAGGTTAGTCCATTTTTCTTTTTCAAATAAATCAGCAATATTTGTACAATTATATATATGTAAACTTTTCACATTAGGTATAGGCTCAAAACCCTCTTCTGTAGATATTTTAATAAAATTTAACTGTAATTCTTCTAAAACTTTCATATTTTCCAAGTGTAACTCTTTAAAATTCACCTCTTCTGCCTCAGATCCTGCTATAATAAGATAATTTATACTATTTTTCTCTTCTTCTGATAATGCTAGGAATTCTTCTGCACTTCCATTATAATAAACCTCTCCATTATCATATTCTTTAAAACTACCTGCCTTAACTTGTGTACTAGCCCCTATAACTAATACAAATAATAAAATCAGTAAAATAACTTTTGTTTTTTTCATAATAATCACTCCTTTGTTAAAATAGTAAAATAAAAGACGTTGTGATGAAAGCTTAAAAGGTTTTACCTTCACACAACGCCCTAGTTTATTTTTATAAATTTTATTTTTCTCCTTATGTTACAATATCGAAGCATATTTATCACCTCTTTTAAATGAGATATTTTAATTTTAACATATTATGTAAATATTGTCAAGATTTGACAATATTTACTTTGTATAAACAATTTGGAGCAAACTAACACAGTTTGCTCCATAATATTATATATTCTTTATATCTCTTCTTCTAAAATTATAATATGCTGCTCCAATTATAATAACAAAATATAGTATACAAATGAATACTGAAAATCCTAAACTAAATGCTGATATTTCAGGTTTTCTTCCAAATAAATATGTTTCAAAATTCCAATTAAGTGTTATTATAAATCTCATCCATTTTGCATTGATACCATTTAAAAATCCTTCTATTGTGCCTGAGAAAAGATATACTAGTATCGGTATAACTATTGAAGTAGCAGTATTCAATAAAATTGTACTACATGCAAATGATAGTGCTAAAAGTATTAAATATATAGGAAGTCTAGCTAAAAAGTCTAATCCAATATATGCAAATAAATTAATAAATTGTAAATCCTGAGTTGCACTATTATACTCTACTATTGGTACTGTTAAAGAATTAAAATCTAATATCAATCCTCCTATTATTACTTGTAATAAAACCATAATAAGTGCTGAACATAATAATACAATTATACATGCTATGAATTTAGCCAAAAATATTTGAGTTCTACTATATGGTTTTATTAGTAGTAATTTTATAGTACCTTTATTAAATTCTTCACTCATAATTGTTCCGGCAATCATTATAATATATATTATAATGAAAATGTCATATTGAGCAAAAATAGTTCTTAATATAAATCTATTATCTCCAACAGCATCTACATTTTGTTTATTATCAATTATATATTGATTTTTTTCCATCTGCTTTATTATTATGTTATATGACTCTTCTTCTTCTTTACTCATTTTTTCTAAAGATTCTAAAGATTCTTTATACTCTAAAAGTTGTTCATATTGAGTTTCAGCATCTTCTATATATTTATCTCCTTTATTGCTATAAGCCCTTGAATATAATATATTATTAATTATCATAAATATAATCAATATTATAAGCATAATGTAAAGACTTTTCTTTTTTATAAGTTTTGTTAATTCATTTTTTATTAATTTATTCAATTACATTACCTCCTGTCTTTCTAAGGAATGCATCTTCTAATGTTCTAGCATCTTTCTTTATAAAATATATTAATACATTTTCATTAACTAAATCTTTTATCAATTCCGGTACCTGTTCTTTTTCTAATACTATACTGCATATAGTTTCATTTTTAATATCGAATTCATATTTTTTCATCTTCTTTAATGGTTTTGTATCTTTAACTTCTAAAATATAATTACTTATTGTTTCTTCTTTTAAATTTTTTAACGATGTTTCTTCTATTAATTTTCCATTTTGAATAATACATGCTTTATTACAAAAAGTTTCTAATTCTGCTAAATTATGACTAGATATTAATATTCCCATTCCTTCTTCTTTTGCTAGCTTTTCTAAAAGTTCCCTCATTTCTTTTATACCTTCTGGGTCTAAACCATTAGTAGGCTCATCTAATATTAATACATTAGGTCTATGAAGTATTGCTTGAGCTATACCCAATCTTTGTCTCATTCCAAGTGAATATCTAGACACCTTATCTTTAATTCTATTAGTTAATCCAACTAATTCTACTACCTCTTCAATTCTCTTTTCATCTACATCTTCATATAAATTAGCTATCAATTTTAAATTTTCGTATCCACTTAAATACATATATAAATCTGGGCTTTCAACTATCGCCCCTACATTTTTTATTGCTTTTTTAAAGTCTTCCTTTAAATTATATCCATTTATTATTACTTCTCCTGAAGTAATTTTTTGTAATCCAAGAACAAGTTTTATTGTAGTTGTTTTTCCTGCTCCATTGGGTCCTATAAATCCTACAATATCACCCTCATGGACATATAATGAAACATCCTCTAATACTTGTTTCTTTCCTATTTTTTTACTTAAATTTGTACATTTTAATATAAGTTTTCCCATAAAAAAAACCTCCAATTAAAATTATAAGGGATTAAATAAAAAAAATAAATACCTTTTTGGTATTTATTTTTTATGATGATAAAATTTATTTTTAACGTTTTAGGGGCGACCATCGGTCGTCCGTATTAAAATCACATTTTACGGACGTGCAATGCACGCCCCTACATTATTTAAAACCTCTCTTTGATTAAACCTTCTTTATAAGCTTTTAATAATTCTTTTAAATTGTCTATTTCATTCTGTATTTCTTTTCCTATATCTGTGTCTGCAACACTTTTTCTTTCTGTTTCTTGTGCATTTATCATTACATCATATTTTATATCTAACTCTTCTCTAATTGCTTTAGCCTTTGAATCAAATGGTTCATTTGCAGCTAATATTAATCCGTATGAATTATATGTCAAAGTATATCCTGACCTTCCTGTTTGTTCTCTGTAGCTTTTAGCAAATCCTCCATCTATTACTAGTAATTTCCCATTTGCCTTTATAGGTTTTTCTCCATCTTTTTCTTTTACAGGAATATGTCCATTTATAATATGAGATTTATCCTTGTTTAAATTAAATTCTTCAAAAATTTTATTACACACTTCTTCATTTTCAGATAATATAAAATATGGATTTTTAGTTTCCTTGTGTAGTTCTTTATCTTCTATAAAATATCTTTCAAATGTAGCAGCTTTTTCCTTACCAAATAATGGTGATTTAGGTCCACACCAACAATACCAAAGAAAGTCTATTTCATTTCTATTTCCTAATATATTATCTCTTTCAATATACGCCTTATTAATAACTTTTTCTATATGGTCTAAATATCTTTTTCCAGCTAATTCTTCTTCAAAAATATTTACTTTTAAAAATTCTCCTTCTTCATCCATAGGAATACATCCATGAAATAGTAAATTAGAGTTAAAACATTTGTAAACACTTCCCTTTGAGCATAAAAAGCTTATATGTTTTTGTAAGGTTTCACTATGTTTAAAAGAATCATATAGTCTTTCCATAATTTCTTTTTCTTCTCTTGTTAATTTATATGGTTCTTCTGGATTTATTGTTGGAAAATTTTTATCTATTAAATCATACCATTGGTTATTAATTTTTACTTTTCCTTTTTTATAATCAATTTTATCTAATAACAATCTATCATCCATTTGATATTCTGGATGTTTTTTTATTAATTGTCCTTCCAATTTAAATTGAATTATAGAAATTGCTTTATGTACTTTTGCTATGGTTTTCTCATCTGTATGTATATATTTATGATAATCATAATTTTTAGGATAAAAGTTATGGCAATCATCATCTTTATATGTTTCAATTGCAAATGTTGCAAGAGGTCTTATATTTATTCCATATCCATCTTCCAATGTATCTATATTATCATATCTACTACAAATTCTAACTACATTTGCTATACATGCTTTATTACCACTTGCAGCCCCAATCCATAATGCATCATGATTTCCCCACTGTATATCTAAACTATGGAAATCAACTAAAGTATCCATTACTTTTTTTGCATCTGGTCCACGATCAAATATATCTCCAATTACATGTAAATGGTCTATTGCCATTCTTTTAATTAAATTAGAAATTGCTACTATAAATTCATCAGCTCTATCTAATTCAATAATTGATTTTATAATCTGTTTATAATATCTTTCTTTATCTGGTCCGCATCCTTGTAAATGTAATAATTCATCTATAATATAGTCAAATCCTTTTGGCATTGCTTTTCTTACTTTTGAACGAGTATATTTTGAGCTTACCTCTATTGCAACCTCTATTAGTCTATATAATGTTATGCTATACCATTCTGATAAATTATGTTCTTTTCGTTTAATCAGTGCTAATTTTTCTTCTGGATAATAAATAAGTGTTGCTAAAGCTCTTCTTTCTTGTTCTATTATTTGATTATTAAAAATATCTTCTATCTTATTTTTTATAATTCCAGAACCATTATTTAATATATGAGAAAATGAACCATATTCTCCATGTATATCACTTAAAAATAATTCAGTTCCTTTTGGTAAATTTAAAATAGCTTGAAGATTGATAATTTCCTCTGAAACTTGTTCTATATTTTTATATTGTCTGCTAAGTACTTTTAAATATGTATCATTCCCATTAAGTTCACTCATCTTAGTTCCTCCTTATATAAATTAACAGTATAATTTTACCATATTTTTCTTGAATTTTCAATACATTTATTATTAGCAATTTCTTCGGCAACCCGCGTCAAATCTTCAAAAAAGCTTTTTCTTATATAAAAAAAGAATGTTTAAAAATTTTAAACATTCCCTTTTATTTTTATTCCTCTGTTACTGTAAATCCTTCATCTTTAAGTTGTTGTATAATTTCATCTTTACTCATTGTTGAAAAATCTGAACCATATGCTTCTTTATATTCTTCTGCTGTCATTTCTATATAAACACTATTATCCTCTTTTTCTATTTCAACACCAGTTTGATTTTCTCCTGAAAGTATAAGATTTGCTACTTTTTCATTTTTAAATTCCATATTTACTTTTATTGCAGAAATAACATCTCCTTCAAAATTTATTGTTAATTTTAATTCATATTCACCAACTATATCTGCAGTAGTAGTCTTTGTTGCAATGATTGTTTTATTTCCACATCCTACTAAAACTACTAACATAACTATTGCTAACACTATTAAACTTGTATATTTTAAAAGATTTTTCATTTATTTCACCTCCCCTACTAAATCGTAATTTTCTATATCTATTACTTTGATATTTATAAATTTATCTAGTAGTTCTTCTTTAGTTTCATTTTTTATAAAAACAACCCCATCTGTCTCAGGAATATCCATATAACTTCTTCCCACATAGTATTTATTATCAAAAGTCTTTGACTCTATAAGAACTTCAAATTCTTTACCAAGTTTTGTTTCTAAATTTTCTCTTGAAATCTCGCTTGATAATTTCATTATTTCATTATATCTTTTTTTCTTTGTTTGATAATGAATTTGATTATCTAGTTTTTCTGCCGGAGTTCCATCCTCTTTAGAATACATGAATGTTCCTAATTTGTCAAATTTAATTTCTTTAACAAAATCATATAACTTTCTATAGTCATCCTCTGTTTCTCCTGGGAATCCTACTATTAGAGATGTTCTTAGTATTGCATCGGGAATTTCTTTTCTTATTTTTTTTATTAAATTTTTTATATCTTCTTCTTTAGTTTTTCTATTCATTCTTTTTAAAACAGTATTCGAAATATGTTGAATTGGAATATCAAAATAATTACAAATTTGTTTATTTTCTTTGACAACCTTTATCAACTCATCTGTTATACTTTCTGGATATGCATATAAAAATCTTATCCATTTAAATTTGTTTAAATAACATAGTCTTCTTAATAGTTCCGCCAACATTGGTTTTCCATACAAATCAGTACCATATTTTGTAGTATCTTGTGCTATAACAATTATTTCTTCTATACCTTTTTTAGCAAGTTCTTCTGCTTCTTCTATTATATCTTCCATTTTCCTACTAATAAAAGGACCTCTTATATATGGTATTGCACAATAAGTACACTTATTGCTACAACCTTCTGCAATCTTCAAATATGCAAATTTATTTCCAGTTGTAATTACCCTATCAAGATAATTCAATTCTCTATAATCTTGCTTTGAGTTTAATAGATTTTCAATTTTCTCTGAAAATTTATTGTATTCATCGATTGAAATAAATAAATCTACTTCTGGCAATGCATTTTCTAAATCTTTTTTATATCTTTGCACTAAACATCCCATAACAATTAAATATTTACAAATACCATTCTCTTTGTATTCTGCCATTTCTAGAATAGTATCTATTGCTTCTTGTTTCGCACTTTCTATAAAACCACAAGTGTTTACAACTATAATATTAGCTTTTTCCACATCATTAACTACTGAAAAATTTTGTTTTTTAAATAATCCTATAGCCATTTCTGTATCTATTAAATTTTTAGAACATCCCAAGGAAATAAATCCTACATTCAACATATTATTACCCCTTATTTTTAGTGTATTGGTTAAATTCTATTTTTTCACTATTTATTATTATTAGTATTCTTCCGTATTACATAATTTTTTTCTAGTCATTTCTACAAGATTTAATTTTGTAAATCCCATAACCTGTGTTTTCGTTCTATCTTTTTTTAAATTTTCTTCCAATAAGCTTAGAATTTCCTCTTGTCTATTATCTGGCATATCTATATAGTCTATAATAATTATTCCGCCTATATCTCTTAATCTTAATTGTTTTGCAATTTCAATAGTTGCTTCTTTGTTGACTTTTAAAATTGTATCTTGCACATTTTTATTACCTGTATATTTTGCAGAATTGACATCAATTGCAGTTAAAGCTTCCGTTCTATCTATTGTTATAAAGCCTCCACATTTAAGCCAAATTTTACGCTCTTGCATTTTTTCTATTTGTTTGCTAATATCATATAAATCTAATAAATTTTTACCTTCTTTTAATTCTATTTCTATTTTTGTTTGTCCAAATTCTTCTAGAATATTTTTTACAATTTTATAATTTGTTTTATCATTTAAAAGAATTCTATTTAGTCCTCTGTCTATAATGTCCATTATTGTTCTTCTTAAAAGAGCTTTATTATCATATAATAATTGTGGAGAATTAGAATTACTTTTTTCGTATTGAAGTTCTATTTCTTTCCACTTTGCAATCAAGTTATCTAAATCCATTTTTAGCTTTTCTTTTTCAACTCCAACTGCTACAGTTCTAATAATTGCCCCAAATCCTTTAGGCATGATACTTTTTACATCATTTATTAATCTTTCAATTTCTTCTTTATTATCAATTTTTTGAGATATCGTTATAAAATCTGTATTTGGCATTAACACCAAAAATCTTCCTGATAAATTTATATGAGTAGAAACTTTTGCACCTTTATTTAATGCACCATCTCTTCTTACCTGTATTAATATCTTGTCTCCTTGTTTTATTACATTTTTTATATTAGTATTTTTTATTATTTCATCAATATTTTCAATACTTTCATCAACTTTAGGAAGTAAATCTTTTAATTTTATAAATGTATTTTTATTTTCTCCAACATCTATAAAAGCTGATTGCATTCCTGGCAATACGTTTTGTACTATACCTTTATAAATATTTCCTTCCAATCTTTTTTGTTCATGCTGTTCTTCGTGTTGTTCTATTAAGACCCCATTTTCAATCAACATGATACGCTTTTTATATTTATCCTCATTAATAATTAGTTCTAACATGTGTTCTCCTTCTAGTTAAATTTATTCATAGCAATATCTACTCCATTTTTTATAATCTCAATAACTGCACTTGCCCCAATTTCTATTGATGACTCTAAACTTTTTTTCTCATCTTCTGTAATTTTCCCTATTACATATTCTATTATATCTTCATTTTCTTTTGGTGAACCTATACCAATTCTTACCCTTGTAAATTCATCTGTCGCTAAATAATGTACAACGGATTTCATTCCATTATGAGTTCCAGGTCCTCCCTTTTTTCTAATACGGATTTTTCCAACTGGAGTATCTATATCGTCATATATTATTATTATTTGATTATTTTCTATTTTATAAAATTTTTTAAATTGAATTATACTTTCTCCACTTAAATTCATAAAAGTTTGAGGCTTTAAAAGTATAACCTTCTCTCCTTCTATTATACCTTTTCCATATTCCCCTTTAAATTTAAACTGTGATAATTTTATATCACAGTTTTTAGCTATTTCATTTATAACATTAAATCCCATATTATGTCTTGTATTAGCATAATCTTTTTCAGGATTTCCCAAACCAACTATCAAATACATTGTACTATATTGTCCTTTCTAAGTTACTAAAACTTTTCTTAGATACTATTTATATATATGTCTACTAAATTTTTCATAAAATTTTCTTGCGAGTAATTTTTTCTTGCATATTTTGCAATTTTTTTCTTTTTAAATTTAACTTCTTTATTTAAAACTTTTTTTACATCTTCAGCAAGCATTTCTGGGTCATCTATATCTATTAAAAATCCAACTTCTTTATTGACAAAATTTTTCATTCCTCCACTATTAGTTGCAATTACTGGCAATCCACAAGCCAAAGCTTCAAGTGCAACTAATCCAAAAGCTTCTTCTTTTGAAGGAACTGCTAAGACATCCGAAATATTATAAATTTTTCGAAGTGAATCATGTGTTTGATTTCCTAAAAAAACAACATTTTTCAACTCTAATTTTTTTGATAATTCATATAATTCATCATATACTGTTCCACCACCTGCAATAAGTGTAAGAACATCTTTATTTTCATATTCCTTTGCAGCTTTTAATAAAATATCTACTCCTTTGTTGTGTGTTAATCTTCCAGCAAAGGCAACAATTTTTTTGTAGTTTTTATCTATATTTAGTTCTTTTAAAACATGTTTTTTATTATATTTTTTTAGATAAAACATATTTTTATCATATCCATTCTCTATAATTGTTGTTTTTCCTTTAGCTTTTGGATATGCTTTTATTACTTCTTCATTATTCTCTTTTGATATAGTTATTATTCTCTTACATTTTTCTATAACAGGATAACAGTATTTATGAAATCTATCTGTTGCATTATACCCCATTAAATCTGAACCATGTGCAGTAACTATAAAAGGTATATTATATTTAGAAACAACATTAGAAATAAGCCATATATGTTGTGCATGAATTATATCTGGCTTAAAATCTTGTATTTCTTCTTTTATTGCTTTATCAAATGCCTCCATATATAAATTTATTTGTTCATCAGTAAAATCATAAAAACTTTCACCGCTTCTTGGGTGTGGGTCAAAACATGGAAAATTAAAAGGTAGTTGACCTTCTATTTTTTCTTCATATTTAAAAAATACTGGATGCGTTTTCACACCATCTAATGTAGAACCTTCTATTGTATTTTCTGGTGCAATAATACAAACTTTGTGTCCTAAATTTATTAAATTTTTCGCAATATTTGCAACATAAACTCCACTACCTGAACCAATTAGTGGAAAATGGTTTGTTATTAGTATTCTTATAGCCGCTCTCCCCTTTTTTATAATACTCACATTCTTTTCTAATATATCATATCTTTTAAAATTTGACAAGAAAATATATGAAAGAAAATTATTCCACAAAAAAACAGCCTCAGGCTGTTTTTTATATTATTCATTCGAATCTTTCAATAACTCTAATTGTGAAATTAAAAGAGATTCCATTTTAGCTTTGTAAACATCAAATTGTTTTTTCACTTCTTCTAATTCTCTTTGTTTTAAAAGTATTTGTGTATTTAACTCTTCTACTGAAGCTTTAGCTTTTAGTTCCGCTTCTTTAACAATTTGTTCTGCTTGTTCTTTAGCAACAGCTGTAATATCATCAGCTGTTTTTTGAGCTATAACTAAAGTATTTTGCAATGTAGCTTCTAAACTTTTATATTTTTCTACATCAGTATTTAAATCACTTTGATTATTTTTAAGTTCACTATTTTCTTTGTACAATTTTGAATACTCTACAGTTAATTCATCTAAAAAATCATCTACCTCATCTACGTTATATCCATTCATCATTTGTTTTGCAAATTTTTTATTTTCAATATCTAATGGTGTTATCATTATTATACCTCCTAATTATTACAATTAGAGCGAGCATAAAACATATCTTCTACTTTTTATTTAGTATCGAGATTGCTATACCCGCCCTTTTATTAAATATCAATTTATATTAACTATTTTTTAACCATGAAACAGATAATTTACTTTTAATTTCTTCTCTTGCTAATTCATTAGCTATATCATAGTTAACTGGCGCAACTAAAAATATTGCATTAGAAATTTTTTGAATATGTCCATCTAAAGCATGTACTGAACCGCTAATAAAATCTACAATACGTCTTGCTACATCTTTATTTACATACTCTAAATTTAATATTATTGATTTTTTTTCTTTTAAATAATTACAAATTTCTTCAGATTGTTCAAAAGTTGTTGGTTGTGTTATTACCATTCTAACTTGTTGTGTTTGTGGCATAGCAACAACTTTACTTTTTCTTCCAAATAATCCTCTTTCATTTACCTCATCTTGTTCTTCTTCATAATTATTATATTCTACTACATTTTCATTTTCTAATTCTTCATCATTTTGAGTTTCAACTCCTAAGAAATCCCAAACTTTATTCATAATTGCTCCTGACATTAAAATAACCCCCTAATTTTTTCTTCATTAGTATTTCTATATCTAATAGTATCTAACTTTTTTCAAATATTGTCAAGCTTTTTTGTGTTTGTAATACAATCTTAATATTTTCGTAATATTATCGTAACATTATCTTCACATGTTTATCTCAGGATTCACTATAATTTCATCATATAAATTTATATTTTTGTGTCTCGCAATTTCCTCTGTTGATAACCCTAATTTCGACAGTTCTTCTGTTTCATAGTTGTTTACTATACAATAGAAATCATTTTTTTCTATTACTTTTACTAGTATTCTTTCTAAATATCCTGCTCTATTTCTTACAACATACGCTAATCCATCATCATAATAAATTGTGTTTTTTGGTATTTTTAATCCTTGTTCTTCCCACCAAATCACATCTATAGAAATTTTTCTATGTTCTATTAAATTTTCTACATTCTTATTAATTTCAAATACTATTACCGTTTTATCTTTTTCCTTTTGTTTATATATAATTTTCGCCTTTAGTATATCTTGATTAGATACTCTTAATCTTACATTTTTATTCACATCTATATTTTGTGCTTCTTCAGATTCAAGTACAGTAGCTATATAGCATTTATAGTTGTTTACAATTTTACACTTATTATTGCTTGTATTTACTACTTGTCCAACTTTCAAATTTAAATTTTCTAAAAATTCTGAAGTTATATATGAAAAATCTTCTGTTGTTAATTTTTGTTCTAATTCATCTGTTCTATATGATACAACCCCACTTACAGGTGCATAAATATATTCGACTTTTAACGCTAATTGTTGTTCTAAAGATTCTTTTTGTTCTATTAATGAGTTAATATATGTTCCTGACTTACTTAAACTTCCTGCAATTTTTGCTTTTTTTGTTATATATGTAGAAATATCATTTTTATATTCTTTAATATTTTGAATGTTGTTTTTTTTATCTATACTATTTAATTTACTCTCAATTTGATTTTCTAAAGCTTTTATATCGCTTGAAAGCAAATCAGTTTGTCCTTCTAAAGCTTCTTGTATTTGCATTGTTAAATCTTGAATCTTTTTATTTATTTCATCCTCTTCCGGAGTATTATATCTGTATATAATTTCCCCTTTTGCAACTTTTTCGCCTTCTGTTTTTATTTGTATAAGTTTTTTTTCAGAATTTTCTTCAATTAAAATTTCATCTCTTAATACATATCCTACTGAACTTTCTTCACTATACACTTCTCCTTGATTTACTACTACAACATCTGTAGGTTTTATTATTAATTTTCCAATAGAATACAAACCAAATATTATAAATGAAATTATCAGAATTGAAACTATCGTTAAGATAATTTTTTTATAAGTATGCTTTTTTCTTATTTTCTTCGCCAAGATAAATCCTCCTTATTATCAATTATATTTTTGATAATATCACATCTAAATTATAGTCCATGTTTTTTTCTCCATCTAACCAAACAATTTCTTGATTCCTTCTAAACCAAGTCAACTGTCTTTTAGCATATCTTCTACTTTCCATCTTTATTTTTTCTATTAAATCTTCTTTAGAAAATTCACCATTTAAGTATTGAATTGTTTCTTTATATCCGCAATCCTTGCATTGCTGTTGGAAATTTCTCGTATTTAAGAACAAGTTTTTTAGCTTCTTCTATTAAACCTTGTTCAAGCATTATATCAACTCTTTTATTTATTCTATTATACAGGAGTTCTCTATTCATATTTATTGCAAAAACTTTATAATCATATTTTACTTCTTTTTCTCTAGATTGCTTATCCAACTCCGTTTTTGTTTTTCCTGTTTTATGATATATTTCTAATACTCTTATAATTCTTTTTCTATCATTTTCGCTGATTTTTTCCATTGCTTTTGGGTCAATCTCCTGAGCTTTTTTATATAATTCTTCTAACCCATTATTTTCTGCAAATTCATTTAATTCGTTTCTGTATTCTTGATCGAATTCTTCATCTTTAAATTCTATTCCATATATTAAACTGTTTATATATAAGCCTGTCCCACCAACAATAATAGGCGTTTTATTATTTGCTAATATTTCTTCAATTTTCTTTTCAGCTTCTTTTTTATAATCAGCTACACTATATCTAACATCTGGTGAAACAATATCAAGCATATAATGTTTAATTCCTTGCATTTCTTCTTTTGTAACTTTTGCAGTTCCTATATCCATATCCTTATATATTTGCATTGAATCTGCAGAGATTATCTCTCCATCAATTTTCTTTGCAAGCTCAACTGCTAAAGCACTTTTTCCGTGATGCTGTTGGTCCTGCAATAACAATTACTTTTTGTTTCATTTATTTTCTCCCAAATTTTTTCTCAATTTCTGTTTTACTCATTTTTATAGCTGTTGGTCTTCCATGTGGACATGTAAATGGATTTGGCAATTTCAATAACTGTTTCATTAAACTATCCACTTCAGCATCATCTAACTTCATTTTCGCTTTTACCGCTGCTTTACAAGCAATTGTTGCAATAAATTTTTCCTCTTTTTCTTGTTTTGCTGTTATTGCTACTGTATTTATTTCGTCTAATATTTCTAAGAATAACTCTTTAGTATCTAATTCCATGCATATATTTGGAACACCTATTAAACGAATTGTATTTTCTCCAAACTCTTCAAATGTAAAACCAGCTTTATTAAACAATTCTACATTTTCCTTTACAATATTTTTTTCTTTATGTGATAAATTTATAATATCTGGCAATAACATTATTTGAGAATCTTTTTCTTTATTATCATAAAAATTCTTTTTTACTTGTTCATACATAACTCTTTCATGTGCTGCATGTTGGTCAATTATATATATTTCTTGTCCCATCTCTATTACAATATATGTTGAAAATAAACTTCCTATATATTTATATGTAGGTATAGAATAATTTTCGCTTTCTTCAAAAAGTGAAACTGGTTTTATTTCTACTTTAGGAACTTCATCTACAGGTGTTTTTTCCTCTACCCCAAATGTCCTGTTGTACATCTCATTAAATTTATCTTCTTCCTTTGTATCTGTAGAAACAATTTCTTTCACATCATTCTCTATAACTACATTCTCATTTTTACTCATGTATATTTGTTCAAGCATGTTATCTTGCACTGGTGGAATATATTCTTTTTCTTCTTTTTTTTCTATATCAGTCTTCTTAAACATATTAAATAGTCCACCTATTTTATGAGGAACAATTTCTTCTTCTTTTTTTTCTAAAACATCATCTTTTACAAATTCATCTTCATGAACTATTTTAATATCATCATTATGATTCTCTTTTACGTCTGTAACTAATTCATTTTTTAATAAACTTTCCTTAATAGCATGATAAACAGCTTTAAAAACTTTTTGTTCTTCTTCAAATCTTATTTCTAGTTTAGTTGGATGAACATTTACATCGATTTTTCTTGGTTCAATTTCTAAATTCAAAACAGCAACTCCGTATTTACCAATTTGAAGCAAACCTTTAAATCCTTGTTCCATTGCTGCAGACAAAGTTTTATCTTTTATATTTCTTTTATTCACAAAAAATATTTGATACGTTCTATTATTCCTTGCAATTTCAGGTTTTCCTACTGCACCTGTTATTTTTATATCTTCATAGTTGTAATCTACATCTACCATACCTTCAGCCATATCTTTTCCATAAATATTATAGATTACATTTTTTAAACTTCCATCGCCTGTTGTTTGTATAATAGTTTTCTTTTCGTTTAATAATTTAAATGAAATTGTAGGATTTGCTAAAGCTATTTTTGTTACTGCATCTTCTATGTAACCTAACTCTGTATAATCTTTTTTTAGGAATTTGTATCTTACAGGTGTATTAAAAAATAATTTTGTAATTGTAATACTCGTTCCTGTTTGACATCCAGTTTCTTCCTTTTCAAGTATTCTACCCGCTTCTACTATTATTTTATTTCCAGTTTCTTTATCCTCAGTTTTTGTAATCATCTCAATATTAGCAATTGCTGCAATACTCGCTAAAGCTTCACCTCTGAACCCCATTGATTTAACTTGTTCTAAATCATTTGCTGTTCTAATTTTACTTGTTGCATGTCTTTCAAATGCATAATCTAAGTCGTCATCTTTTATTCCTGAACCATTATCTATGATTCTTATTTTTTTTATTCCTCCGCCTTCTACTTCTACTGTTATTTTTGTAGCACCAGCATCTATAGAATTTTCGACTAATTCTTTTACTACTGAAGCAGGTCTTTCAATAACTTCTCCTGCCGCTATTTGATTTATAGTTAATTCGTCTAATAATACAATATTACCCAATTTATTTCCCCCTTAAAATTCAAACAAATTATATCATTAAAGGAGGAAAAATTGTATATGTTTTTAAAAAAATATAAAAGAATTTGGTGATTTGAATTATAAATTGTATTTTGGAGGTGATATGTGAGAGGTGTGCGGTGGGATTTTAGGGATATGCTTCGTAGACTTTGCTTAATTTTCACACTTCGCACTTCCCACATCACACTTCTACAATAAGGTTAGGCTACCTTAGTATGTGCCGATGCGAAGCATTGTGTACAAGTATTTAGCTAATTCTTCAAGGACTGACTTGCCTTTCTTATATATTTTTGTTATACTCCAATTGTAATTCTTTATCCATCCCCGCGTTTTCATTAAAGAATTGCTAGAGTTTAAAATTTATTTTTGGAGGAATCTTTTGTGAAAATTACAGCAACAACAGGTAACCAGTATGAACTTATTGGTGAAAAAGAAGGATTAATTCTTTATGGTCCTTGTGGTCGGTTAGGAATTGTTTCGAAAATTTATATAACGCCAGATAACCGTATACAAGTAAATATGGTTAAAAAATTGAATTATTTTCGAACTGAACCTAACATAGTCCAAAAAGTTGAAGGATGTGTATTCGTAAAAACTTCTGACAGTTCTATCTCTTTATTCGAAGAAAAAGGAAAATTCTATGTTGAGTTTGGACATAAACGAGGAATATTAAAAACTCTTTCCCAAATTGAACTTGGAGCTTCTTTGAATTTCATTTACGGAGTTTTGTCTGAAGAAGGCGTTGAAACAAAAAAAATACAGAAATTTTCCACCTCTCATCCAATTGTTGAAATTATTACTACCTAATAAAAATCCCTAGTGCAACTTTGCACTAGGGATTTTTATCGAGTGGACTCAGTTCGCCCCTACATGTTCAGAAAACAAAATTACATTAGAAATTACAACATTGCTGCACCTATAATTCCTGCATCATTCCTCAATTCTGCTATTAAAATTTCTGGCACATTACCTTTATTATATAATTCTTTTTCTTGTAAAAGTTTTTCCTTCAACTTAGGTAGCAATATTTCCTCATAATGTCCAAAACTTCCTCCTATTGATACTGCTTGTGGTTCAAAAATATTTACCAAATTTGCTATACCAATAACTAAATTTTCTATGTATTCATCTATAAGTTCTTTTAATCTTTGATTTTCTATATTATAGAACATAAATTGCCTGATTATTTTACCATCAATACTATCTAATTTAAATTCTTGTTTTATTTTTTCTTTAAATCTTTTCATTGAACCGTAAATCTCAAAACAGCCTCTTCTTCCGCAATTACATTTATCTGTAGTTTCCTTTATTACCATATGTCCAACTTCAAATCCTGAATATCTAATTGGTTTTAATAGTTTCCCTTGTAAAAATGCTGCGCCTCCAACACCTGTTCCAATAATTACAAATAACGCATCATCGTAATCTTTTAAACTTCCTATTTGCTTTTCTGCAATAGCTGCACATTTAGCATCATTTTCTAAAACTATTTTAGTGTTAAAAAATCCCCTTAATCTTTCTTCAATATTTAAATTTATTATTCCTAAATTTTCTGCCTTAATTACTATTCCACTAGAAGTGGTTCCTGGAAACGCTATTCCGATTTTCTCAATATCATCTATAGTAAGATTTTGCTTAAGCAATACTTGCTTAAGCAAATCTATTATTGTTCGAATTACTATTTCTGACATGTCTTCATTAATAATATCATAGTCTTTTTCTTCTTTAATTATCAAATTGTTTTCTCTATCTATTATGCCTAATCCGATGTGGCTTCCTCCAACATCTATTCCAACACGCATAATTTTTCTCCTCTCTTAGAATCCATAAGCTGAAAACATCCATGAACCCATGTATACTTGAATCATTGGTACTAATACTACGACAGTTAAGAAAATTAACATAACTCCAACTATACTATACACAATTTGTGGTAATGCCTTCATAATTTTTTGTATTATATTATCAATGTCAATTTGCATATATTCTAATAGTTTTTCCATCATATCTTGTATATCTGACTGCATTCCTATTTTTAACATTTCAGTTATCATAGGTGTTGACAATCCTGATTTTTCAAATGGTTCTATCCATGAACGTCCAATCAATATATTATTAATTGCTGATTCTACTATTGATAACATTACTAAATTATGTACTACATTTTTACTTGTTTCTAATGCATCTTGTATTCTTTGCCCATTCTTTATATTCATTAAAACAGCTTGTGTAAATCTAGAAAAATCAATTGCATAAATTAATTTTCCAAATAAAGGCATTCTATATTTAAAGTTATGAAATCTAAATTTTCCTCTTGGAGTTCTGATATATAATATAAGCCATACTGTAAGTGCCACAAGTATGATAGTTGGTACTAACCAATATTTAGCAACCATATCTAATACATCTGAAAACCATAATGTTACTGCAGGTAATTGATCTGTTGACCCTACTTGGTCAAATATCTTTTGAATCATTGGAACTCCTAATGCAGTTCCTAAAATTAATAGTAAGAATATTGCACCAAATTGTATTAAATTTGGTACCAATATGGTTTTTAATTTTTTTGTCATTGCAGCTGAATCTTCCAAATATATTACTGCTTGTTCTAATGCATTTACAAGTGACCCGAGATAATTCTCCTACTTTTATCATATTTATATAAATTGGTGGAAACACCCCTTCATAATATTCCATAGTAACATACATATAATCTCCGGCTTCAACACCTAATAATATATCTTCTAAAATTGTTCTTAATGAAGAATTTTCTGTAGTCTCAATTATAGTAGATAGAGCATGAACATTATTGAAATTAGCTTTTTTTAATAAATGAAAATTTTGAGTAAAAACAACTATATCCCTTTTTGTTATTTTTTGTGCACCTATTTGCACATTTTTCTTTAATGGATTAACTTTTTTCTGATTTCTTTTTTTCTCAATTTCTCTAATTCTTACTTCTTTAAGAATACTAGTACTAGTTTCAATATTTTTTTTCTGTTTATTAATTTTATTTTTTCTTCCTATATAAGCTGGTGGTTTTACTTCTATAGGTAAAAGGCCATTGTCTTTTAGTTTTTTCAATAGTATATATTTATTAAAAGCCTCTACCTTATTGCTTACTATTTGCCCATCTTTAGTTACCGCTCTGTACATATATATAGGCATAATGGTTCCTCCATTTCTCTTATTTTAGATTCTTCTACTCTTTAATTGCATAATTGTTCTATTTAAAATTTCTATATTTTTTTCCTCAATTTGAGCCTTAGCTTGGTCTAAAGTAATTCTATCTTCAACATACATTTTCGCAATTGAATTAATTAAACTAATACTTCCTTTTTCACTACTTCCCTGAATAGCATCTTCGATTTCTGAAACACTAAATTTTTCTTTTCTTATGCATCCTGCAACTACATTGTCAACTACCATTACTTCTGGTAATAAAACTAATTTTCCGTCTATTCCTTTTACTAATCTTTGAGAAACAACTAGTTTCAATAAAGATGACATTAAATATTTTATACTCGCTTGGTCTCTAACTTCGTAAAAATTAATTATTCTATCTAAGGTTTCAGCACAAGATTTTGTATGTAATGTTCCAATAACTAAATGTCCTGATTCTGCCATTTCTATTCCAGCTTCCATAGTTTCTTTATCTCGAATCTCTCCAATTACCAATATATCACAATCTTCTCTTAAAGAGTTTTTAACTCCCTCTTTAAAATTCAATACATCTGCGCCTTTCCCTACTTCTTTTTGAATTATTACTGATTTTTTTGATTGATGTTTATATTCTACTGGCTTTTCTAGTGTTAAAATTTTCTTATTTAAATTTTCATTAATTTCATTTATTAATGCATTTAGTGTTGTAGTTTTTCCGTGAATTTGTTTTTCCTGTTACTAAAATTAAACCTTGTGGTTGTCTAGTCATTCTTCTTACTATGTCCGGAACTCCTAACTCTTCAAATGTTGGTAAATTATTTTTTATTATTCTTAATGTAAATACAGGTATTCCATCTGTTGAGGAAATATTTACCCTTAATCTAAGTTCTTTATACTCAAAAGATGTGTCTATTTTTTTTGTTTCTCTATACATTTCATCTTTATTTATATTTCCTCTAACAAAAAAGTCATATATTTCATACATATCAGATTCTGTTAATTCCTCATCTCCTATGCTGATTAAATCTCTTGCAATTCTTAATGTTGGAGCAATTCCAGAAATCAAATGTATATCTGAGGCATCTTTTTCTATTGCAATATCTAATATTTCATTTATATTTATCATACAAATCCCCTTTCAAATTATTAGCACTATAGTAAATTTTTAAATTCAATATAATATTAATAAATAACTAATTTTCTATCTAATTCATTTAAAGTAGTAATCCCATCAAGAACTTTATTTATACCATCTACTATTAATGGTTTATATCCTTGTTCTAATGCAATTCTTTTTATTTCAATATTTGACTTTCCATCTACTACAGCTTCTTTTATTTCATCATTTAGTAAAAGGATTTCAAAAACTCCTATTCTATCGTAATATCCTGTATGATTACATTCATCACATCCTACTGTTGTATATGTATATTTATTTTCTAAGTTAACATCCACATTATATCTCTTTAATATATTTTCTATTATATTTTTTTCATCATCTGTAAAAACTCTTTGTTTTGCACATTTTGGACATACTTTTCTAACTAATCTTTGAGATACAACTGTACCAACTGTACTTGCAATATCATACTCAGATACACCCATTTTTCTTAATCTTGTAATAACCTCTATACAATCAATTGTATGAATTGTTGATAAAACATAGTGTCCTGTTTGTCCTGCTTGTAATGCAATTTCAGCAGTTTCTTTATCTCTTATTTCTCCTACTAAAACTATATCAGGGTCTTGTCTTAAAACAGTTCTTAATGAATCTGCAAATCTTAATTTTTCATTTATTTCAATTTGATTTAATCCTGGTATTCTTATTTCTACTGGTTCTTCTATTGTTGTTATATTTATTTCTGGTCTATTTAAATAATCTATAATACTATATAATGTTGTAGTTTTTCCTTCTCCTGTAGGTGCAGCCATTATTGTCATACTATTTCTTCTGTTAAAGCTTGCTTTTATTAATTTCTCATCATTTGGAAATCCTAATTCAGTTAAACCCTTTATTGTGCTATCCTTTTTTAATAACCTTAAAACAAATTTTTCACCATGAATATTTTTTTGAGAAGATACACGTATATTAAAATCTGGATAATCAACAATTCTTCCATCTTGTGATTCTTGTTTTTCTTGATACATATTTGAAATTGCTTTTAATCTACCAATTACTTGAGATTGCTTTTCTTTTGAAATTTTAGCAACTGTAATCAGTTCTCCATCTACTCTGTATCTAACTCTTACTTCTTTTTCAAGTGGTTCTATATGAATATCACTTGCCCTTTTTTTCATAGCGTTCTTTATTATACTGTCTATTATTCCTGCAGTATCAGCTTTTGTATCTATATATTGTTCTCCTTTAGCTTCTAATGCGTTTAAAATATTTTCAATATTTTTTTCAAATGTTACATATTGTTCCATTATTAATCCTTTATTAAAAAAGATTAATCTAATTGTTTCAACTGCAGCTTTATTAAAAGTATTTGCAAAACAAACTTTTATCCTATTTCCGCTAATTTCAAATGGAATTGCCTTGTTCTTTTTTGCAATATCAAGAGAAATATATTCTGGAATATTTATCATAATATTGTCATATGTAAGTAATATTGTTTTTTCACCTAAAATTTCTCCCAAAGCTTTTATTAATTTTTCTTCACTACATAAATTTAAAATATTTATTATTTCAATAATTTTTTTATTTGGATGCTCTTTTTGATAGTCTAATGCTTTATTAATATCTTGCTCACTAACTAAACCTCTTCTTACTAGCTCTATTCCTATTGGTATTCGTCTTCCATCCATAATTAAATTACCTCACTTTCATCTTTTGTTTTATTTGTTAAGTCGTTCTATAACCTTATTTAAAGTTTTATATTCATCATACAATTCCTCTTCAGTTATATTAAATGTTTTTATCCATCCGCCTTCTATAATTGTATACTCCTCTGGCAAATCTTCTAAATTTCCTTCTTCATTTACATATTGTTCTGTTTCTTCATATAAAAATTTAATATCAGAATTATAATATGCGTATCTTGGTATCCAAACATAATAATCACCTAATGAAGTACTACTTATAATTTCGCCTTCTTTATAGTCGTCCTTAGATACAAATACAGTTGCCCAATAACCATTTTCATAATTATACCATGTAGTATCTTTCTTTGTATCTGTTACATACCATGCACCATCAATAAATTTTATAGGATATTTCTTCATATTATCACTAACAATTAAATTATCCATATTAGGTTCATTTGGTGTTATTAAATTCTCTTTTGCTTTTATCTTTGTCATTGTTAAAACTTCTTCTTTAGTGCCTAAATTATACTTTATAGTTACAGTAATAGTTTTTACTAAATCAAATTTTTCCTCATATGGTGTTATAGCTATTTCTATTTTATATGGTGTTGTAAGCAATTCATTTGTATCACTTGTATTTTCAAGACCGGTTACATTCCTTGCACTAGCTATATTCACATCAGAAATCTCATTATTTGTATATGCATTTTCAGAATTATTATATTTGTTTTCTATATAATCAACTAAGTTTTGTTCCGTTACATCTTTATAATACTGTTTATCAATATATTCAAAAATTTCTACAACATATGACGTTGCTTGTGAGTGTCTTTTTGTTTTCATTGTAGATAAGTATATATTATATGTAAGGGTAGCTATTAATCCAACAAATAAAGTAATTACTAACACTGAAATAAATGCATCTGTTCCTATAGCACCTTTTTCATTTTTTAAATAGCTTTTTTTCATATATATTCACCTAATCTTTAATAGCATAAATGCTATTTATATTCAAAATGTTAGTCATTAGTGATTATCACATATAACTAAATCTAACTTCCTAATAAAAAATTTTGTATTATTAAAATTGCAATATTGCTAAAGCATAAATAAAATCCTACAGGGATTTTTTCGGTTGCCTGTTTTTTCTTTATTTTATTCACAAAAATTTTTATTGCAATTAAAACAAGTGTTGTTATTATACTTAAAATTGTTATTTCTTCCTTTGTACCTATTGCCAAAAAGAAACATAGAATAAGTATTTGTATAGTATATTTTCTTTTTGTATTTTTAAAAATTATTATATTTAATAAGGCTAATATTATTATAATTGTTAAATATATAATATATCTATACATATTAACCCCTAAAATATATAGATATGTTATATACATGATTTCTATAATAAATCCAAAAATCATTACTGAATTTATTATTTCAGTTTTTTCTTTATCAATTCCACCCACTATTATAAGAGTAGAAATATATAATATTAAGAACAATAAATATATATATTTTCCTGTATAAATAGTAAATATATTAATATTTAAAGAAAAAACTAATAATAAAAATACTATTCCAGAAAGAATTTCTAAAATAAGATATCTTGGTCTTATTTTATTTTTACAATATCTACATTTCCCACCTAAAAACAAATAACTTAATATTGGTATTAAATCTAAAAAATTTAATTTATGATTACACTTAGGACAATATGACCTTTCATGTGTTATGTTTTGTTTTAAAGGAATTCTGTGTACTGCTAAGGTAAAAAAACTTCCTAATAATGTTCCTATTATAAAAAACATTGAATATATTATAATATTTGCCATTTTTTCTCCTTAATGCGTCTTTTTATTAAAATCTCTATATAGAAATTTAGGCATATACATTACTTAAAATGCATATGCCTTTTTTGCATTTTTTAATGCACTAAAAAATACTTAATTATTCTTTAATATCGTTTGTATCTGTAACGTCGTCTTTAATTGAATTTACTATGTTGTTTATTCCTGTTACTCCGTCATACTCTAAAGTATTTGCAAGGTCTTCTTCTTTTTCCATTTCAAGTTGAGTATTTTGTGCTGCATCTTTAGCATTGTTTACTAAACCATTTTGTCCTAATGCTATTGATATTGTAACAGCAACTAGTATTAACATAACAATGATTGTTATAATTAATGCAACTAATGTTATACCTTTTTGTTGTTTCATCTTTTGTTTTCCCCCCTTTTCTTTTGATTTTGTATATATTTATTTAAATAAATATTACCGGAATTAATTATTTGACTTTAATATTTTCTTCATCATCTATAACAGAATTTGAAACTGTATTACTCATTTTGTAATCACTACTTACTGCAAATGGATTATCTTTTCCTTTTTCATATCTATCATTTGACTCATAAGCACCTAAATCTGTTGACGTTATAACATATGTTTTAACAATATCTTCAGTTTCTGTAACTGTTGAATTTGCTATTTCTTCTTTTACTTCGTTTGTCATTTCATATGCAACAACTTTTGCTGGAGTTATCTTACTAGTTGGCATATAATCGTATAAAACTATTGCCAATAACAATATTATTGCAATAATAAGTAGTAATACTATTGCCATTTCTTTAATTATTGTTTTTATCATTTAAGATTCTCCCTCCTTATATTCTATTTAATATTAACATTTACTTTTGATACAGTAAATGTAGCTTTCACTCTATCAGGATTATATACAATACTCGTTGAAGTTCCTGTTTGATTTTCTGTATTATTTTTTGCTGTTTGATTTGTATTTTTTGTTGTTTGATTTGTGTTTTTTGATTCATTAGCTTTATTAAATAAATTTATATTTTCTTCATCATCTTCATCTTTTCCTTGAAATTCTTTTTCTGTTACTGTATCATATGGATAATTTGTCGTCGATTCTACAGTAGGTTTTTCTTCACCATCTACATATGTTGTAACTGTTGTTGTTTCCGAAATTGCATATGGTTTCATTTTAAAATTTTCTATCTTAAATGCTAATTCATCATCATCTTCTATTGAAAAAATGAATTCTGATATATCAGAATATCTTCCTACTACAGTAAATTCTAAATTATAGTAATCATTATTTTTTATATCTACAATGTCTAATTCTAAGTCTAAATTTTGTTTTGTAGCATATGAGCCAATTGTTGTCCATAAAAATTCTTTCTCATAATTATCAACTTGCATATATTTTAATATTTCTGAATCTGGCATACTTGCTATTTTGCTTTCATATTGTTGTTTTGTTGATTTTAGTTTATTAATTGAAGTATCTAATGTGCTTTTTTCTTTTGGATAAGTTTGAGCTGTTAACTTTGTTGCCTCATTTACTTTTTCATCTAACTCATTGCTCTTATTTTTTATATCTGCAATACTTTCAATTTTCAAAATGCCTACGTCAAAATTATTAAACATAATGAAATATGCTAATACACATAATAATATTATTAGTATTGTTAATAATAATTTTTTCACTTACACATTTTCCTTTCTAAGTTTAATATTCTGGGAAGTCACCCTCTATAGTAATTTGTATAACATTGTCAGTTTTTGTTCCTGAATCTGATGTTATATTTGTTAGAATTGCATCTGTTTTTAATTTTGCAATGAAAAATCCAAGTTGTTCATATTTTTCTGCTTGTGCCTTTATTTGTACACGTTTTCCTGTTGTGTTTTCTATATGTAATAATTGAACCCCATCAGGAATTACTGTTTTTATTCTAGTTAATAAAAGAGGTATTGCATTTTTAGTTTTATAATATTCATTACGTTCTGATTTTGCTTCCTCAATTTTTAAAATTCGTTCTTCATACTCTGTAGTCTTAGAATTTACTTTTGTTATATCTGCGTTAACATCTTTTATTTTCTTTTGTGTGTCCTCTATAACAATTTGTGTTTCGTCTTTTTTATCCTCAATTTTATTTACTATGTATTTTGCAGCTATTGAATATGATATAACTAATAATAGTATTCCTACCATAACTCTAATAAGTAATGTTTCAATAAAATCTAGACTTGTTCCTAAATCCATTTTTATTAGATTACTTTTTGTTTTTTTATTTTGTGTTTTTGCAGTTTTATTTTCTTTTTGAGGTTTTGTCGATACTTTATTTGTTAATTTTGATTTAAAAGTCTCTCCCTTAAAATCAACAGTTTTATTTGATGCTAATAAATTATTTAAAGCTAGTGCAATTGCTGAGTTAACCTCTATATAGTCTTTAACATTAAGTTTTATATTAGTTGTTTCTACAAAAAATGGTGTTAATATTTCACATTTTTTATCTACAAAATTTTCTTGGAAGTATAAATCCAAATTATTTATAGCTGTAGCTAAACCTGTAATATATATATTAGATACTTCTATTTTATTTTTTGCCAATATTTCTTTTACTTCCTCTATAATACTATATAAAGTAGACATTATATAAGGCATATATTCATTTTCAGTAACTTGTAAGCTCGCAGTTTCTACTGTATATATTGTAGCATTTTTACATATTTCATAAGCTTTTTGATTTGAATTTTCTTTTGCAGCTATCTCACTTAAGATTTTTTCCATACCATTGTCTATAATATCAACTTTATAAGTTAATCCATTTACAATTGTAGTAACAGTAGTTTTGTTTTCTATGTTTATAATAACACTGTTTTTTCCATCAGCAAAATTATTTAGTAATGGTATAGCTAAAGATATTGGTACTATTGAAGCAACATTTCCTCCGCTTAAATCCTTTAATCTCCCTACCACACTTGATTTATTAACATATGTATATATTGTTGTAAGCTTATCTGCATCCGTTAAGCTTGGCACTTGTAAAGTTCTATATTCGATAGCAGCTTTATTCTTCCCATTATCGTTGCAAAAAAGTTCGAATTCAGTATCTGTTGCTTTTGCCAAATCTTTTTTGTTCAATAAGTTAAACATATCTATATATGTGTATTGTTCATCTGATAAATTTGTACAAATAGGAATTTTATAGCTATATGTTTCTTCTATAATTTGCTTTATAGTTTCTTCAATATTGTCATAAAACTTAATCCCATAAGATTCTATTTTTAAATCATCACGTTCTTTTGCAACTTTTGCATATTTAATTACATTATTCTCTATATAAATCCCTAGACAATTTTGCATTTTCTACTCCTTATATTTTTTTGAAAAGCCCATGTTGTTTATGTATATAAAAACTTTTTTCGCAGTATAAGTATTCATATATTATTTTACAGTTTTAACGTTAAAAGTCAATATATATATATCATTTGTATTTAAATCGTCATTTTGTTGTAATATTTTTGTAACATTTCTTTTTTGTATATTTTTATCATTATTGGAAAAGCTATTAATAAATTTTTTATTTAGTAATTGGTAGTTGGAATTTGGTATAAAAGTATATTGTTTAAAAATTTTTCTTATTTTTCCAAACTCCATATTCTAAATTCATTTAAGAAAGAGGTGCGATTTCATGTCTATTGAAAAACATTTAAAATTAACTCGGAATTTCTGATGTTTCTTGGAAAGATGCAATAAACAAAACAATCTCTGAAGCATCAAAATCAATTGACTATATAAATTCTATGACTATATTAGAACAAAAAGCCATTATCGATGGTAATAAAATTATAGAATATCACTCTACAGTTGACCTTTGTTTCAATGTAGATGATTCTAGAAAATAAGGAGGTTATTATGAAGCCTATCAATACTCCTAAAGAGTATCAAGAATATGTAGATAAAAAAACACCAAACTCCCCTATAACGAGAAATTGCATATATGCTTTTATTGTTGGTGGTTTTATATGTTGTATCGGACAATTTATAATGGAAATTTGTAAATATAGAGGTTTAAACACTGAAATAAGTTCAACAATAGTTTCAATTATTTTAATTTTTATTAGTATGTTCTTAACAGCGCTCAATCTCTTTAACAAGATTGGAAAATTTGCTGGTGCAGGTTCTTTAGTACCTATTACAGGTTTCGCCAATTCAATTGTTTCTCCAGCCATGGAATATAAGTCAGAAGGTTATGTAATGGGCGTTGGAGCAAAAATGTTCACAGTGGCAGGCCCTGTTTTGGTATACGGAATCTCAACTTCCGTACTTGTAGGAATTCTATATTTAATTTTTAATACACAGTCAATTACATTAGTATGATATTGGTTAAATATCCGCATTAATAATGTAGGGGCAGGTCTTGACCTGCCCTGGGTCGGTCGAGACCGACCCCTACAGCACCCTATTTTGTACAAATTCATTAAGAAAGGAGTTTTTTATGCAAAAATTAGGTAAGCAAACTATAAAATTTGATAATCCTATTACAATAACAGAAACTTGTTCTATTGTCGGTCCCAAAGAAGGCGAAGGTCCTCTCTCAAAATATTTTGATAAATATGTAGAAGATGAATTTTGGGAAGAAAAAACTTGGGAAAAGGCTGAAAGCAAATTTATAAAAGAAACTGTAAATTCATGCATTACAAAATCTGGCATTCCTTCAAATACTATTGATTATTGCTTTGCAGGCGATTTACTCAATCAATGTATTTCTTCAAGTTTCGGCTTAAGAGAACTTGCAATTCCCTTTTATGGAATTTTTGGAGCCTGTTCTACCTTTGTGGAAGGTATGCAACTAGCTTCAGTATTTATAGATGGGAACGCAGCCAATCACGCTCTATGTGCTGCCTCAAGTCATTTTTGTAGTGCAGAAAAACAATTTAGATTTCCTTTAGAATTAGGCAATCAACGTCCTCCCTCTGCTCAATGGACAGTTACTGGAAGTGGAGCTGCGCTTCTAAGCAAAAACGGCAAAGGACCTTTCATAACAACTATTACAACAGGAAAAATTGTTGATATGGGTATAAAAGATGCAAATAGCATGGGAGCTGCAATGGCACCTGCTGCTCTCGATACTTTAATTACACATTTTAAAGATACCGGCCGAAATCCTAGCTACTATGATGCTATTCTAACCGGAGATTTAGGTCATATTGGAAAAGAAATTTTAACAGAACTTGCTGAAACAAAAGGGTACAACATAAAAAACAATTATAATGACTGTGGTGTTCTAATATTTGATAAAAATGAGCAAGATGTACATTCTGGTGGTAGTGGATGTGGCTGCTGTGCGACTGTATTTTCAGGTTATGTTTTTAATATGTTAAAGCAAAAAAAATATAAAAAGATTCTTTTAATTGCTACAGGAGCATTAACAAATTCTACTACTTCTCAACAAGGAGAATCAATTCCTGGTATCGCACATGCAGTTAGTATAGAAGTTTAAATTACATTTTCAGAAAGGATATTTGTCATGGATTTTTTTAATAATATTGACTGGTCAATGCTAATAAAGGCATTTGTCGTGGGCGGCCTAATTTGTGTTATTGGCCAAATTTTAATAGATAAAACAAAATTAACACCTGCTAGAATTTTGGTGATTTTCGTCACATCAGGAGCTATTTTAGGAGGATTAGGGATTTATCAAAAATTAATAAATTTTGCTGGCGCAGGAGCATCAGTCCCCTTAACTGGTTTCGGAAATTTATTAGCTAAAGGAGCTATTGAAAAAGTAAAATCTGATGGATTAATTGGTGCCTTTACAGGCGGTATTTCTGCAGCATCAGCTGGAATCACTGCAGCTATAGTTTTTGGATACATTGCTTCTTTAATCTCTAAACCTAAAATAAAAAAACAATAGAGTGTCAGTGGGGACGGGGCATTTTGACATTAAATTAATGTCAAAATGCCCCGTCCCCACTGACACCCTCTGACACTCACTGACAATTTTTTTATTTCTTATTACATTCCCTGCTATATGGACATCCGATGCACTCTTCTCCATTTTTTCTTTTTCTTATTATTTCTGCAATTATCGTAAAAACGCCTATTAATATAGCACCTATAATAAGTATATCCGCAATAGTGATTATTCCTTTTTCAACTCTACTTCCAATTTGATACGTAATAGTTGCCAAAATCCATGCAACTATTGTTTGGAAAATTACAGCTTTTAGCATCTTTTTATTACCTCCAAGTTCTCTTTTCATAGCTCCTATTGCACCAAAACAAGGTGCGCTAAATAAATTAAACACCATAAAAGCATATGCAGAAGCAGTTGTAAAGAAACTAAAAATACTTCCTTCTCCAAAAATTTTATTTCCTTCTTCCGTTCCCTCTGCTAGTCCAGCAATTACTGACATTGATGAAATTACTTGTTCTTTTGCAACTAACCCTTGAATTGCCGAAACTGCTGCTCCCCAACTATTCTCTCCAAGCATAGGTTTAAAAATCCAAGATATTGTTTTTCCTATTGAAGCTAGCATGCTTTCTTCAATAGCAACACCATATTCTAATTTAAAAGAAAATGATAATAAAAACCATATGATGATTGAACATATTAAAATTACACTTCCAGCTCTTTTTATAAAAGAACTTATTTTTTCAAAAACATCTTTTGATACATATTTTGCATTTGGCAATTTATAATCAGGAAGTTCTGATATATATGTACTACTTGTATTTTTAAACACAATTTTTTTCATTAGTATTGCACTAAAAATAATAATTATTATTGAAAAAAAGTATAACGAAGCTGATGCAAATCCTGCGTAATCTTTAAAAAAATAACCAGCAAATAAAGCAATTATTGGCAATTTAGCGCTACACGGAATAAATGGTGTTAAAATTGCGGTCATTTCCCTTTCGTCCTGATTCTCTATAATTCTCGTCCCCATTATACCTGGAACACTGCATCCAGAACCTATTATAAATGGAATCAAACTTTTCCCGCTCAAGCCTATTTTTCTAAATAATTTGTCCAACAATAATGCAATCCTTGACATATAACCTGTTGTTTCTAAAACAGATATACATATAAATAATATTATAAGTTGTGGTACAAAACCAAGTACCGCTCCAACACCTGAAACAATACCATCAATAACTAAACTATTAACCCATTCAGATGCACCTATATTTGATAAAAAAGTTCCAAGCATTTTCCCAAATGTTTCAACAATACTGGCTACCCAATCGACTGTATAACTTCCAATAATACCAACTGATAAGTAGTATATTAAAAACATTATCGCAATAAATATTGGAAATGCTAGCCATTTATTTAATAAGATTTTGTCTATTCTATCTGTTCCGGTTTCTTTAATTTGTTTTTCTATTACAGAAAATTTTTTCACATTTTCTATAAAACTATATCTTTGAGTTGCAATTATTTCCTCTAAATCATCTTTATATTTATCTGATAATTCTTTAACTAATTCATTTATACTAAAGTTATTTAAATATTCAAATCTTTCATCTCTTTCTAAAAGATTTACTGAAACAAATCTTTTGTTTATTGTTTCTTTACTTAATAAATTGCTTACTTTTTTTATTGTATTTTCTAATTCTCCATCATAAATTTGAATATTATCGTACTTTTTTTTCTTTTCGAGTTCAATAAGCAATTCTTTTATGCCTGTTCCCTTTAATGCTGATATCTTTATAACTTTTGTACTTAATTCTTTCTCTAGCTTTGTTTCATTTATGCTAATTCCCTTTTTTTCTAAAATGTCAGTCATGTTTAATGCAACAATTACTTTACAATCTAATTCTAATAATTGTGTTGTTAAATATAAACTTCTTTCTAAAGATGTACTATCAACAATATTTATTATTACATCTGGTTTTTCCTCAAAAATAAACTTTCTAGAAATTTCTTCTTCAACGCTATATGGACTTAAGGAATAAATTCCTGGCAAATCTACAAGCTCATGTTCTGTTTTTTTTATTTTCCCAACTTTTTTTTCAATTGTAACACCTGGCCAATTCCCTATTTTTGCATTCATTCCTGTCAAAGTATTAAAAAGTGTAGTTTTCCCGCTATTTTGATTCCCTACTAATGCAATTTTCATTCTATCACCTCTACCTCTATTTGTCTTAAATCAGCTTTTCTTAAGCACAATTCATAATCTCTTAATTTAATATCAATAGGTTCACCCATTGGAGCAATTTTCTTTATTGTAATTTCTACGCCTTTAGTAATTCCCATATCTAACAAATGTCTTCTTATAGCTTTATTTTTCTCATGTAATTTTATAACTACTGCTCTTTGTCCAATTTTTAAATCGCTTAAATATTTGCTATTATCTTTATTTGTAGTTTTCATATTTTCTCCTTTCATAAGTTAACCTCTGTTAACATTTTAATGTTTGAAATTTTATTTGTCAATAGAAAAAGTTAAATTAGATTAACTTTTTCTATTCGGAAGTGAGAAATGGGAAGTGTGAATTTAAAAATCGCATCTCACACCTCTCACCTCACACATCATCCATAATTATTTCTATTTAAATAATTATGGATTGTCCTAATTTATTAATTAAATATATTTCACATTTACTTTTTTTATGATATACTTTGTATATATTTATATAACATCTCTTATACGGAGGTTTTTATGAAAGAATTATCAAAATCTATAGAAGATTATATTGAAACAATTTATATGATTGAACAAGAAAAAGGGGAAATAAAATCTGTTGATATTGCTGCTAAGTTGGGTGTATCAAAACCTGCTGTAAATAAAGCAATGAATGAACTAAATAAACTAAATTTAATTGAGAAGAGTAATTATAGCAATATAATTATGACTGAATCAGGTAGAAATTTAGCAAAAAAAGTATATGATAAACATATACTTGTATATAATTTTTTATTAAAAATTGGTGTTAGCAAAGAAATCGCTGAAATTGATTGTTGTAAAATAGAACATGTAATAAGTCAAGAAACTGCTGATTGTTTAAAAAAATATTTAAATAAATAATTTTAAATTATTTTATATTCTTTTTCTAATTTTTCATTAAAAAACAATTTAGATATTATTTCTAATTCTTTATTTGATTCTTCAGGTATATCAAATGAAAAAATTTTTTTCGAATCTGCTAATATTATGTATCTTATTGCATCTTTTGTAGTTTCTGAAATCTCTATTGCACCTTTATCCATTTTTCCACAATTCTTACATTTAAAACCATTATCTCTTAAACTAAAATATGAAAAATTTTCTTGATTTTTACAGACTTGGCAACTATCAATAACTGGTCTGAAACCTATTATTGATAAAAGTCTTAATTTAAATATTGAAATTATAAAATCCAGACTTTTATTAGTATTTGAAATTGTATATAATGTATTTAAATATAGTTGTAAAATTTTATAGCTATTTTGGTTCTCAGTTGTAACATCATTTATGATTTTTGTTATATGTGCTGCATATTTTAATTTGTCCAAATCAGTTCTTATATTATAAAACACTTCTATTGTTTCGCAAGAATTCACATTATATATATTCCCACTTTTATATAACATAAATTCTCCAAAGCATAAAAACTGAGTGCCCGCCAACAATAAACTTCTAGGTCTTCTAGCTCCTTTAGCAACAGCCTCAACCTTTCCATTCGGCGTTAATATTGTTAACATTTTATCAAAATCTGCCATATTATTTTCTATAATTACTATTCCCTTCGTTTTTACTATTTTCATATTTTTCCGCCTTTATAATTTGTTCCAAATCTTTCACTTGCTTTAGTTCTAAATATGTGTTTATATCTCCAGTATTTTTAAAAGTATTCCATGCAATTTGTTTTAACATAAACATCCGCTCCTTTGCAATACTTATCTTTTGTAATTTTGAAAAAAATATGCATTACACCCTATCACATTTCAAATTTTTTCACAATACTATCTTTGTCCTGCCATCCTTCTTTTACTTTCACCCAAAGTTTCAAATTAACCTTAGTATCCAACATTTTTTCAATATCTTGTCTTGAATATGTTCCTATTCTTTTTAACATAGCTCCGTTTTTTCCAATAATTATTCCTTTATGGGAATCTCTTAAACAATAAATTGTAGCCTCTATATCATATATATCTTCTTTTTTTGAAGTTTTTCTCATCGTCATTTTTTCAGTTTCAACATATATACCATGTGGCACTTCCTCATCTAATAACTTTAATGCTTTTTCTCTAATTATTTCTTCAGCTAATTGTCTTATAGTTTGGTCTGTATATTCATCATCTTCATAATATTTAGGTCCTTCTGGCAAATATTTTTCAATTTGTTCTAATATTGTATTAGTATTTTGACTATTCATTGCAGATACTGGAATAATTTCTTTGAAATCATATTCTTTACTATACATCTCTATTATTTGTAATAATTTTTCTTTTTCTACTAAATCCATTTTATTTATTATTAAAATAGTTTTTGGCTTCAACTCTTTTAACTTATCTAAAATTATTCTGTCACCTTTTCCTATTGTATTAGAAGTTGCTTCAACTACAAATAAAGTAATATCTACACTAGAAATTGCATTCCATGCTGTTTCTAGCATAGTTTCTCCTAGTTTTGTTTTTGGTTTATGAATTCCAGGCGTATCTATAAAAATAATTTGCGAATTCTCCCTATTAATTATAGCTTTGATAGCTGTTCTTGTAGTTTGATTTTTATATGTTGTTATAGCAACTTTTTCACCTACTAAACTATTTATTAAAGTTGATTTTCCAACATTAGTTCTTCCTATTATCGCTCCAAATCCAGATTTGAAATTTCCCATTTTTTCCTCCTTAATTATATATCATAAAAATTGCTAAATTTGTAGAATTTAGCAATTTTTAAAATTTATATTATTCAATTGTTAAAGTTTGTCCTTGTGGTTGTATTTGAATGAATGTATTTCCATCATTAACGTTTATTTCTTCACCATTTTCATATTTATATACAGTTTGACTACTATGAGATGTTTTCTCCCATGTTATTGGAACTGCATACCCATCTGTAATGTAATATCCTTTACCTGTTCCAACATTATTAAATTCTTGTCTTCCCTTATCGTCTCCACTAATTGTATAATTATAAACTTGATATGTTATTATATTTTTAGCAGTATATTGTTCACCTGTTACTAAATCTGTATTAGGTGTTCCACTCATGCTTCTTTTATAAAATTTATTTTCTTCATCATATTCATAACTTGTTGAATGATAATCTGAATATCTAATATATACACTATTAGCAGGAATAGCATTTTCCTTTTTGCTTAAATCCACTTCGTTAACACTATAGTTTAATAGTAAATCCTTATTTGTATCTCTATCAATTCCTTTTTCTGCAGCTAATTCTTTTAACTCTTTCATATTTGTAAATCCTGTATGTTCATACGCCCTATTTAAAGATGTATCCCTGAAAAATGTATTTCCACCCGCTGACATACCGTCTATATCATTAATTCCTGAAGATGAAATTCTTGAATATGCTAAATCGCTACCTCCCCAGTGTACAAATATGGCATCATTTTCTTCAGCATAATCTAAAAAGTAATGTCTTGCACTTCTTACTGAACCTATTTTTGCTGTATCTGCATCTTTATATAAAGCCATCATTCTAGTTATTCCACCTTCTGCAATTAATTCGTATACTAAATATGCATCTTGCACTCCAGATTGTGGCCAAGCAGCATGATTATTATTTATCATTACCGCATATGGTCTAGATTTAGAATTTACATCTACAATGTCTATTTCCTTCAAAACAACTTTCATCGCTTCTTCAGATGGTTCTACTGCAGTTTGCGTTGTTTCATTCTTATTTCCACCTAAAAAAATTATTCCGCAAACTATTCCTACAACAAGCACTACAGCTATTAAAACTATTATTAATATTTTATTTTTATTTGTTTTACTTTTTCTATTTTCTCTTCTTCCCATTTTATACTCCTTTTACTAACTATATTTTTGCTAAAATTTCTTCTTCTTTTTTTCTCATTACTTTTTTGTCTTCTTCTTCTATATGGTCATATCCTAATAAATGACAAAATCCATGTACTACCATATATGATAATTCCCTTTCAAAACTATGTTCATATTCAACTGCTTGTTCTTTTACTTTTTCAATCGAAATTACTATATCTCCTAAAATATAATAATTTTTATTATCTAGATTAACTAATTCTTCTTTTTCAAACATTGGAAATGACAAAACATCTGTTGTCTTATCTATATTCCTATATTGTTTATTAAGTTCTTGTATTTTTTTTGGATTAGTTAAAGTAACATTAACTGTTAATTTTTTATTCTTTAATTCACTTTCAAAGCAGCTATTTAAAACTTTATTTACAATATTTAAATATTCTTCATTTTCTTCTATATCTAAAAAAATTATTTCTGAAATTTCCATTCTTTTTTTACATAAGCTCCTTCTGATTTATAACTATTTTTTATTGTTTTAATAACTCCAAACTCTGTTAACTTTTGTTTGAATTTAGAAATTAATTCTTCTGATTTTATATTGTTTTTACGTAAGTATTTTATATATGATTTTAAAAATAAGATTTCTTTTTCTTTTTCTCTTTCAGTACTTATAATATTCTTTAAGTTCCTATATTCTTCTTGAAAAATCTTATATTCTTCTCTTTCTTCTGGCTTGTCCCAATATATTTTTGTAGATAATAACTCATAATTATAATTTTCAATTAGTTCTATTAACATATTATATGCAGTTTTCTCTTTATTTTTATTTGTTGCATTTAGCATAATTAAATTATTTTGTTTTATAATTTCCTTATAACATTGTTCTGCAACAATTGGTGGTAAACTATGAGTAAACAATAATCTACTTAAATTAATTAATGTCATTTTTTGTTTTATTTTGTCAATTTCATTTAATTTTCCAACACTTGCGCTCTCATATTCTTCATATCTTTTTATTACATTAACCATATCATTTGTTTTGTTTAACTTAATTTTAACAGGTAATATATCAGATGCATATGTTTCCAATGTTGAAAAAATCTTTTGATATACTTTAGCTATTTCTTCATTTTTGTTTCCTGATAATTGAACGGAATAATTTTTTAGTAACCCTTTATTCAACATATCCATTTTAGAAACATAAAAATCGTTATATTTTTCTAATGCATTTTCCTTCTTTTGTGATGATAATGATTCGTAATCTATATTTAATAAATATTCTTGTTTCTTGTATTTGTATTCTAAATACTGTTTTTCCTTTAGACTAACTATTGTATAATATTTTGACAAAGCAGTCTTTTCAAAATTTGATGCTGTATTATTTTTCACCTTTTTATATAATGAATCTAATATATATTTATCTATAGATTCTAAATATAATACATAAGCATCTTCATATTTTTTTAATAATATTTCTTTCTTTTCCTCATTATTTTCTACAGTATAATTATAGTAATTCTTTATTACGCTATTTCTTTTTATAGTAATTATAATATTATTGAAGCTTACTTTTGTAGGAATCAATAATTTTGTTATATTTGTAGTAATTTTTGAAAAAAACGTTTTATTAGTATCCAAAACTTTAAGGCTCTTTTGTTCCATATTATCACCATTCCTTAAAAAACTATTTTCTCTTCTGTTCCAATTTCTTCTAAAACTTCGTATATAATTTCAAGCTCTATCCCATCATCAAATTTATATACATTTACTTGCTCATTAATAATGTCATCTTTGCTTTCAATTTCTTCTAATAGTTCAGTTTCTAGCTTTGTTTTTGCAACCTCTAATAACTCTTCTTCCGTATATATTACTTCTTCATAGTAAAATTCAGAATTAGTCATTTTTATAATTTCAATTGGTAAATAAAAATTAGAAAACAGATTCATTTTTTTACTTTCCATTATTGTATCATAATTTTTAAATTTTGAAAGAGTTTTATAAAAATTTATTGTAAAATTATTTATTTTTATACTATATTTTGTTTCCGTAGCATTCGAAGGTTTCTTTAATTGCTGTTTATAGGAAAATTTTTCCTTTTTTGAATACCAAATTTTAGCTTGTATATCTGCTAAGCTATGAACATATCTTGTTCCTGTGTATTTCCCTTCTAAATATCCACCAACTAGCATAGTTCCTTCTCTAATAATATCCCCTTCTTTTACTAGGGCAGTACCGTTTTGTACATTTAATCTAGTAATTATACCGAGCCTTTTCAGACACTATATTACAATAATCATTCTCATCTATTATATTTGGTTTTTCTTCTCTTGCTACCACCTCAATAATTGCATTTGTCCCTTTTAGTGTTATTCCAAGCCATGCTATATCATTTCTTTTTAATCTAATTTCATTTATAATATCAGTTGTGTTTATTTTAGATTTTAAAACCCCTGTATCTAATCCTAAGTTGTTTAATTCCTGTAGTATTTCCGTTTTATTTATTTTTTCATCTCCTGTTATTTCTATATTCCAAATAAATTGAGATATAATTATCAATACAATTGCTATAAAAAGTAAAAATCCTGCAAATATTTTTCTTTTTCTATATTTATGAAGTAATATTGGTAATCCTTTCTTTTTTTCTATTGACACTTTCATACTTACTTTTCTTGCTATATCCTTTAATTGTTTATATTCTTTTATACTAATATTAGCATATAATATTGTTGCTCTTTCTCTTTTTATATTCCATAAAAAAATTTTTTTACTAGTACATATATTTATAAATCTTTCTATATAATAACTTTCAACTTTTATATTAACATATCCCAATATATAATTTAGAATTATTTTTACAAACACCTTTTTAATTATTCCTTTCTAAATCTAAACTTTCAATTTTTCCTTTTATTAAAATATCATCATCCGTAATTTGCTTTAAAGATAAATTAAAACCATTTATATTGATTTCTCCTATTTCAGTATTTATTTTTATATAAAATTCTTCATATTCTAATATTCCTTTATAATTTTCTATTAATATTTCATCAAATCCTAATATGGTTATTTTTGTATTGTAGCTATTAATTTCTTTAGGTACTTCTAACATGTTTAGTATTTCATTTTTCCTTTTGCTTTTCAAAAATATTTCTCCCTTCACTACAAAGTGTCGGGTCGCTGGGGGCAGCGACCCCTACATGATTTTTAAAACATCTTAATTAACAAAATCATTTAAGCTTTTGAATTCATATCCTTGTTCTTTTATTTCTTTTATAACTTCTGATAAAATTTCACAATTATCTGATGACGTTGCATGTAATAATATTATTTCTCCATTATGAACATTATCTAAAATTTTCTCCTTTGCATATTTTTGTTTTCCTTGTTTTTTTGTATCCCAATCATCATATGCAAAACTCCACATCACTGTTTTATATCCTAATGACTTACACACACTTAAGGTTCTTTCACTAAACTCACCTTTAGGTGGTCTTATATATTCCATTTCATATCCGAATTTTTCATATAATGCTGCATGTAAATTCATTACTTCTTCTTTTATTTTTTCATCTGTTATATCAGGCATTGAATAATGATTTACTGTGTGATTTCCTACGATATGGCCTTCATCAATCATTCTTTTTACTAAATCTGGTGATGTATTTAAGTAGTGAGCTGTTATAAAAAATATTGCTTTTACATTATTATCCTTTAATGTGTCTAATATTTTAGAAGTGTATCCCGCTTCATATCCATTATCAAATGTTAGATATACATACTTTTCTTCATTATTTCCCATGGCAATTCCATCATATTCTTGCAGTAATTTTAAATTACTACTACCTAAATCTGGTTGCTCATGATTTTCTGCTCGTTTAATTCCCCAACCTATTTTTTTATTTGATAAAACTTGAGAATTAGTAGTTACAGTTGTTTGGTTTAAATTATTATTTAATAGAGTAATACTAAATACAAATACACAAGTTATTAAACCTAAAATAATATATCCAATTTTATTTTTCATATTTTCTCTCCTTTTTTATTTTTATCTTTTCGTAGGGGTCGGTCTCGACCGACTCGTGGGCTAGTCAAGACTAGCCCCTACAACAAAATTGCAAAGCAATTTTGTATTATTCATCATTCATTATTCACCATTAACTATTCACTAAGCAAAGCGCATCTGCCCCTACAATATTTGCAGTGAAAATTGCATTGTCTTATTTAATTCTATGAATTTGAGCATAAAAAAATAACTAAAGATTTTACTCTTTAGTTATTTTGTAAAATGATTATTTATATTTAATTAGAATTTTTTCTTAATAACTATAAATACTATAAAAGCTATTCCTAAAATTATTGATATTTTATCAATTAAGATTATTGAACTACCTGTTTTTGGTGTCTCATCTTTTTCCTTTATTTCTTCTGATGATTTAAATTCTTCTTCAGTATTATTATCATTCTCTATTAATCCAACTGTTACTGTTGATTTTGTACCGTAAAAGTGTTGTGAAAAATCTGAATATGAAAGCACCTTTTTCAACTCTATTGTATCATCATCATAAAATGTATATCCTTCTTCTAAAAGATTTATAGGTGAATATGTTTCTCCTTGCTCTGAATAGTAAGTAGAGAAAATACTAATAGCTCCTTCATTTTCTTGTCCATCTGTAGAAGTTGCTGTATATTTTCCACCACTTAAACTAACTGAAATATCACTATTACTTATATTTAATGCTGATTTTGTTCCTTCAAAATTTCCACCCTTTATTTTCAAATTTACATTAGTCCAAGCAGATACTAGTATACCATAATTTTCTCCAACAAAATCTCCTTTATTTATTGTCATTTTCCCAGTATTCACATAGCATGCAGATTCTTTCCCATTAAAAGTTCCTCCATTTATGATTGCTTCATAAACACTAATATCACCATGTATATTAAGAAAAATAGCATTTGAATTTAAGCTTTTAAGTTTTCCTCCGTTTATCGTTATATTACCATACATACAATTTATAATGTCATCATATGATGTAAATTCTCCAGAATTTATTACAAGATTTCCTCCGTCCATAAGAAAAATATAACCTAAATCTCCATTATTATTAACTTTTCCTCCTCCTACTGAGTCACTAAATATTAGCGTTCCACTTTTTAAATAGAACATTTTTCCCATTGTATTTCCTTGAAATTCATTCCCTGCTAAATCAATTTCTAATTTTTTATCTCCTGCATCTATTATTATAATATTATTATCAAAATAATCTCCTAAAGTAACTGTTCCATTTAATGTTACTTTATCTCCTTCCACAGTTGCATTACCTAATGCATTTGCTAATTCCTCCGCATTTGTTACTGTAATATCAGCTGCATTAATTATACTTGGGCAAAACATTATTATTACTAAAACCATTAGCATTATACTAACTAAACAAAAGGATTTTTTCATATATTCCTCCTTTACTTTTATTTTATATTTATATATTTATTTTTATCATATTATATGTATTCGTGCAATAGTTTTTATTTTTTGATTTTATTATATAAAAGCTATAAAATTATATAAATTTGGCAAAATTACTTATATATTATTTATAATTTATATGTTGTTGAATATTGTAATTTTACAAATTATATTTTTATCATTTGTATTATTATTGAAGTTTAAAAAATTTAATGATATAATTCGACATTGAGGGGGATTTATATGAAGAAATTACGTTTTTTATTTGCATTATTTATTGGAAAAATCATTTGTTTTTTAGTTAATATAATTAATAAAGAAAAAGGCACTAATATTGCCGGCGTGTTTGCATGCAAACTACAAAAAGATTTCATTTCTCATTTTACTGGTATAGATTATAATAAAGTCTTTTTCATCACTGGTACAAATGGAAAATCTACTACTAATAATATGATAGTTCATACACTACGTAATAGTGGCAAAAAAGTTACAAGCAATTTAGAAGGTGCTAATTTATTAACAGGTGTAGCAACTGCTTTAATTAAAGATTCATCTTTATTTGGAAAACTAAATAGTGATTTTTTTGTTTTTGAAACTGATGAAAGATATTTTTCTATTATATATAAATATTTACCTGCAAAAAATATTTGTATAACTAATTTACAAAAAGACCAAGTACAAAGAAATGGAGAACCTGACTATATTTATCAAAAAATTAAATCAGTGATTAATAAAGATATGACACTATATTTAAATAATGAAGAACCAAGAGTAAAATCTCTTGCAAAATATGCTGGAAAATCTATTTTTTATGGAGTTGCTAAAAATGATAAATCTTTCATAAAAAATGATTTTTATGACGTTTCTCTTCCTTGTCCAATTTGTAATGATAAAATCATTTTTGATTATTACAATGTAGACAATATTGGAAATTTCAAATGCAGTAATTGCGAATTTAAAAGTAATGAAACTATAGACTTTTTAGCAACTGACATTAATTATGATAAAGCTACTTTTAAATGTCTAGATTATACTTACTCAATAAATAATACTGAACCATTTTTCATTTATAATTATGTATTATGTATTGCTATCTGTAAAACTTTTGGAATTAGCGAAAATGAAATTCAAGAAGCATTTAAAAATTTTAAAAATATAAGTGGTAGATTAGAAACCCTACATTATAAAAATAAAGTTATAAAATACATTAGAATTAAACAAGAAAATCCAGAAACTTTACAATCTGCGTTAGATTATATTTCATGTGATAAAACACCAAAAATCTTTGTTTTAGGGTTAGAAGAACTTAAAGATTTCGCTCCATATTATACAAACACTTTTTATGCTTTTGATTGTAATTTAGACAAGCTTATTTCTTCTAATGTACAAAGATATATATGCTTTTCTGAAGCAGTAGCTTATGATTCTGCTAATAGACTAATTTATGCTGGAATAGATAAAAATAATATTTCTATACTTCCAACTGATGATGATACGGCTATCATGCAAGAATTAGATAAATATGATATTAATAACGTTTATTTAATAACGTGGTTAAAAAAATATTATGAATTAGATAAATATATTAAGAATCATAAGGAGGATAAAAAAAATGATTAATGAATTAAATATTTTATGGATGTATCCTGATATTCTTAATCTCCATGGTGATAGAGGAAATATAATGGCTTTTGAAAAAATCGGAAAGATGCTTGATATTAAAGTTAATATCAACAAGGTAGAAAGTTATAATAACGAAATAGATTTTGAAAATAATGATATTATGTTTTTTAATGTTGGTGAAATTAAAGTAATGCCTACAATAATTGAAACATTAAAAAAATATTCAGATGAATTGCAAAAATTTATTGATGATAATAAAACCATCGTTTTAATTGGTGCTTCTGGTTGTATTATGGCAAAAAAAACCATTAGAAAAGACTCTGAATTTGAAGGATTAGGTATTTTAGATATGGATTTAGTTGAAAGAAAAAATATCTATGGAGATGATATATTATTTAAATTAAATGAAAATAATATGGAAATTGTAGGATGCCAAATTAAAATGTTAGATACTATATTACACTCTGATATTAGTTTGGCTACACTTGAATACGGAAGTGGAAATAATGGATATAACGAAAAAACAGAAGGAGCAAAATATAAAAACATTATCTACACAAATGCTTTAGGTCCTGTTTTTATTAAAAACCCTTGGTATACTGAGCTTATAATAAAAAATGCTTTAAAAAACAAAGGTATAAATATAGAAAAAAAATTAACAGATAATGATTTTGCTCTTGAAATAAATTCTTTAAATGCAATAAAAAATTTCATAAACCAAAAAGGAGAAAAAGATGTATCCTAAATTAGAAATTAATTTAAATGGTATTATAAAAAATGCAAAAGCAATGAAAAAAATATGCGAAGAAAACAATGTTAAGCTTAGTTTAGTAACAAAATGTTTAGTTTCTGATAAAAGAATAGTTGAAGAACTTGTAAACAATGGAATTGAAATTATTTGTGAATCACGTATACAAAATTTTATAGATTACAAAGATATTGATGTTGAAAAATGGCTTATTAGAGAACCTATGTTATCAGAAATTGCTGATGTAGTTAAATATTCTGATGTTAGTTTAAATAGTGAATTAAAAACTATACTTGAATTAAATTTCGAGGCAAAAAAACAAAACAAAATTCATAAAATAATATTAATGTATGAATTAGGTGATTTGCGTGAAGGGGCAGATTCAAAGGAAATTGAAGAATTAGTTGAAGCATCTCTTAAGCTTGAAAACATTGAATTATATGGAATAGGTTCTAATCTTAGTTGTTATGGTTCTATTATGCCTAGCAAAGAAAATATGAAAGAGCTTTCTGATTTAGCAATTACATTAGAAGAAAAATTTAATATTAAATTTGAAGTAGTAACTGGAGGGAATTCAACATCTTTTGAGATGTTAAAAAATGGAGAACTTCCTAATAATATTAATAATCTTCGAATTGGTGAAGCAGTTTTCCTTGGAAATATACCTTGTATTGAAAAACCTATAAAGGAATTTTCAAGAAATAATTTCACTTTAAAAGGTCAAATTGTTGAATTAAAACAAAAACCTTCAATTCCTCGTGGTACTTCTGGTTTATATAATTCTTTTGGTGAGGCACCTGTTTTTATAGATAAAGGTATAAGAAAACGTGCATTAATAGCAATAGGAAAACAAGATATAACAACAAAAGGATTAATACCTCTTGATAATAAAATTGAAATTTTGGATCGGTAGCAGTGATTATATTATATTAGATGTCACAGATAGTGAAAAAAATTATTCTGTTGGTGATGAAATCGCATTCAATGTAAACTATTCTGTTCTACTTAGATCTATGAGTACAAACTTCATTAACAAACAATACGACAAAAAAGAGCAAATTTAACAAAATTGCTCTTTTTTTGTCATTATCCTACCTTCTTCTTTCATTTTTGTCTTTTTTTCTTGACAATAGTTTGTTTTTAGATTATATTAGTTGTATTCTGGAAAAATAAGGAATTTTTATAAATAACATTCCTTATCCTTTCAATATAATAAAATATACTACAGGAGATAATATATATGTTAAATTTTGTATTATGTGATGACAATTTACCAACTTTAAATAGATTAAATAAAATGTTGGAAGCTATTTTTATAAATAATAATATCGATGCAACTGTATCTTTAAAAGCACAGTCTTCTACTGATGTTCTAAATTATATTGAAAATAATAAAGTTGATGTTTTGGTATTGGATATTAATTTGAAAGAAAATATGTCAGGTTGTGATATTGCTGATACTGTTAGAAAAAACAATAAAGATGTTTATATTATATTTACAACTGGTCATTTGGAATATGCATTATTAGCATATAAATATAAAACTTTTGATTATCTACCCAAACCTATCATTGAAGAGAAACTTGAAGAAACTATTTTAAGACTAATGGATGATATAGAAAAATCTCCTGCAAAATTTTTAAAACTTAACAATAACAAAACTATTATAAATCAAGATGATATAAATTATATAAGAAGAGATGGTATGAAATTAATTGTACACACTGATGACCGAACATATGAATCATATACTTCTTTTAATAAAATAGAAGATTGTCTACCAGAAAATTTCGTAAGATGTCATAAATCATTTATTGCAAATGTTAATAATATTACTAATATTGAAACTAATAAAAATATAATTACTTTTTCAAATAATGAAAATTGCTCTATAGGAGCAAAATATAAAAATAATTTTATGGAGGTGTTTAAAAATGGAATTTCTTCAAACAATTTGGACAGCATTAACAACAGAAAATGAGGTGATGACAAAAATTATTTGTTCTCCTTTTACTTTTATAGAAGTATATATTTCAATGTTACTTTTTACTACTATTCTTAATTTTAAAGGTTCAAGAAGTCAAAATATTTTATATGTATTAACGTTCTCTCTATCTTCTCTCATATCTATTCATATTATTCCTACACCTTATAATACATTTATAAATCTTATTATCTGCCCTATATTAGTTTTAGTAATTTTTAAAACCAATATATTAAAAGCCTTTTTATCTGAAATCATAACATACCTTATATTTATTTTAATTGGAATTCCTATTCATAATTTATTAATTATATTCTACAATATATCTACTAATATAATTAATACGATTCCTATATATAAAATTTTTTCTTCATGTATTATATATTCAGTTGCACTTATTCTATATATAACATGTTTAAAATTTAATATAAACATTACACTATTAGATAAATTTAAAAGAAAAACTAATTCTGTAATTTTATTAAATATATTTTTAGGTATACTTTCTATTTCTATACAGTCTTATATTGCAACTCTTTATATAGAAGTACTACCTCTTCGGTTCAACATTGTTAAACCTAATAATATTACTCTTGTATTTTTCAATTAGTATTTACAGTTTGATCCGTACAAATAAACTTGAAATAACAAAACAAAACCTTGAAGAAGAAAAATTATATAATAAAACTTTAACTATTCTGCATGATAATATTCGAGGTTTTAAACATGATTTTAATAATATCGTTCAAGCAATTGGAGGATATATTTCTACTGAAAATATTGATGGTTTAAAGGAATATTATAATGAACTTTTAGATGATTGTCAAAGAATAAATAATTTAAGTATTCTAAATCCTGATATTATAAATAATCCTGCAATTTATAGTTTACTTACTTCTAAATATCACACCGCAGATGAACTTGGAATAAAAATCAACTTAGAAGTTATGTTAGATTTAAGTACTATTAATATGAAAATTTATGAACTAAGCCGAATTTTAGGAATTTTAATAGATAATGCAATTGAAGCGTCTAAAGAATGCGAAGAAAAAATAATAAATATAACAATGAGAAATGATATTAAACAAAATAGACAATTAATTATTGTTGAAAACACTTATGGAAACAAAAACATTAATATAGATAAAATTTTTGAAAAAGGCTTTACTTCAAAAGAAAAAGAAATTGGTTCACATGGTCTAGGTTTATGGGAAGTTCGTCAAATATTAAAGAAAAACAATAATTTAAACTTACATACTACTAAGGATAGTAAATTATTTAAACAACAACTAGAAATATATAGTTAATAAAAAACTTTATACAAAATGGGGAAAAGGGAAGCTTAAGATGTCGAATAAAAGCTTCCCTTTCGTTTTTATAAAAATCAACTTTTAAGGTTGACTTTTAACATAATTAAATAACTATATTAAATTAATCTTTTTTTATTAATGTTGCTGGCATTTTTGGTTGATGTAAAACATACCAAACCATACAAGCTGAATTCGTAGATTTTGCATATTTTTCTGCAATTTTAGCTAATAATTTTAACAATGTAAATCCCCCCTTTTCCATTTTTATAATTTCATATAATAAAATATAATGAAAACAAGGTTTTAAGCATTTGTGCTATTTTTATATGCCTCTAAATATCCATATTTACATTTTGTTAAAATATATGTAAGTTTTGAAATAAATATAGTTTGTATTAAAGTTCCAAAAATTAAGATATTAGATAATGTAGAATCTTTTACTATTATTCCAGCTAATAATGTTGCTGTCATAAATATATATGATAATACCTTTTTTATTTTTCTTTCGTTTTTTCTTAAAATTGGCACTTCTTCTGTATCTGCTGGTGCATATAAACTTATCATTATAATACTAAATATCCATATAAGTGTAATTATTGAGTATTTTAAATACGTAGGTTCAATAACAATATTTTCACTTAATATTGCTGTTCCTGAATAAAATAAACTTGTTGCAATTATACATCCTATATGTGTTTTTAAATGTACTCCTCCAGAAACTATTTTATATGGTAACATTACCAATAATGTAAATATTGATAATTCTAAAACACCTAATGCCCATGCAATTAATAACATTATTAAATTCTTAGGAATTTCTCCAATTACTAATTGTAATCCATAATTTATTATTTCTGCACGTTCATCATCAATTTCTGGCATCTTTAGTCTTATTCGATTAGTTAAAGAGTTGCATATTTTTTCTATCAAAACAATCACCTCTAACTTTTCTATGAGACAATTTTATTACATTTTTGACACCTTTTTATATTTCATTTATAAACGATAAAAAATCATATACGAATTTTATATTTTTAAAATTTCGTATATGATTTTGATTGTTTTATAAAATTAACATAATCTAAATTTGTTCCCACCTGCTAAAATTACCACATGGCAACACTATTTCTGAATTTTGCATTGGAAGTCCTATTTCCCCTGCATAGATTTTTCCTTTATATTTACCTAAATGTATTCTTAAAATATTATTTATAACTTCTGGAGATATTCCAGTAGTATATGAATTTACTAAGAAAAATAAAGGCTTATCACTTAACACTTGTGCACATATTAAAATTAATCCTTCAATACTTTCTTCAAATTGCCACACTTCCCCTGATGCACCTCTTCCATATGATGGCGGATCCATTATTATTGCATCATATTTATTTCCTCTACGAATTTCTCGTTGAACAAATTTTACAACATCATCTACAATATATCTTATTGGTTTATCTTGTAATTTTGATGATATTACATTTTCTTTTGCCCATGCAACCATACCTTTTGAACTATCAACATGGCATACTGATGCTCCTGCTGATAAACATGCAACAGATGCACCACCTGTATATGCAAATAAATTTAATACTTTAATTTCTCTTTTTGCTGTTTTGATTTTTTGCATCATCCATTCCCAATTTACAGCTTGTTCCGGAAATAAACCTGTATGTTTAAACCCCATTGGTTTTATATTAAATATTAAATTTTTATATTTAATTTGCCAAGAAGCAGGTAATTTCTTTTTATAATTCCAACCACCGCCTCCTGTTTTACTTCTTTTATAAACAGCTTCTGCTTTTTCCCATTCTTTTGGAAAGCTTTTCTCTTTCCAAATTATTTGAGGGTCTGGTCTTACCAAAACATGATTTCCCCATCTTTCTAATTTCTCACCATTTGCCATATCTATTATTTCATAATCTTTCCAATTATTTGCTACATTCATTTCTAAAGCACCTCTTTTTATTTTTACTATCTCTATAATGTATTTAATATTTTAAAAAAACTATAAATTAGGCAAGCATTCATAATTACGCATATTCCCAAACAAATTAAGCTTGCAGATATAATCTTATGTTCATGCATGAAATTTCTTACTATATTTGTTTTTGCTGGTTCCCTTCTTTTTATTTCATAATCCGCTTCCCAAAATTTATCATTAGTAATATCTATCATATAAAATCCTCCTATATTTATGAATTTATATTAAATATATATTCATAAATATTCATAGATATTCTAACTTTCAATCCAATTCTTTCTTGATTTTTCTCGCTAAATTCTCACTTATTCCCTTTATTTTTGTTAATTCTTCTATTTTAGCTAGTTTTATACCTTCTATACTACCAAATTTAACTAACAATTCCTTCTTTTTTTCTGTCCCTATTCCTTTTATTTCATCTAATTTAGATTTTGTTATTTCTTTTTGTTTCAATTTTCTATTATATTCAATAGCTACTTTGTGAACTTCATCTTGCATATTAGTAATAAAATTCATTAATTGCTCATTTATTTTTATTTCTTTCTTATTAGCATCAATAAGTACCTTGGTTCTATGTTTGTCATCTTTAACCATTCCAAAAACTGGTATGTCTAAATTGTATTGAGCTAAAGCTCTTTTTATTGCTCTTATTTGAATAATTCCACCATCTGCTAATATTAAATCTGGTAACTCACCAAAAGCTCCTTGTGAATTTTCAATTGAATGTGCTAATCTCCTTGTTACAACTTCCTCTGTACATTTTGAATCATCTTGTCCAAAAACAGTTTTTATTTTAAAGCGTTTGTTTAAATTTCTTTTTATTTTGCCATCAATTGCTGTACACATTCCTGCAACAATGTATTCTCCTGCTAAATTTGATATGTCATAACTTTCAATTTTTTTAGGTAATACTTCGAGTTTCAAAGTTTCTTTTATATTAGTTAAAATATTTTCTTGCTCTTTGTTTCTATTTTCTAAAGTAACTCTAGCATTATTTTTTGCCATATCTATAAATCTTAATTTTTCTCCTTTTTTAGGAACTTTAAATTCTACTTTTTTATTATATTTATCTAAAAATACTTTTTCTAATAATTCTTTATCCTCAAACTCGTATTCTAATATTATTTTACTTGGAACATCTAATTTCCCCATATAATATTGTTTAATGAACTCTGAAATAAGCTCTTCTTTATTACTTGTAGTAGGATAAAAGTAATGTTCCCTTCCTATCATTTTACTATTTCTAATAAATAAAATTTCTATACAAATTGCTAATTCATTTTCAGCTATACCTAAAACATCTATTGATTTTTCATTTATATTAGAAACTCTTTGCTTTTCTGAAATTCTTTCTATTGCCACTTTTTTATCTCTTAATATTGCAGCTTTTTCATATTCTTGCTTATCTGCTAATTTTTTTATTTCTTCTTCTAATTGTTTTATAACTTGCGATGTTTTTCCTTCTAAGAGCATCATTATTTGTTTTATTTGCTCATTATATTCTTCTTTAGAAACTTTATTAACACAAGGCCCTAAACATTTTTTTATATGAAAATTTAAGCATTCTCTTGTTCTACCCTTAAAGCTTTTACACTGTCTAATTTGGAAACGTTCTTTTATAAATGAGAGCATTTCCTTAGCAGCTGTTATACTTGGATATGGTCCATAATATTTAGAACCATCATTTAATAACTTTCTTGTCATAAAAACTGAAGGATAATTTGATTTTATATCTATTTTAATATATGGATATGTTTTATCATCTTTTAAAAGAACATTAAACTTTGGTCTATTCTTTTTTATTAAGTTGCATTCTAAAATTAGAGCCTCTGCTTCGTTATCTGTTACTATATATTCAAAATGGTCAATTAGTGAAACCATCTTCTCAATTCTTGGGCTCTTATTATTTTTTTGAAAGTATTGTTTTACTCTATTTTTTAAAACAATAGCCTTTCCGACATAAAGAATTTGCTCATCTTTATCCTTCATAATATAAACTCCCGGTTGCTTAGGGAGTTTTTTAAGTTCTTCTTCAATATTAAACATTTTAGTCCTCTAAAAATCCAATATATGGTAAATTTCTATATTGTTCATTGCAATCTAAACCATAACCTACAACAAATTTGTCCGGCACTTCAAATCCTATATAATCTGCTTCTACTTTGCATACTCTTCTTGAAGGTTTAGTTAATAATGCACAAAGTTTTAAACTATTTGGATTTTTTAATCTCAAATATTCTATTAAATAAGATAAAGTTCTTCCTGTATCAATTATATCTTCAACTACAATAGCATCTTTACCTTGTAAGCTATCTTTTAAATCAAGTTTCATTTTTATTTCTCCAGAACTTACCGTCCCTTCATTATAACTAGAAACTCTTATAAATTCTAATCTCACATCTTGGTCATATAAATATCTTGCTAAATCTGCTGTAAAAAATGTTGAGCCCTTTAATATGCATATTAAAGTAATAGTTTTGCCATTATACTCTTTTCTAATTTCATCAGCAATTTCTTTAACTCTTGCTTGTAATCTCTTCTCATCAATTAATACATTTACATTTTCCATAATTTTTACCTCTTTTTTTTATGACCTTATTATACTACCTTTATTCTATTTTGGCAAATTTTTTATTTAGTTACGTTTAGTATTACTGCCAGCATGATTAAATTATAATAATAATTTAATTATTACTAACAAAATTGCTCCTGGCGCTCCCAAAATTCCGTACAAATATAGCGGTAAAAATATTTAAACCTATGTGAAATCCAAAACTTGCTCCTATTAAATTTATTATATAAATTAAAGCTCCTCCTAATATTGAATTTAATATAAGCTTTATTATCTTTTTTAATGGTAATACAAATATTTTAGCAATTATTATCACTATTGCAATTGTAATTATATATGTAATTATATTCAAAAAAACACCCCTCCATTTACATATAAATTATATGTAAATGGAGGGACAAATATAACTTATATAGCTTCTGTTATATTATTCTTAAGTTCAAGTTGCTCTATCATATTTAAATTGGTTCCTTCTTCTTTTACTTTTTTTATCAAATAATCAATTTTTGCTTTATTAGCTTTTATTTGATAGGTATAATAATCAATCATTTCTGCTTCTGCATTTTCAAAATTTGCATTTGCTACTTTCAAATCATTATTTGCCTGCAAAATACTTTGCATAAGTTTCTTTTCATTCTCTTTCATAATTTTCACTTCCTCTATTTCTAGTATGTTCCAATTATGAAATTTTATTCTACTATTAGAAAAATCTTAATCTGTCAAGATTATATTTATAATTAAAATATAGTTCACATTCTTTTATGAAAAAGTTATCTGTTTGACCTGCCATATAATCAATTACTGCTCTTTTTTTATTTTCTTGTTTGTTTACAAATTCATATAAATCTTTTTGAGATTCTGTACAATTTTTTATATCTATATTTTCTATGATTTCTAAATATTTATAATACAATTCTTGAAAAAGTTCTTCTATGAGGTCATAATTTTTATTCGCCTCTTCAGATAAATATATTTTTTTATAATTCCATTTTAGCAAAGTTATTAATGCTTCAAATTTATCTTTTGAGAAAGTTATATATGGTTTATCTACACTATTTAATATAATATCCTTTATTAATGTATCCACAATTTTAGAATTGTTATCTCCTAAAACGCCTACAATGTCTCTTGGAAGATTATTTCTTTTTATAACTCCAACTGAAATTGCATCTTCTATGTCTCTACCAATGTAAGCAATTACATCAGCTAATCTTACAACACAAGCTTCCATAGTCATAGGCTTAATTATTTTACTGTATTCCTTTATTTCAAAACCTTTATTTAAATCTTCCAAAAACTCTTCTTTTGTTTTATTTTTATTAAACTCATACTTATTTTTTAGCATTTCTCCATTGTGAGCAAGTATCCCATCTAATGTTTGAACACTAATATTTAGCTTTTCTAAGTCCTTTAATTCTCTAACGCTTTGTACATTATGGTAGAAATGACCTATATTTTCCTTTTCACAAATCTTATTTAGTAACTCTTCACCTTTATGCCCAAAAGGAGTATGCCCTATATCATGTCCTAGCGAAATCGCCTCTATTAAATCTTCATTTAAATTTAAACTTCTACCTATTGTTCTTGCAATTTTTGATACTAATTGAACATGTAATACTCTATGGGTTATATGGTCATTTTGTACAAAAGAAAATACTTGTGTTTTATCTATATATCTTGTATACCCTGATGAATGAATTATTTTATCTATATCTCTATAAAATGTAGGTCTTATATCCTCTGTTTCTTCTCTTAATAAAATGGCATCTTTTGATTTGCATGCATATGGAGAAAGTAATTCTTCTCTACTTACCATATTACTTTTAGCTATTGTAAATATATCATTCATTATCTTCCTCCTTATAGTTAAAATATTTCACTATTTTGCATATTTATATATTAATTTAAATTTTATTTATTATACGAAGTGAGAAGTGTGAAGTGCGAGGTGTGATTTTAGGGTTACACTTCGTAGTTCTTCCCTAACTATCGCACTTCCCACCTCACACTTCCCATTTCAAAATATATTTCACCTTACATATAAATCCTATTATTAATATATTTTATACAAATTTTACTAAAAAGTAAATAATTTTTCTTGCATATTTTAAAAATACATGTTAAAATAGTAGAAGTAAATTTTATTTATACATTTAAGGAGGTGCTAAAGTATGCCAAATATTAAATCTGCAATAAAAAGAGTTGGAATCATTGAAAAGAAAACAATGCAAAATAATATGATTAAATCTGGATATAAATCAGCTGTTAAAAAATTCGAAGCTGCTGTTTCTGAAGGAAATAAAGAAAATGCTGAAAATCTTTTAAAAGAAGCTACAAAGAAAATTGATATGGCTTGTTCAAAAGGTGTTATCAAAAAAAATACAGCTTCTAGAAAAAAATCTAATTTAGCAAAAAAATTAAATGCTATAAATGCATAGTAAATAAAAAAGATAGGTTTAATCCTATCTTCTTTTTTTCCCCTGCACTATCCATAAATTACCTTTGATTTGACTGTGCGCTTATGTTAACATTTATATATAAGAACTTTATTTTGGGAGGTATTTTATGATTAAGAAAATTTTAGAAGATATATCTACTATAGACAAACCTATATTAAAGGTTATGAAAATAGGTCTAATGGTATCATTTATTTTTTGCCTAATAGCTGTTGCAATACTATCTATACATGCATTAAATCCTATATCATATACTACATACGAAATTGGAACATTACTTTTTAAAAATGGATTATTCCTTTTTGTAGATTTTTTTATGTGCGGTTTTATATGTGATAAATTAAGAAAACAAAGAATTTAAAAAAAAACAAGTCTTTCGACTTGTTTTTTTTTTTTAATAATACATAAATTCAGATGCACTTGCACTTATTCCTATCATTGCTAAAACAATCCATACAATTGCGCCAAGAATTCCTAATATACTAAATACAATTCCTGTTGTAGCCATACCTTTTGCACTTTCTGATTTTCTACCTAATATACCTAAGATTAATCCTATTATACCAGAAGGGAATGCAACTAAACCTATACAAGAAAATACGAATGAAACTATACCTAAAATTAATGCTGCAATACTTTTTCCTTTTTTTCCTCCCTCTTTTGGTGCATTGTTTTGAACTTCAACTTCGTTCTCCATACTAATTCTCCTTTCATAAAAATATATTTATTTAATTAAAAACATTAAATACTACTCATAGCGCTTAACATTATGCCACCCATTCCTAGTAATAAAAAGCCTATTAATACTATAATTAAAACAACAACAGCCACTAAAGCTATAACGCTTAAAATAACCCCTGTTTTTGCCATACTTTTTGCATTTTCATTTTTCATTCCTAATATTCCGAAAATCAACCCAAGTATTCCGCAAATCAACGATACCCACATAGTATAACTAGTAAAACATAACGTTACAACTGAAACAATTCCTAGAACTAAAGAAGTTATACTTTTTCCTTTTGTTTCTGGTGTCTCTACATTATCATTGTTTATTTCTATTGCTTTTGTTTCGTCCATATTAAAACTCCTTTTATAATTATATGTTTCTTACAATTTCAAAAATTAAATACATAAACAACCATACATAGACATATGATTCTTTCATATAAACAAACTTTAAAATTTTATTTTTTTTAAATGTATTTATAATATATACCGTATTTAATATTATACCATATATTATTGCTATAAATATTATTATGTTTGCCTTAGCAGCTTCAATAAAATTTCCTTTTAAAATATTAATTACACAAGTTGTACCGCCACAGCCTGGACATAATATACCTAAAATTTGCTTAATCATACATTGTGGTATTATATTTAGTAAATTCGAATTAACAAAAATATATACACATATAATCCCCAATAGTATGCCAGATTCTATTATTATAAATTTTTTGTATTTCTTATTCATGATACACTAATCCTAATATTACAAATTCATCATATAAATTATTGTAAATATTAATGAAATAAAACTATATATTATACCTAGAACAATATCAGCTATTCCTAATATAAACCCTGCTGTTGCCATTCCTTTTGAATTTTCCTTTTTTCCTTTCAATCCAAAAATGATTGCTAATATTCCACAAGGTATTGATGCAAAAGATATTCCCACTAGTCCAAGTATTAATGAAGTAACACTCCAAACTTCTGAAGTTTTTTTAACATTTTCTTCTTTTTCTATTGTACCTACAACTTCTACCTCTGCTTCATTTTTCATATTTATCATTCTCCTTGAAAATATTATTTAAGAAACCTTGTTACACTATATATAGCATAACAAGATTTCTTAAATAAAAAATCTCTGAAATCTTTCATTTAACTATGAGAAATAAAATCCCTCAATATAACTATTAATAATTATAATAGTCATAGTAGTCATAGTCGTAATCATAATCACTATAGTCATATGTATCAATAGTTTCAGCCGCACTTGCTCCTATAATTGCTAATATAGATACTGCAAAAATATTTGCAACTACAATTACAATTAATGCAACTGCAGAACAAATTGTTCCAGCTATAGATTTTCCTTTAGGCAATCCAGCTTTACGTTTTTTTACCCAATCAACTATACCTAAAACTAATGCTACTATTGCTGGTACTATCATTATTAAGTTTATACCAGGAATAAATCCAACTAATATTGAAATTATACCTATAATTAGTGATGCAATTCCCATATTTATATTCCCCTTTCACAACTTATTTAAAGTTATTTTATTATTAAATATTTTTTTTGTCAATATATATACTTTAAGTTTTATTTGAAAAACACATCTTTTAAAGAAGATTTTTAGTAATTGTATTTTTCATTTTTATAAGTTCATCGCTATTCCTATCCCTAAAAATACTATGTTGACAATTGTCCAAAAAATTATTATTAACATTGCTATTGCTGAACAAATTGCCCCAGCTATAGCCTTTTCTTTTTTTAATCCTTTTTTATGTCTTGAAACCCAATCTACTATTCCCAAAATTAGCCCTACTAATGCTAAAATAGATACCATTGTTATTAAGGGAAAAACTAATAAAGAAAGAAGTGGAAAAAGTGTAAGTGGCATAATACATAAACTAATAACCAATGCAATTATACTTATAATAAGTGACGCTGTTCCCATTTTTTATTTCCTCCTTTGAATTTATTTGTTTTTATTTTATTATTTATGTTATTTTTTGTCAATATAAATTGTAATTTGGATGAATTTATTGCAAACATTGTAGGGGCTACCATTGGTCGTCCGTAATTAAATCATATTTATGGTTTGCGGGTCGCCGAGGGCGGCGCCCCCTACAATACAAATTAAAATTTCTATTCTTCATAAACCGTAATTTAATCTTGCAAAATAACTAATTTTATAGTAAACTATTTGTATTAAAAGGAGATGTTATTATGATTGATATTAAATTAATTAGAGAAAATCCTGATTTAGTTAAAGAAAACATTAAGAAAAAATTTCAAGACCATAAACTATCTTTAGTTGATGAAGTTCTTTCTCTTGACAAGGTATACAGAGAATACCAACTTAAAGGTGATAATTTAAGAATGGAACGTAATTCTTTAAGCAGTCAAATTGGTAATCTTATGCGTGAAGGAAAAAAGGAAGAAGCTGAAGAAATCAAATCTAAAGTTAATAAAATAAATGAAGAATTAGTTGATACTGAAAAACAAACTGAAGAATATGCTAACAAAATTAAAAATATAATGATGAAAATACCTAACATTATAGATGATTCTGTTCCTCTTGGTAAAGATGATTCTGAAAATGTTGAAATACAAAAATACGGTGAACCTATAGTTCCTGATTATGAAATTCCATATCATACTGACATAATGGAAAAACTTGCAGGTATAGACCTAGATTCAGCAAGACGTGTTGCAGGAAATGGTTTTTACTATTTAATAGGAGATGTCGCTAGACTTCATTCTGCAATTATTTCTTATGCAAGAGACTTCATGATAAATAAAGGGTTCACATATTGCATTCCTCCTTTCATGATTCGTAGTGATGTTGTAACAGGAGTTATGAGTTTTGAAGAAATGGATGCTATGATGTATAAAATCGAAGGTGAAGATTTATATTTAATTGGTACAAGTGAACATTCAATGATAGGAAAATTCAAAGGACAAATTTTGAAAAAAACTGAATTACCTTACACTATGACATCTTATTCTCCTTGTTTTAGAAAAGAAAAAGGAGCACATGGTATTGAAGAACGTGGTGTGTATAGAATTCATCAATTTGAAAAACAAGAAATGATAGTTGTTTGTGAACCTGAAGACAGTTATTCATGGTATGAAAAAATGTGGTCATATACAGTTGAATTGTTCAGAAGTTTAGATGTTCCTGTTCGTACTTTAGAATGTTGTAGTGGTGACTTAGCAGATTTAAAAGCAAAATCTTGCGATGTTGAAGCATGGAGTCCAAGACAAAAGAAATATTTTGAAGTTGGAAGCTGTTCAAACTTAACAGATGCTCAAAGTAGACGTTTGGGAATTAGAGTAAAAGGTGAAAAACAAAATTACTTTGCTCATACATTAAATAATACAGTTGTAGCACCACCAAGAATGCTTATAGCTTTCCTAGAAAATAATTATAATGAAGATGGAAGTATTAATATACCAGAAGTATTAAGACCTTATATGGGTGGAATAGATAAAATTGTTCCGAAAAATTAATTTTGTAGGGGCTGGTCTTGACCAGCCCGGGTCGGTCTTGACTGACCCCTACAATATTTTCAACAAATTGTTATTTAACAAGAAAGGAATCCTATAATGATAATCAAAAATCCTAAATTTGAAATTTCAGCAGTATCTCCAAAACAATACCCTAATAATGATTTACCTGAAATTGTTTTGGTTGGAAAATCTAATGTTGGAAAATCTTCTTTTATTAATACAATGTTAAATAGAAAAGGTTTAGCTAGAACTAGTAGTCAACCTGGTAAAACCAGACAAATTAATTTTTACAATGTAGATAATAATTTTTATTTTGTAGATTTACCTGGATATGGTTACAGCAAAATGAGTAAAGAAGAACAAATTAAAGTTGGAAACTTTATAGAACAATATCTTCAAATTAGAAAAAAAATTTGTTTAATTGTATTTTTAATCGATATACGACATGACCCTACTGAAAATGATAGATTAATGTATGATTACATTCTTAATAAATCTGGAGAACATCCTTGTTTAGTTATTGCAAATAAAGCAGATAAAATAGCACCTACTAAAGTAGATGCAAGAGTTTTAGAACTACAAAATTTATTAAATCCTTTAAAAGATTTAACATTCCTACCATTCTCTTCTGAAAAGAAAATTTATACAGAAAATGTGTGGAATGAAATTGAGAAATATATTTAAAATTTTATAACGTGTAGGGGCGTTGTCGATATTCCTAACCGACAATGCCCCTACTTTTTAATTATACTTTACTTCTACTAAATACAATCCATGTGCAGGTAAAGTTTTTCCTGCTTTTGTTCTGTCTTTCTCTTCTATTATACTAGGTATTTCATCTGGTTTTATTTTTCCGCAAGCCTACATCTACCAATGTTCCTGCAATTATTCTCACCATATTGTATAAGAATCCATTTCCGTGTTAGTTCTATTTTTATTTTATCCTGTTCTTCTATAATTTCTGCTTTGTAAATTATTCTAACACTACTTTTACTACTTGTTCCACTTGCTTTAAATGCTTTAAAGTCATGTTCTCCTTCAAAGTATTTTACAGCTTTTTTCATTGCCTCTACATCTAATTTTATTGGCATATGATATTCTAGTTCTCTATAAATTGCTGTTCCATGCTTTGAATTGTTTATTATATATCTATATGTTTTTTGTTTTGCATTGTATCTTGAATGAAATTTTTCGTCTACTTCTTCTGCATTTTTTATTACTATACTTTTTTTCAATTTTGAATTTAATGCATAAACAATTCTTTCTGTTTCAATCTTACTTTCTGTTTTGAAATTTGCAATTTGTCCGCAAGCTATGTACTCCTGCATCGGTTCTTCCAGATGCAATTAAGTCTACTTCTTCTCCTGTAATTTCTTTTATTGCATTTTCAATTTCACCTTGAATATTAGGTTTATTAGGTTGTTTTTGCCAACCATTAAACTTTTTCCCATCATATTCTATTGTTAATTTAATATTTCTCATTTTATAACTCCTCTTTTTTTGCTAAATTACAACTATCTTTCGTCTTTTTCATTTATTACTTTTCCCATATCTACACCATAAAAATCTGCAATTACTTTTATTTGCTCTTCTGTTGCATTTTTTGTTTTTATAAGATTAACTATCATTTTTTTCATCTTTTCGTTACCAACTGTCTTTACAAAATGAGCTTTCCCTCTTTTTTTTGTTGTTTTTATTTGAGCTAAATTTTCCTTTCTTGCTGCTATTCCATTTTTATTTTTTGGATATATTTCAGTTAATTCTCTTATTATTCGTGTTATTTCTCTCTCAACCTTATCTTTTATATTTTCTAAACTTATACCTTCATATTTTTTCACAACATTCTTATTTATGTTATGCCACACTACGGACATTCTTTTTTCTTTTTGCTCTGCTGTTTCTTCTTCTCCTTTTTTAGCAACTTTTACTCTATCTAAGCTTCTTGGTCTTCTTCCATTCTCTATACACCATTCTTTTAAAATCATTGCATTTTTCAAATACTTTGAGTCTTGCAAGCTTCTTTTTTTATAGAAACACCCTACATTTACTTCATATTTATTTTCTATATTTTTTATTATTTTCACAATTTCTCTGTCAACCTTATCTTCTATACCTTCTAAATTTTTACCATCATATTTTTCTATATCTTTCTTTAAATTATAATATATTCTATACATTCTTTTTTCTTTTTGTTCTGGTGTTTCTCTTTCTCCTTTTTTTGCAGCTTTTACTTTTTCTAAACATCTTGGTCTTCTTCCATTTGCTATGCACCATGTTTCTAGCTTTCTTGCTTTATTTAAAATTTCTTCATCTTTTTCTTTTTTTGTTGTTTTTCCCCATTCTTCCTCTAATTTTCTTATTATTCTTACTATTTCTCTATCATTTTCATTATATATATCTTCCAAACTTATATTGTCATACAGTTTTGTAATTGTATCTTTCATTTTTTTAAAAGATCTAGCTAATCTTCTTTCTTTTTGCTCTTCTGTTTCCTTCTCTCCTTTTTTTGCAGCCCTCACACCATATATTATTTTTGGTTTTCTTTTATTTACTTCTTTCCAATCTAAAATCTCTTCTAGATTTCTTAAATATATTTTTCTTGCTCTAATTCCTATATCTCGTGAATTTCTATATTTTTTATCAATTTCTCTTATTATTTTTACAATTTCTTTCTCTGTTTCATCCTCTATTTCTTCCAAATTTCTTCCTTTATATTTTTTTACTATATTGTCTTGTAAAAGCTTTTTTAGTTTTGATATTCTTTTTTCTTTTTGCTCGGCAGTTTCTTCTTCTCCTTTTTTTGCAACTTTTACCCCTGCTAAATTATTTGGTTTTCTTTCATTTTTCTTGCACCATTTATCAATTTCAATTGCATATTCTAAAAAAATCTTTTTTAAATCTTTTTCATCTCTATCTTTTAAAACACTTGCACTATTTTCAAAAACTATACCTTCTCGAGTTCTTCTAAATCCTACATAATTATTTTCTTTACAGTACTCTTCAATAATTAAATAAAGCTGTTCTATATTTATACCATTCTCTATTGATATTGTTCCAAATGTTTTTCTTGTATTTATACATTCACTTATTATATTATTTTTTTGCTCTTCTGTTAAATTTATCATTTTTATTTATATCTCCATTTTTATTTAAAATTTCAAATATTTTATCATATTTTTATGTAAATTGCAAATTGAATTGTATTTTATAAAAAAGAGATTTACCAGTTTAATTGATAACGGGCAGCCGTTCGGATAGCCGTCCGAATGAAATGAGATTACGGATATCACATGCCCTTTGGGTAGAGCGACTGCCCCTACAACTTAAAATTCGGATAATTAATTAAAATTTTTAATATACCTTATCGGTTTTGTGGAAAATTTTATATTTTCCACAAAAATTTAAGAAGCTAAAATAATTAATTTTTGACAAATGAGGCCTTCATTTTCAAAAATTAATATTTTAGCTCGTGTTTGTTTATATAAAAAAAATAGAGAGAGTTTTTTTCGAAGCTCGGGTCGTCGAGGACGCCGACCCCCTACAACTGCAATTAGATTGTATGAACGTGGGCGGACACAAGGCCCGCCCCTACAAATAAAAATTTAATTATATATTTGAGAACAATGTTCCCCGCTACCTATCCTAATCTTTTTTTCTCTTTTATCTTTTTATCTTTTTCTTCACCAAATCTTTTTGTTACAATATTTTTTATAAGTATTTGTTTTAAAGCCTCTTCTTTTACGTCCATAATTAAAGTTCCATCTTTTGCAACAGATATTTTTCCTGTTTCCTCCGAAACAACAACAACTATTGCATCAGATTCTTTTGAAATTCCAATTGCTGATCTATGTCTTGTTCCTATTCCTTTTGAAATATTATTATCTTGTGCTAATGGTAACATACATGCTGCTGCCATTATTCTATTTTCACTTATAACAACTGCTCCATCATGTAATGGACTATTCGGCGTAAATATATTTACAAGTAATTGTGGAGATATTTCAGAATTAACAGCAATTCCTGTATCCATTATATCTTTAATTTTTATATCACGTTCTATTACTATTAATGCACCTGTTTTTGTTTGTGCAAGTTCCAAAGCAGCTATTACAATTTTATAAATGCTTTCTTTTGTTCTTGTTGCAATATCCTTATCAAATCCAAAAAATTTAGTGAATTTACTAGTTCCTAACTGTTCTAGTGCCCTTCTTAATTCTGGTTGAAATATTATAATTAAAAAAATTACTCCATATGTCATAACCGATGTCAAAATATAATTTAATATTTTAAAATTAAAAAATTCACTAATAGCAGTCGCTAATATTAAAACAATAATTCCTTTCAATAGTTGCAATACTCTAGTACCTTTTATCATTTGAAATAATTTAACAATTAAAAAAATAACTATAACTATATCTAAAATTAAAGCAATTATTTTTAAAGGAGTATTATATGTTTGTGCAATATTTTGAAAAATTTTATTGATTTCTTCAATTGAGCTACTTATCATTTGTTCCTCCTAAATTTATTATGCATTATTTGCAATCAATGCAAAAATAAGTGTTGCCGCAACAGATAGAATCATTCCTGCTACTAAAATCGCTGCAAGTATTCTTGTTGCAAGTTTTTTCTTGTTTCCTTTTTTCTTTTCCATTTGTATTCCATCTCCTCTTTGATTTTAACATGTACATTTATAGTATCACAAGAAGAATTCTTTTTCAATCAATTTTTTAAATAAAAATATATAAAAAATATCGTAGTAAACCATTAAAATTTCTCTACGATATTTTTTATTAACTTTATTTTCTTATTTCTGCTCCTAAAGCTCTTTCTACATCTGAAATAATTTTATTAAATATTCCTAATACTTCATCATCTGTTAAAGTTTTACTACTATCACTAAATGTTAATGCATATGCTATTGATTTTTTGTCTGCAGCTACATTTTCACCTGTATACACGTCAAAAACTTCTATATTTGTAAGTAAATTTCCTGCTGATTTTTTAATTGCTTTTTCTATTGTTATAGATTCCATATTTCTATCTACAATAAAAGCTACATCCTTTTTAACACTTGGGAATTTTGAAATCTCTTTGAATTTCATTTTTCCTACTTTTTTATCAAGTAATTTACTTAAATTTATTTCCATAACAAATACATCTTCTTTAGTAACTTGTGGGTGTACTTTTCCCATTGTTCCTACTACATCATTATTTACAGAAATTAATGCTGATTGACCTGGATGAAATTCTTTTGGTAATTCTTTGTTATTTACAAAACTATATCTTCCGTTGTAACCTAAATAATCTAGTAATTCTTCAGCTACTCCTTTTAACATATAGAAATCAACATTTTTTGTATTACCTATTCCTTCATAATATTTACCAGACATAAGTACACAAAGTTTTTGTTCTTCTATATAGTCTTCTTTCTTTCCAAATCCTTTTCCTATTTCAAATATGCATATATCTTTATTATTTCTGCCTAAGTTATATTCATAAATTTTCAACAATGAAGGAACCATACTATATCTTAATGTGTTTCTTTCCTCTGTTAATGGGTCTAATAATTTTATAGGTTCAAAATTATCTAAGGTAAATTTAGTTACATCTTTTTCATTTACTAAAATATATGACATTGTCTCATTTAATCCTAAAGAAATCATTTTATTTCTTATTTCTCTTGTTGTTTTATCATATTTACCTGTTTTTGTTGGTAATACCGGAAGTTTTCCTTCAATATTATCTACTCCATATATTCTTCCAACTTCTTCAATTAAATCTTCTTTTATAGATATGTCTAATCTTCTAGTTGGTACTGTTACTGTTATAACTTCACCATTTACTTTGTATTCAAAACCTAATTTTCTAAATACTTCTAATATTTCCTCATTAGAAATTTGCATTCCTAAAAGAGAATTTATATCATTAAAAGTTACATCAACATCTTTTTCTGTTTTGTCTGCAACATCATATACAACTGTACCTTTTGCTATTTTAGCATCTGCATATTTTTCTAATAATGTACATGCTCTTTCAATTGCCATATATGTTCTATTTGGATCTAATCCTTTTTCAAAACGATTACTTGCTTCACTTCTTAATATTTTTTTAGAAGTACATCTTATTTTTACACCATCAAATACTGCAGATTCAATTATAATATTTTTTGTATCTTCTTCAACTTCTGTTGAAAGTCCTCCCATAACACCAGCTAATCCTATTGCTTCTGTTCCATTTGTTATAACAATATCTTCTTCATCAAGAATTCTTTCAATATTATCTAAAGTTGTTAATTTTTCTCCATTTGTTCCCATTCTAACTAATATTTTCCCACCAAGTCTATCTGCATCATAAAAGTGAAGTGGTTGACCTACTTCTAGCATTACATAGTTGCTTATATCTACAACATTATTAATTGGTCTTATTCCAGAAGCTATTAATCTGTTTTTAATAAAATCTGGACTTTCTTTTATTGTTACATTTAAAGCTTTTTTTGCTAAAAACAAATTACAATTTTCTGTTTCAACTTCTACTTTAAAACTATCATTAACATTTTCTTCAATTTCATTATGTGATAAATCTATTTCCTTAACAGGCTTATCATAAATTGCACCTAATTCATAAGCCATTCCCAAAATACTTAACAAATCTCCTCTATTAGCTGTAAGTTCGAAATCTACAACCTCATCATCCATTTCTATATATTTAATTGGGTCTTCACCAATTGGTGCGTCTTGTGATAATTCATGAATTCCTTCTTTATCCTCTGGTTTTAGAAATTTTGATTCTATTCCAAGTTCAGCAATAGAACAAAGCATACCATTTGATTCTTTCCCTCTTATATTTCCTTTTTTAATTTTGAAATCTCCTGGTAATTCAGCTCCTACTTGAGCAACTATTACTTTTAGTCCTTTTCTTACATTTGGTGCTCCACACACTATATCTAAAACTTCAGTTCCAATATTTACTTTACAAACATGTAAATGGTCTGAATCTGGATGCATTTCACATTCTATTACTTCACCTATAATTAATTTTGTAGCTTCAATTAATTTTGAAGCTGAATCATATTCATTTCCTACTTTTGTCATATCTTCAGCAAGTGTTTTAATATCTACATCTATATCTACGTAATCTTTAACAAAATTTTTACTTAGTTTCATCTCTACACATCCTTTCTGTCAAATTGATTTAAGAATCTTATATCATTTGTATAAAAATATCTTATATCTGTTATTCCATATTTAAACATTGCAAGTCTGTCTAATCCTGTTCCAAATGCAAATCCTGTATATTTTTTTGGGTCATATCCATTCATTTCTAATACATTTGGATGTACCATTCCTGAACCTAAAATTTCTATCCAACCTGTTTGTTTACACAAATTACATCCTTTTCCACCACATTTAAAACAACTAACATCTACCTCGTAGCTAGGTTCTGTGAATGGGAAATAACTTGGTCTAAATCTTAATTTTGAATTTTCTCCAAGCATTTTTCTAACGAATATTTCTAAAGTTCCTTTTAAGTCTGCTAAAGAAACATTTTCATCTATTACTAATCCTTCTACTTGACCAAATTGATGTGAATGTGTTGCATCATCATCTCTTCTATATGTTTTTCCTGGACAAATAACTCTAATTGGAGTTTTTTCTTCATTTGCCATCATTACTCTTGCTTGAACAGCAGATGTTTGTGTTCTTAATAAATGTTCTGGGTCAACATAGAAGCTATCTTGCATATCACGTGCAGGATGACCTTTTGGAAGATTTAATCTTTCAAAACAATATTCATCTGTTTCTAATTCTGGTCCATCAACCACATCATATCCCATAGAAACGAAAATATCTTCGATTTCTTCAATCACTCTATTTATTGGGTGTTTACTTCCTCTTTTCATTTTTGTTGAAGGTAAAGAAATATCAATTCTTTCTTTTTCTAATTTTTCATTTAAAGCTTTTTCTTTTAAATCAGCTTCGTTTTTTTGAATTTCTGATTCTAAACTGTCTCTTACTTCATTTACCAAACTACCTATAACAGGTCTTTCTTCTGCACTTAATGCTCCCATACCTCTTAAAACAGCAGTTAATTCACCTTTTTTTCCTAAGTATTTTACTCTTACATCATTTAACTCTTGTAAAGTTTTAGCTTCTGTAATTTCATTAATTGCATTCTCCTTAATTTGAGCAATTTGTTCTTTCATCATATTCCTCCTTATATTAAATTTATTTGTTGTTCATTTTCATGCGGGTCGCCGAGGGAGGCGCCCCTACATATAATGTTATAAATCAAATCAAAAGTAGTATATTGCTAGGAAAACAAATAAAAATTTTTAAGGCTATACGCTGTATGCCGATAAAATTTTTATGCTGTTTGACAACGCAAGATGCTGCTTTTCATTTGATTTACCGTGAGAAAAAAACTCACCCTATTACATAGGGTGAGTTTTTCTCACGGTACCACCTAAATTTATTAATTAATATAAAATCTAATTAACCTCATTCATAGCTATAACGTTGCAAACGCTTTTACCTACTACTATTTCAATAAAAGACCTAAAAAGTGAAATTTCAGTTAAAGATATATTATAGGCTTTCAGCTTATAACCTATTTCTCTTTCAATATATTAGTTCTTTAACATACTTTGCTTTTTTAAAACGGCTATATATAATGAATTATATTACCATAAATTAGTATAAATTACAATACCTCTATACCATATTTTTCTAAAAATTCTTTAACTAAATCCGTATTTAATCCTACTACTGAGTCATAATTGCCTTCAATTTTTTCAATATATTTCGCACCCTTACCCTGAACAGCATAAGCACCTGCTTTATCTAAAGGTTCTCCTGTTGAAACATATTCATCTATATCTTCCTGAGACATTTCTTTCATTTTTACTCTTGTTTTAGAATTTGTAACCTCTTTTGTAATTTTATTTTTTTGTTTTACAATTATACTTAATCCTGTGTAAACATCATTTGATTTGCCTGACAAACTTGAAAGCATTTTTTTTGCATCTTCAGCATCTTTTGGTTTACCTAAAAGATTATCTTCTAATGCAACCATTGTATCTACCCCAATAACTATTAAGTCATCATATTTTTCTTGTTCTTTTATAAACACTTTTTCTGCTTTTGCATATGATAATTCTTCCACCAGTTGTTCAGCAACTTTTTCTTTTATAACGCTTTCATCTATATCACTTGGTATAATATCAAAATCTTTAACTACTTTTTTTAAAAGCTCTTCTCTTCTTGGCGAAGCAGATGCTAATACTACTCTCATCTTAAGAAATCACCTCTACTATAGTCTTTTATTTCATATTCTCATTTTCTATTTCTGTTACTAAATCTAATCTTTCTTGATGTCTTCCACCTTCAAAATCAGTTTCCAACCATACTTTTACTATCTTAAATGCTTCTTCAGTAGTAATGTAATCTGCACCTAATGATAATACATTTGAGTTGTTATGCATTCTTGAAAATTGTGCTGCTCTGGTACAAAAACATGGTGCACTTCTTATTCCTTTAAATTTATTTGCAACCATTGCCATTCCATAACCTGATCTACAAATTAATATTCCTTTTTCACATTTTCCTTCTTGTACTTCTTTGCATATTTTTTTTGCTATATTGGGATAATCTACTCTGTCAGTTGAATATGCTCCAAAATCTTTGTTGTCTAATCCTTCTTTTTCTAAAAATTTTCTTATTTCTTCTTTTAACTCAAAACCGCCATGATCTGCACCTATTGCTATCATTGCATTACCTCCTAATTATTATTTCATACATATATTAACATATTCTCTTTTATTATTCAATACTAATTTTGTTATAACATTTATATATATTTGTTATAAATTGGATTTTTTATTCTGTGAGCACCAAAGGGGACGTATTTAATTGGGGACCATATATGGTCACCAATTAAATACGTCCCCTTTGGTGCTCACAGCCATATTCTTTTCTATATTCGATTTTTTTTGACCTTTTTCTTGCAAATTTTTGCTTTGTTATGTATAATGAAATTTATAAAGGGGAGATTTTATGTTCGGATTTAGACCTGACGGTAGAAAAATTAAAAATATAGGGCCTTTTTTTAGAGTAATCCCTCATGTCATGAAAACTAGAAGTGATGCACATGTTTATTACTCTCAAGATATAGCACTTCCTGCATTAGATGCTTATATTGATAAAGTTGAAAAAGAAAAAGGTATTAGGCTTTCTTATATGAATATTATTTACGCAGCATTAGTTAGAATAATAGCTGAAAAACCTTGTTTAAATAGATTTGTAGTTAATGGTAGAACTTTTGCTAGAAAAGGAATTTATATTTCTCTTGCAATAAAAAAAGAAATGTCTGAAACTATTGAAGAAACTACTGTAAAACTATTATTTGATGGTACTGAAAATATTTTTCAAATAAAAGAAAAATTAGATAAAATCATCACAGAAAATAAAGATTTATCAGCTGAAAACAGCACTGACAAATTAGCAAAAGTTTTATCTCATGTACCTAATTTTATTATGAAAGCAGCAGTTAATACCTTAATGTGTTTAGATAAACATGGTTTAATGCCAATGTCTATTATTAATGCAAGTCCTTTCCATACTTCAGCATTTTTAACAAATGTGGGTTCTTTAGGACTTGATGCTATCTATCATCATATATATGATTTTGGAACTTGCGGAATGTTTGTAGCTATGGGTAAAAAGAAAAAAAGTTTCATTTATGATGAAGAAACAATTAAAGAAGAAAAATCAATTTCTCTTGCATTAGTTGCAGATGAAAGAATATGTGATGGTTTTTACTATGCTACTGCAATGAAATTGTTTTTTAAATATTTAAAGAAGCCTGAATTGTTAGAAACAAATATTGAAAGAAAAGAAGATGTAAAATAGAGTAAAAAAAAGATTGCAAAAGCAATCTTTTTTTCTATTTCTGCAATATGTAACCACCAAGAGACACTAATATAATTTCATTATTTGTTTTATAATATTGTAAATTGAAGCTTGTTAAATATAAATCCTTATTGTCATCTAATTTAATAATTCTATTTTCTGTTATATACTCCTTAACATCTTGTTCTTTAGAATTATTCACTTCTATAATATCTGTAACCGCATCTTTTATATCTGTTTTTATTATAAAATTCCCATTATAATCATCAAATTGAACCATTGTATTATTAGAACTGTTTCTTTGATTTACTTTAATTATTGTCGAATACTCTTTTACGTTTATATAATCTGTATTTTCATAAAAATAAATATGTTCAACATGTGATACTGCTGAATATCCATAATACTCTTTTAATTCATCTGCAAGATTTCCTTTTTCAATATATTCAGGAATATATTTTTCTCCATTATTATATTTTAAATATTTATATGAACTTATAGCTTTTTGCTTATATTCAATTTCTAATTCTTTTATATTTGTATCTTCTTTAATATATTTAGTTAATATTACTCTTTGGCTAAAATAAGAAATATTATTATAATTAAGTGGTGTTATAAATAATATAAAAATTGCAGCTGCTAAATATATAAGAATTTGTGATAAATATTTTTTATTTTTAACAACAGACAATATTAAAGCTACTATTTGTAAAATAATGACTCCAATTCCTAAACATCTTATTGGTGTTATTCCAAATCCATTTATTCTCATTCCTAAAGAAATAATTTCTAATATTATAAATGGCATATATAAATAAGGCAGTAATTTTGTAATTGTACTTATGACTTTTCCCTCATTTTTATAGTTTTCCGCAATTGTCCATGTTGGAAATGCAAACATAAACATTATAGCTAATATTCTAAATATAACATTTGAAGGCATTTCACCTAATACTAAAATTTTTATAATATATATGTAAATAATTAAAATTCCTATACTTATTAAAGGTAATAAAGCAAATTTAACTAATCCTTTTATAAAAATATTTACTTCTTTTTTCTTTAAATTTGATATAGAAATTACTATAGCAGGTATATAAAATAATCCTAATAATAATATTTGTGTCGTTAAGAAAACATCCCAAAATCCATTATTTAATATAAGTTCTACAAATACAAAACTTAGTAATGTTATTCCTACACTTAATACAACATAAACTATTGTAGCATTAAAAATATTTGCTAATACTTTTAAAATGTATTCACTAAAATTTAATTTTTCTTTTTTTAATATAACATATGAAGCCATAATTATCATAATGGAAACAAAACCAACAAATATTCTTATTGCATTTTCTTGTAGTACATTACCTATATTATCATTAAAGATAATCAAAGAAAAAACAAGTGATATTATTCCGGAAACTATATATCCTAATATTTTAAAAAGCTTTTTATTAAATAATGTTTCTACGAAAAAACAACTTACACTAAACGCAATTCCAAAAATTAAAACATTTGAAATTATTTTAATATCTGTTGTTATAAAAACTGCTAAAATCAATGTAACAAGTATTATAGTTGTAAATGTAACAGGCTCTTTTTTTAAACTTTCTTTTAAACTATCAGAAATTCTCGAAATGAATGTTTTTAATTTATTCATGAACATCCCTTCTTTCCCTTAGAATTATATATTATGAAACAAGATAATTCAAGAAAAAGAATTCCTATCTTCTATATGGATATTTCTTGGAAATGCTAACAAAAAAGGCAGGTCATAATAGAACTCTATCATGACCTGTCTTTTTTTGTTAATAATGTTCATGTTCAACAAAATATCTGTACACCTCATAGAGGATTTCCTGAAAAGGATACCAATCCATTGCAGCCTGAATCTCAGTATATACCGATGTGCAATCCTCTCGTTCATTATCTCTTGGTTTTAACCATCTCCCACCTTTTGGTCTCTTTGAAAATGGCAATCTACATCCTTCAGTAAGAGAGTGTAATTTGCATGGAGAATATTCATCCAAATCAAGAATATCAATTACTCCAGCATTTACATTCCTTACCCTTATATAAATGAGACCTTCTGCCGCTAAAAGCTTTTCCAAAGACACCCTCTTATTTAACTCCGTTAAATTCGATGGTATTGGTTCAACATCAACAGCTCCATATTTCTTGGAATGTATTCTTCTATGCTCTATTGATGCATATCCTCTTTTCAAGAAATGTATAAGATATTTTATTCGTTCTTCTTTTGAGAAATCATTTTTTAACACGTAAAAATCTTCCGGTGAATAAGAACATCCAGAAGATTGACAGCAACCTCCTTTACAAATTGAACATTGCTCACAGTTAATAAAAATCTTCCGCTCGTCAAGACCTCTTAAAACAAAATTAACGCTACCCATTTCCATTTCATATTCCTCCTTTAAACATGTAGTATAAATGGATAATTGTTCTGCTGGATATCTTTTTATATGTTATCATAATTTACATAAAAAATCAACTATATAGTATTGTATAGGTTATAATTATATTTTCTTGATTTTTTATGTAAATCATTGTATAATATATTATAATTTATTTATGTAGTGTTTTCAAAAAACTTTTTGAATTCAATAAACAAAGCGAATTGATTTGTAATTGAATAAAAAGCTTTTTGGAAGCACTATAATTTTTTGGAGGTATATAAATGTCATTAAAAAAATTATTAGGCTCCTGTGCAAATGGAATTAAAGTTTTTGATAGGCCGAATTCCCATTCCAATGTACATTCTGTATCAATTGCACTTATCAAAGAAGCACTTTTAAAAATTTCTCCCAATAAAAATTTTGTGGTAGAAGTTATTAACTTCAATCGCATAATTGGAAAAACAAATTGTGTTTCTGTTGATAAAACAGATACTGTTGTAATGGCATATCGTCATGGACGGAAAGGTCCTACCCCTATGGTACTTAACAGAGAACCCGAAGACTGTTCCAGTCTTACAGTAATTCTTAAAAAAGACCATAATTCTGGAAACTATATTTTAATTACTGCCTTCTTTGGAGATTCATCTGAAAAAGAACCTTGGGACCCTTCAATCATTTCTGGCTCAGAAGAACATCAGAAAGCTAAAGATTTTTGGGCAACTCATGCACTTGTTTACGACCCTAGTACAATTGCACAAATGGCTTAGGGAGTGTTTATAACACTCCCTTTTTATTATGTGTGACGTAAATCGTCGCACATAATAAAAAGAGATGAATTTAAAAATTCATCTCTTTTGGTGCGGATGAAGTAGTTATCTACAACTTTTGACTTTCTTATTTGTCATTTCCTATATTTGTTATAATTTGGATTTTAAGAAAAGTCAATATTTAAAATTAAATTACTCCTTGATTCTTCAATTCATTTATATAAGTTCTTTGTGTATCTATAAATAACTTTTTATCTAATAATAGTTTCCTAATTTCTTTTAAAAAATTTTCATATTCTTCATCTTTAAAGAAAAATTTAGCATAACCATTTTCTCCAAATTTCATATTAAGATGTTTATATGCTCTTTCAAAAAGTTCTTCATCATTAAGGTTAGGTTCAAGTTTTTTTCCATAAGTATAACTTCTTCTTAAACAAGCTTCTACAGTATTATTTCTATCAGCCGTTGAAACTATTTTCCCATAGATGCTTCTAGGTTCATTCTCTGCGGATGCTCTATGATCTTCGATAGCTTCTTTAATAATGTTCAACTCTTCCTCAGAGAAAAATTTTTTTAAATTTTCGTCTCTCGACATTATTTCTCCTGAGACAATTTCATGTTTTTTAGAATCTATATAATGTCCAATATCATGATAGGCTGCAATTGTATAAACCATATTATAATTTATATTAGGTAGAGTGTAAGCAAATTTGAAACTTCTTTTAATAACATATTTTATATGGTCAATATTATGTGCTGGCTCATTTTTACAATATTCAGGAAATATATTTGTCTCGATATAATCTTTTAAATCACGGTTTATTTTCATAATCAAATTTTCCTTTTACTTTTTTATCTTATTTAGATTATCTTAGCACAGATTATAATAAATATCTATATATAAAAACAATATTTTAATACGCAATAAATTAGACTTTGACTTGTCATAAGTCTTAACCCCCCTGAGAGTTTTTACATACTGTCAAAAATCGTGTAGCTCTACGAGGTAGTACACATTCGAATCCGGCTTTTAAATAAAAGAAAAAAGCATTGCTTTTGCAATGCTTTTCTCTGGTGCAGATGGCCGGAATCGAACCGGCACGGGAGGTAAGTCCCGCAGGATTTTAAGTCCTGTGCGTCTGCCAGTTCCGCCACATCTGCATCTAATGTGTTTTATGTGTTGCCACATTTTTCACTGGCAAGTGTTATTATACTACTTTTATATTTAATATGTCAATATCTTTTTTAAATTTTTTATTCGATTTACATAAATTGTTGCATTCTCATGTTTTTTTTGATATAATGTGATGCGTAACTGTAAATCGCAGTTAACATTATATTTCTGAAAGGAATGAAGAAAAACATGTCAACCGCATCTACTCTCAAATTTTTCGCAACTGACAAACCCGAAATCGCCCCTGCAATAAAAGCAGGCTATGAAACCCTTGTGAACGGCACAGGCGCTGACGCACATATGCGTGGCTGGATGAACTGGGCTGCACCTTATCTTAAGTCCGAGGAATATGCTCGGCTTAAAACAACTGCTGCAGACATAATCAAGAATTTCAAACACGCTATCGTCATCGGTATCGGCGGCTCCTATCTCGGAGCAAAAGCAATTATTGACGCTGAATGCGGCGATGTAAATGCCTTTGATTTGCCTTGGCGTACCAAAATTCATTTTGTTGCATCGCTCAGCTCCAAAGAATGGAACAACATCGAACACATCATCGGAAGCGACTCTTTCTGCATTATCTATATAAGTAAGAGTGGCACAACGCTTGAACCCGGTCTGGCCCTGCGCTATTTCTACGAATTGCACAAAAATATTCACGGCAAAGAGCCTACAGTTTATGCAATAACCGATAAGTGTAAAGGCACCGGCCGCGCTCTTGCAGATGAACACGGTTGGGAAACATTCGTAATTCCTGACAATATCGGCGGAAGATATTCAGTGTTTACACCTGTTGGCTTGCTGCCTATTGCAATTGCAGGTATCGATACTGACAAAATCCTCAACGCTGTTGCAGCTGCAGATGAGCTTTGTTCATCTACCCTCGACAATCCGGCCGTTGACTACGCTAACTGGCGTTATGAACAGTACCAGAACGGATGTATCGTTGAAATGATGCCGGTCAATAACCCCGAGCTCAGGTTTTTTGCCGAATGGTGGAAGCAGCTTTACGGCGAAAGCGAAGGCAAAGATTTTGAAGGCATGGTTCCTGACAGCGCTGTATTCTCAATGGATTTGCATTCATTGGGTCAGTATCTCCAGGAAGGATTGAGAGAAATTATGTGCGAGACCTTTTTCATATGGAACGATTCCATTAAGGTCACATTCCCTGAGTCTGACCTTAAAGACGGTCTTGACTATCTTGCAAACCGCTCACTCTCTGAAGTCAATAACGCAGCCATGGAAGGCAGCTATTTCGCACATTCATCAATCGGTGATGCCCCGAATGAATGCAGCAAATTCATTTGCGAAGCAGGCATTGAAAACCTTGCTTATGCTATGCAGATTTTTGAATGGGCATGTCCCATCGGCTGTTATGCACTCGAAGTAAATCCCTTCAATCAGCCCGGCGTTGAAGCATACAAAAAGCAGGTTAAGGCAATTCTTGCCGAAGGTTCAGTTAATTCCTAAGCAGAAACAAAGCACGGGGCTTGTCCCCGTGCTTAATCTTTTATTTAATATTCCCACCATAATCCTTGTGTTTTTAATTCAATCACTTTTGCATTGTGTTCTTCATTTGTTTTGGTAAAATATAATTTTCCATTTTTATCTGCTACAAAGAATATATAATCTGTATTATTTGGCTCAAGTGCCGCTTCTATACTTGACCTACTTACAGTGCTCATTGGCCCTATTGGCAATTTACCTTCCATATTTGGACCTCTTGTATTATATGGATTATATGCATCTATTTCTCTTTGATATAAATCTCTTTCACTCATATCAACTTTTATAGCATAATATGTTGTTACATCACTTTGTATTGCCATATTAGAATTTAATCTATTGTATATTACACTTGCTACATCTTTTCTACCTTCTTGTGTCATCGATTCTGTTTCTATTATTGAAGCTATTGTTAAAATTTCATGTATTGAATACTCACTATCTTCGATTTCTTCTTTATAATCCTCCAAAACAATTCCCATTTGGTCTAACATTTTTTCAAGGATTTCTCTTACTTCTACATCTTTATTTTTTATCGCATATGTGTCTGGGAAAAGGTATCCTTCTAGGGAATAATATATGTTTTCATCCTTGATGTCATCTTCTAAGAACCAATATTTACCTATTAAATAGTTTATATATTCATCATCTTCAAGAACAGCCAATACTTCATCATAAGTGTTATTAGTTTTTTCTGCTATTGTATTTGCTATCCATCTAAAATTTTTACCTTCTATAAAAGTTATTGTTACTTGGTTTGGATCATGCATTATTCCTGTTTTTAGCATTTCTGTAATTTCTTTTACACTCATACTTTCTTTTAAATAATATGTTCCAGCTTGAAATCCTGAAACTTTATTTAGTTTTACATATATTTTAAAAGCTGTTTCACTTTTAATAATATTGTTTTCCTTTAAAATCTCTGCAATACCACTTGAACCTGTTCCTATAGGAATTGTTACTTCCTTTTCTTTTATATTACTAGATTTTGGTGATACGGAAATAAAATACCATAAAACTATTCCTATAATTATTATTAATAATAGTATTAAAATTGCTCTTATTTTTTTCATACATTTCTCCTATTTTACTATGTAATCTACAATATTTTTTAAACTCTTTGTTTTATTTACATCATCTGATTTTAATGCCACTGAAACTCCGATTTCTCTTAATCTTGGGGTAATTTCTGTCATAAATCTAACAAATGATTCACTTTTCGAATTTGAATAAATAATTATTCCTTTAGGATTTTCAGATAAAATAAAACTAACTATAGTATTTATACTTTGTACCCTTGCTTCATAATCATTTAACATATCTTCTTTAAAATTCTCTTCTTTTATTTTTAGCCATCCATTAATTTCATTATCAGAAATTAGCTTTGATTCTGTTTCTCTATCTATTTCTTGTCTTACAACATATTCATTTGTAATTATTGAATTTTTTATATATCCTACAATCCCTGTTTTTGTTCTTATTTTAATCCATCCATTAGTACTATCTTTATAATATGATATTTGTTCTCCAGTTTTTAATTCTTCTAGTGTTTGAGAAAATGCTCTCATTTTTGATTTTACACTAGTATTTTTTGCAATTGTTGCCCTTGTTAATTTTTTATCTATTTCATCTATTGTAACAATATCTGTTTCCGGAATATAGTCAACTTCTATATTATAAACTAATTCCATATCAGATATTGGTAAATATAACATTCCTTCTTTTCTTATTAATTTTCCTAAAATATTTTTTGTTGTATCATTAATAACCATATTATTATCATCTAATTTTAAAGTCGCTACTTTTGTTCTTGATGTTGTTATTATTTGTTTGTAATTTTCATCATAAATTATGGAATCATCAAATAAATTTTTAACATCTTCATAGGAAATATATACAACATCATTTTCATCAATCCATACATTATTAACAAGTTCTTCTGTTATATCTTCATCTCCTATTACTAAATTAGTAATTCCTTCTGTTTTATCTCTTTTAAAACCAGGCATAACATCTAATAATCTGGCAACAATAAGTAAAGCAAATACACAAATTGCTATATTTCTTATAAATCTTAATTTGTATTTTTTATGTTTCATTCTACTTCTCCTAAATATTTTTTTATAGTATATCACAAAAACTTACATAATAAATCATTTTTTTTAAATTTTTATATTTTTTTTGCTTGATATTTTTCCCTAAGCGTGGTAATATATTAGAGTATGTTTATTTTTAAGAAAGGTTGGGATTTTATGAAATTTGAACAATGGAAAGATTTTAAATCTGGTGACTGGGAAAATGAAATAAATGTTAGAAACTTTATTCAAACTAACTATACTCCTTATGAAGGAAATGACAGTTTCTTAACTCCAGCAACTGAATCTACAAAAAAATTGTGGAATGAAGTTCTAGATTTATATAACAAAGAAAAAGAAAATGGTGGAGTTTTAGCAGTAGATGCTAACACTATTTCTACAATAACTAGCCATGAAGCTGGTTATATTGATAAAGACTTAGAGCAAATAGTTGGTTTACAAACTGATGAACCTTTAAAAAGAGCTATTATGCCAAATGGAGGTATAAGAATAGTTGAAAAATCTTGTGAAGCACAAAATGTTGAAGTTGCTCCTGAAGTTCAAAAAATATTCCATCATTACAGAAGAACTCATAATGATGGTGTTTTCGCTGCTTATACTCCAGAAATAAGAGCAGCTAGAAGTTCTCACATAATTACAGGTTTACCTGATGGTTATGGTAGAGGAAGAATTATAGGAGATTATAGAAGAATTGCACTTTATGGTGTAGACGCCTTAATTGAAGGAAAATTAAGAAGTTTAAAATATTTAGAATATCCTACAATATTCTCTGATGTTATAAAAGAAAGAGAAGAGGTTAATGACCAAATATCAGCTTTAAAAGAATTAAAAGAAATGGCATTAAAATATGGTTATGATATTTCTAGACCAGCTGAAAACGCTAAAGAAGCTATTCAATGGTTATACTTTGGATATCTTGCTGCAACAAAAGAACAAAACGGTGCAGCTATGAGTATTGGTAGAAATTCAACATTCCTTGATATTTATATTGAAAGAGATTTAAAAAACGGAGTTTTAACAGAAGAACAAGCTCAAGAATTAATGGATCATTTCATTATGAAATTAAGAATGGTTAGATTTTTAAGAACTCCTGAATATGATGAATTATTCAGTGGAGACCCAGTTTGGGTAACAGAAGCTATTGGTGGAATGAGTGTAGACGGAAGAACATTAGTTACTAAAAACTCTTTCAGAACACTTCACTCTTTACAAAATTTAGGACCTGCTCCAGAGCCAAACTTAACTGTTTTATGGTCTACTAAGTTACCAGAAGAATTTAAAAAGTTCTGTACAAAATTATCTATTAAAACATCTTCTATTCAATATGAAAATGATGATTTAATGAGAGAATACTGGGGAGATGACTATTCTATAGCTTGTTGTGTTTCTGCAATGAGAACAGGTAAACAAATGCAATTCTTTGGTGCAAGATGTAACCTAGCAAAAACATTATTATACGCTATAAATGGTGGTCGAGATGAAATCTCTGGAAAACAAGTTTCTCCAAAATTTGAACGTATTTCTTCAGAATATTTAGATTATGATGAAGTTATGGAAAAATTTGATAATATGATGGATTGGGTTGTTAGAGTTTACGTTAATGCTCTAAACATTATCCACTATATGCATGATAAATATGCTTATGAAAGCTTAGAAATGGCTTTACATGACCAAAACATTTTAAGAACTATGGCTTGTGGTATTGCAGGATTATCGGTAGTTGCCGATTCTTTATCAGCAATCAAATATGCTAAAGTAAAAGTAATTAGAGATGAAACTGGTTTAGCTACAGACTATGAAATCGAAGGTGACTTCCCTAAATTTGGTAATGATGATGATAGAGTTGACTCTATAGCAGTTGACGTTGTAAAAGCTTTCATGAGAAAACTTAGAAAACAAAAAACTTATCGTAAATCAAAACCTACTTTATCAATCCTTACAATTACATCAAATGTAGTTTATGGTAAGAAAACAGGAAATACACCTGATGGAAGACCTGCTGGTGCTCCATTCGGACCTGGTGCAAACCCAATGCATGGTAGAGATACAAATGGTGCTCTTGCAGTACTTAACAGTATAGCAAAATTACCATATTCACATGCAGAAGATGGAATTTCTTATACATTTGCTATAACACCAAAAGCTTTAGGTAAAGATGAAGATTCAAGAATAACTAACTTAACTTCATTATTAGATGGATACTTTGCTCAACATAGCCATCATATTAATGTTAACGTTTTTGATAGAGCATTACTTGAAGACGCTATGGAACATCCAGAAAAATATCCTCAACTTACAATAAGAGTTTCAGGATATGCTGTTAAATTCACAAAATTAACAAGAGAACAACAATTAGATGTTATTAACAGAACAATACATGAAGCTATATAATTATTTTTAAGGGCAGTTTTAACACTGCCCTATAAATTTATGTAGATTTTATATCTGTAGGGTCGGTCAAGAACGCCCCCCTACAGTCAAATAAAAAAGGTGGAAATTATGGAAAATTTAAAAGGTAGAATTCATTCAATCGAAACATTTGGAACTGTAGACGGACCTGGTATAAGATTTGTAGTTTTTATGCAAGGATGTATGTTAAAATGTAAATATTGCCAAAACAGAGACACTTGGCCAACTTCTGAAGGAACAGAAGACATGACTAGTGATGCTTTAGTTTCTAGAATCGAAAAATATAAATCATATATCGAAAATTCTAATGGTGGTGTTACTATTTCTGGAGGCGAACCTTTACTACAAGTAGATTTTTTAATTGAATTATTTGAAAAATTAAAAGCTAAAAATTATCATACTGCCATAGACACTTCTGGTATGGTTGCATTAACTCCAGATATAAAGAAATTATTATCTCTTACAGATTTAGTTTTGTTAGATATTAAGCATATCGATAGTGAAAAGTGTAAAGAATTAGTAGGTTTTTCTAATGAAAAAGAATTAGCTTTCGCAAAATATCTAAGTGATAATAATATTCCTATTTGGATTAGACAAGTACTAGTACCTGGTATTACCGATGATGAGCAAGACCTACTTAAACTAAAAGAATTTATATCATCATTAAAAACCGTGCAAAAAGTAGAAATTCTTCCTTATCATAGTTTAGGAAAATTCAAATGGGAAAATTTAGGATTTAAATATGAGTTAGAAGATACTCCTTCTGCAACAATTAAAGATGTAGAAAGAGCAAAAGAGATTCTTGGTATATCAAAATAGTGAACTTTATTTATACCGGGTCGCCGAGGGCGGCGACCCCTACATATCACAAATTTGATATAATATCTTCAACCCTCTTTTTAACCTTATACCTCTTATTTTCAATTATCACTATGTACCATAAATATATTACTATAAAAATTACTACAAAGTTTTTCATATAAATTATTAAAACACTTGATACTGCCGTCATTATTATTACTAAAATATTTGATGTTTTATTAATTAATTTATCAACCTCTCTTTTTTCTTTTTTTAACCTCATTATGCTTTTTAAAGCTCTTCCCCCATCTAATGGATATATTGGTATTAAATTAAATAGCATAATTAATAAATTTGAATATGCAATTAACTCTTTATTTAATAATAATGCAATAACCATTATTATTAAGTTTATAAATGGCCCTGCTAATGCAACTATTATTTTTTTCTTTTCTATTTTTCTATAATTTTTTTCTGTTAATTTACTATCCTCAAAAATTACTGTTAATCCAAAAGGCATAATTTTTAAAACTTTAGGCTTTAATCCTAATAATATTCCTACTATAATATGTCCTAATTCATGTATAAGGGCAAATAACATTAAAATTACATATATTTCTATTTGTTTTGTAATTATAAATACTAATATAAAAATAAAAATTTGTAAATTCAATTTTATTTGCATGTTTAATCCTTTCCTTCTAAAAACTAACAATTAATCTTGGATTTATATATCTTCCTTCTTTTCTAATCTCAAAATGCAAATGCGGTCCTGTTGAATTGCCTGTAGAACCAACCTTTGCTATTTCTTGTCCTTGGCTTATTTTTTCTCCTTCAGTAACTAAAATTTCACTGCAATGCGCATAAAGTGTAATTACATTTCCGTTTAAGATTTTTAAATGTTTTCCATAATCTCCAATAGTAGAAACAGTCTCTACTGTCCCCTCCATTGAGGCAATAATCGGTGTTCCTTCTGTTGCTCCCAAATCTATTCCTGTATGTTCTGGGGTAACAATACTATTAGTAGATTCTCTTTCTCCAAATTCAGATGTTACTACTCCTACTTGCAATGGATTTATTAAACTATACTTTGACAAAATTTCTTTAACATCTTTTTCTTCCTGTGTTAATTCTTTCTCCTCAACTATAACATCTTCTGTTATTATTTCATTTTTTACTATATTTTCTTCTATAACATTTTCTTGAACTATGTTTTCTTTAATATTATTTTCTTGTTCCAAAACGTTTTCATATTCTAATAATGGAACTATTACTTCTTCATTATTTTGTTTATTGATTATTCCATTAATATATCCTGTAAATTGTTGCTGTAGTTTTTGTATGTTTATATCATATTCTAAAATTTGCTTAGTTTTTGATATTATTTCATCTGAAAATATATAATCAGCATTTTTTATAAAATAAAATCCTGTATAAATAAGCATACACACTATAATTTGTATACCCATTCTATGAAAAAGCTTTAAATTAGGTTTGTCTTTATTATTTACATTTACAGTCGCGCTTTCTCTTCTTGAATTTTGCATCTTTCTTCTATAATAAATCTCTTCAGCTCTTCGTATTCTTTCATCCACACTTAAAGTTTTTTCCATAATAAAACACCTCTTCTTTAGAATATGTTTTTTAAAATATATTCTAAAAAAAGGTGTTTAGAACTTGTTTTATTTACTTTTATACAAATTGTACAACTATACCTAAAAATGCTAGTATTCCAACTACTGCTAATAGTCTTTTCAATCTTTTACATTGTTTTTCTAAAGCTTTAACATTTAAACTTTTTAGTTGTTTTTCCTCTTTTATATCTGAAATATAATTTGAAATCACCATCTCAGCTTCTTTCAATATATATTCTTTATTATCAATTGTTTTATTCTTGCTTTCAAGTAATTCTTTCTTCTCTATTGCTTCTAAGCTCTTAATTTTACTGTTATCTTTTAATATAACAATTGCCTCATCAATAATATTAGATGGCAAGTCTTTTAAAACTACTATATTTTTCATTATTTTGGAATTCATTTATATTCTCCTTAAAATATATTTTGTCGGACGGCTGATAGCCGCCCCTACCCCTATAAATCAAAATTTATTATTAAGATATTTAGAGATATATAAATTTTTTCCAAATTTTTCTGTTTTATACATTTATTGCTCTATAAATTCCATCAGCTGTTAATGAAGCCATTTCATTAACTAAACCTAAACTAGTATTTTGCAATAATATAAAATTTTGTTTCGACATTCCTGTATTATATGAAACAATCCCTTTTACTGACATTTCTCCAATTTCAAAGCTATTTTTATTTAATCCACTTCCTGCTTTTAGTCCTTGTTCAGAAACAACTATTTTACCTACTAATTCTTTTTTATCCAAAGCTGCATCAATACTAATTATAAATGGATTATCAAACTCATGATTAATTGTCTTTATAACTTTTTCAATATTGTTTATACCTATAGTTTTTTCTAAATCTCCTATGATTTCAATCTCTTTCTTTTTACCTATTAAACTTTTAAGTTTTTCACCAACTAATGGTCCGAAACAATCTCCTATTACTCTATCTGTTCCTACACATAAAAAAACAATTTTGTTATACTTATTATTATTTAGTTTGCTCCAAAAAAGTTGCTTAAATTCACTTATAAAATCTTGCATAGCTCCTCCTTAATTAAAAATATTCTATTCTCCTTTATGAGGAGCTATGATAATTTTTATATCTTCTTTTTTATTATATTTTTTAATTATATCCTCAGAAAATCCAGATAATTCGCTTGTAATTACAATTGTTTTATAATTATTATTTATTAATTCTTTAATTTTATTATCAGTATTTTCTGGTTTATCAACATCAAAAACATCAAAACCAAATCTTTTAAAAACATTAAAATTACTTTTATCATCTTTTAGTTTTAACCATGAAATCTTCATATAATCACCAATAATAGTATGTGCAGATTTCAAAAATTTTTTCAAAATTTTAAGTGAGAGACTTTTAGGGAGATGTGTTTAAATTTTTTGCAATTTATTCGAAGCGCGGGTCGCCGAGGGCGTCGACCCCTACAATTATTTAATTAATTTTTAAACAGTCTGCCGTCCCAATTGCAAAAAATGAGCGAATTAAATTCGCTCATTTTTTATTAGTGTTTTAATACAAATTTTCTTATTCCGAAAACTCCTCCTGCTATTATTAATGCGCATGTTATTCCTAGTATAATCCATAATATAGTATTGTTTCCTGTTGGTGCTGTAATTATAATTGTTTCTCCCCAATATTCGTCAATTTCATTTAGTTTTCTTGCTCCACTTATTGTAGAAACCGCAGTACCTGTTTTTAAATTAATATATTCACCATCTACAAATTTATATGTTTCTCCTGAAGAATCAATGAAGCAATTTTCTAATGTCATTTCACTGTCTGCACTGTATGAATATGTTAAATTTCCTGGATTTACACTTGTTGATCTTCTTCCTGATGCTACTGAGTATGATAAAATTTCTGCATTATAACTTGGGAATGATATATCTTTAATATTATTAGTATTTAGAGTTTTTGTTAATACAATTTTTTTATCATAATTTTTAGTATTTGGTTCTAAAGATTTTTTGCTATCTTGTGATTGTATTCTTGTATAACTTTTTTCTGGACCTACACTATCTTCTTCAATTTCTATAACAGCACGTGGATCTTCTTTATATAATTTGTATTTTGCATGTGTACTTGTTAGTGGTGTCTTAGCTCTATCTTTATATTGTGAGAAATTGTTATCAACACCATAACTACTATAGTTAATTTCTTCATCAAATTCGAATTCGTTGTTTAAAAGTTCTTCTATTTTGTGAATTCTAACTGTTACACCGGCTAATTTATTTGCCCAAGCTGATAACTCTTGTTCACCTAGTTTACTTTCTGGAGTTCCACCGTTTAATTCAACGATATTATTTGCTTTACCTGTATAATAATAATCTCCTAAATAATATCCATTTGTATGCATAGATTTTCCATCTGAATGTTTTCTTTGTAATGTTTTTGTTCTTTCTGCTATATCATTTAATATTGTTTTAAATGTAATGTCATCTTCTATTGGAACTAATGTTGTTACCTTGCCAGAAACTCTATCTTCTTCATAAATAAATTTACAAATTCCACCTTTTTTGAATTGTTCATATGTATTCATTAATTGTGCTGATAAATAGTCTGAATTTTCTTCAGTATTATTTGATACAACATATGTGTATTCTGCTTTTAATTCAGCCCCATTCATTAATTCATTTACATCTGTTTCGAATTTCCAGAAACCTCTTTCATCTCTAGTTGAAATTACTTGTGTTAAATTATTTGAGTTTCCTTTTACATAATCTGCCACATTAGGATTGTTTCCTTTGTCTCTTTCCTTTAAGTAGTTTTCTATATCAAATTTTGCATCTAATATTTTGCCTTCTCCAGCTACATCTATTGATAATCCTGTAAGGTGTTTTTCTAAAGATATTTGAGTTTGTGGTCTTTCCATTAAACCAAAATCCATATTTACAATGCTACAATCGTTTGATGAATCCACTCCATTTGCTTTATTAGTAACTGCATAATTTATAATTATGTTATCATTGTTAATTCCATGAACTGCATTGTTTCCAGATTTATATCTACAAACTCCACTATCATCCATCACTATGTCTTTTCCATTAAATTGTCTTTCCACTTTATAAGTATCTACTTTCTTTACCTGTTCTTTATTATCTATCGCATTACCAACTGGGTCTTCACCATATACTTCAAATTTAGCTGTTTCTGCACACATCCAGTGAGTTGATAAATCTTGTAGTGCCTTTGCATCTATAGTTTCACCAAAGTTTTCTCCAGAGAATAAAGCCATTTCTTCTAATCTTCTAGCTTCATTATCAAATGCATTTGAATAACGAGATTCTGTTACTTCAATTATATTTAAAGTAACATTTTTATATTGAGTATTTCTTGCATCTATTGTTGACTTATATGAATTTCCATCATATTTCTTTGTTTCAGCATTATTAAGCATATCTGCAGTTCCATATTTATATCTTACAATATAATTTCCAGGAATATATCCTATAAATTTATATTCACCTTTGTTTGTACCTCCATTAGAAACACTCTCTATTCCAGTTCCTGACATGTTTATTCTTTTTACGTCACTACTTCCTGTTTTTGTTTCTTGCCAAATATATTCTAATTGATATGTAGGTCCATCTTCTTTTGGTTTTATCTCTCTTATTTCAATAAGTTGTACTGTTACACCATCAATAGTTTTTTCATTATTATTATAAATACCATCCTCATTAGCATCATCCCAAACAACACCTGATAAAGTTCTTGCTTCTTGCTCTTCTGTTAGTTCGATATTTAGAATTCCAGCTGTGTCTGTATCATCTTCATATCTTATGGCTTCTCTTGATACTATTTTTATTCCATCTTGCACTTTTATTTCCTTAATAGGAGCATTATTTCCTGGTTGTGAATTCATATCAATATATCCTTCATCACTACCATAACATGATATTTCTGCTATATTTCCTGATACAAGTGAATTAGTATCATTTAATCTAGGAGTACCATCGTCATTTCGTAATTTAACTCTAAATGTTAGGTATATTTCTTTTCTTTCACATTTACTATCAGAAGGTATAATTTTTATTTTATAATAATTTTTTCCATCAATAGTATGTATGTTATAATTTCCATCAGCATTTTTATCAGATTCTATTGTTGATGATGTTATTGTTGTATTTCCTTCTTCATCCTCTACTAGTTCTTTAGCTATTATAGCTCCACCTTTTTCTGGGTCAAGTTCAAAAAGATCTGCTGAAAAATAGTCATCAATTGTATAGATATATGCATTTTTATTAGTTTGATTATTTACTTGTATTTTATATGTAACATATACATCTAAATCTTTAGTTCCTTTAGTTTTTATATCATCTATATCTTTATCTAATTGTTCAGCTTTATCAGTTGCATCAAATTCTTCTATATTTTCTCTCATATAATCTGCTATACTGTAATTATAATCTGATTCATATATTTTTTGATTATATGTTACATTTTGTTTGCCTAAATCCCCTTCATTTCCTGGTGTTCTTGCATATAGTGTTGCATTGCCATTATTATCAATACTATAATCATAATTTGTTGTTTTTCCATTTATTTTTGTACTAACACTATCTAAATTTGTTGATAAATCTAAATCAAACTCTCTTTTTACTAATCCACAATTTATTATTATTTCTGCATTGTCATTAACATTTTCTTTTTTTACATCACTTTTTGCATATATTTTAAATAAGTCAGCTTTATCTTTATCTGAATGATTTGTTGTTACTACTTTTGAAATATGTTCGTCAACCATATTATAATCTAATGCTGTTATATTATCATATTCAGCCTCTTTAATAATTTCCTTAATTGCTATTTTTTTCGCATCTCTACTCTTAGTTGGATCTGTTAAAACTTCTAATATTTCAGTTAATCTACCATGTCCCTTCCATGTATTTAATACATAATCTATATTAAATTCTCCATCTCCAACATTTTCAAAAATTGCTTTTATTTTTTCATCTACTGTTGTAATATCTACAATTTGATGTGCCCCTGCATTGTCTACTTTTTTAAATCTATCATTGAAAGCTATTCTTGATCTTGATGATATTTTATCCATTCCAGTTATATTTGAAACCCATTTCCATTTATTTTTTCCCGTTGCACATTTTCCATCGCAATTTGATGTACATCTTGCTTTATTTTCTTCACTGTCATCACATTTACAAACTCCATCTATACAACCACATAGTACACCTGTACAATCACAATCCCAAACCCATTCTTTTATCATTGCACCTTTTTTTATTTTTACAGGACCTTCTTGTGCCTTAGAATCACTATCTTCTCTTGCTATTTTTCCATTGCTACCATCAACTACTTCAATATAATTCACACCATCATATTCAAAAACAATATATAAATTAGCAAGGTATTCCATGTCTTTAAATACATATTTACCGTTTTCATCAGTTTGTGTACATGCTACAATTAAATCAGATAATACTTGGTCATCTGCACTATCATCAAAATTATCTCCTAAAATTCCCTTCCAAAAATCATCAATTAAATTGCCAATTTTACTTTTACATAAATAAACATTTATTCCTGCTAATCCTTTAGGGCTACTTCCCATTTTTCCATCTGGTCCTGAAGAAGTTTTTATTCCTGTTTGCCCATCTTCCCAAACAGTTCCTGTAATAGTAATTAATTTTTTATTTGTAAGTTTAAGATATACTGTAGTTCCGCTCTTAACACTTATTTCGTTTATTTCTTCCTTTGTATCACTAGTAGCATTTTCTAAGCTTGTTATTCCTTGTACTTCAATTTTTCCAGTATTCATAAACATTTCGTATAAATCTTTAAACTCTTTAATAAGATCTGTAGGATAAATATATTCATTTATTGTAATATTGTCTTTATTCTTTAAATTTACAGCTATAAAAATTGTTCTATTAATTTTTTCATAACCTACTTTTGCTGTATCTTCTTTTACAGAAATATATACAGATTTTCTTTCATTTCCCCAAAAATTAGGACTTGGTGTAAATTTATCTACTATTATACTTCCACCATCTACTTTTAATTTACGATTATATGTTTCTCCTATCTTTTCTCCAGCTGAATTCTTAACTATCCATTTTAGTCCATCAACTTCTACTATATAATCTACATCCCTTGTAAAAGGGATATCATTAAAAGCTGGTAAATATTTACCTTTTATTTTAAATTCTTTTATAAAATAGAAATCAAATTCAAATATTGTTCCATCTACGTCGGCACCTTCAATAGAACTTTTTTTATCTAAAGTTAATGAAAATTCTCTATTCACTTCATTTTTTACATTCAAAGTCACAGAATTAGTTTCTTTACCACTAATAGTTACAAGAGAACTATCCGCATCTGGAATATTCCAATCTTTTAATTTCCATTGATGGTTTTCAAATTTATATGTTAAAGTTATACCTTCTGTTCCTGCTAAAAGTAAATATCCAGCCTGTGTTTGTTTTTCTTTAATAGTAACGGTTAAATCACTTGTGTCTGATATTTCTACTGTAGTTGAATCGCTTCCTCCTGATGTTGTTAATGAGTTAGTTTTAACTGTCTTGTCTCCTTGTTTAAATATCACATCGAAACTAGCAGTTACCTTTATTGTAGAATCATATGCATCTGTTTTATTAATTGTTATTTTAATTTTTTTATTGTCTGCTTCTGTATCACTTGTCTTCTCTAAAATTATTAATCTTTGATTTTCTGAAGCATTAGTTGGTTTTTCAAAAATATGATATTTAGCAGAATAATTTCTATCACTAGTTCCATTGCATATTTCAACAGCTTTATCGTAATATGCTTGTTCAGCACTTGTTAAACTACAATCTTTATTTCCCCTGTACATTCCAACTTTTTTAGCGTAGTTGTCCTCTTCTCCTGAATACATATTATATAAATATGCCCATAATACGTGTTGTGCTATACCTTCATTTGAACCATTAGACTCTTCCTTGTTACTGCCCCAAGCATTATTTAAAGATAATATATAAGCAATCCCCTGAGCATAATTTAATAATTTATCACTAGGATTAATTGAAGTTCCATTTATTAGTATGTCTGTACCTGTTATTTCGTAGCAATCTTTAACTTTATATATCATTCCAGCTGAACCTGGCGAAAAAGGTTGTCCATGCTCAACACACAAAACATTTTCATTCATTGACCATGTACCAAAATATACCCTAAATTCATCGCCTTTTTTATATGTAACTTCTTCTAAAGAACCGCCACCATCAGGATCAATTTTTGTACTTCCAGCAGCTTTTACTATCATGTTATTAGATAACATTATAAAGAATACGAGAACTAATAATGCTATTATTATAATTTTACTTTTTAAATTTGTTTTTTTCATTTCTTAATTCTCCCTTCTATATATTACCTTTTAATACTTTTTTGTTTATTAATAAAATTCCAGCTGAAATTATTATTAAATTTATTAAAACAATTCCTATATACATCCATGTGCCTCCAGTTTTAATTGAAACAATTAATTCTGCTTGTCCTATATCATCTTCTCCATCTTTTTTATTTGCAGGAGCAGAATCTTTTTCCTCTAGTCCTTCTGTATTAGTTGCTGAACCAATTTCTGCTATATTTTTTATTGTTAATGAACTATCAGAATTTATTGTCTTTGTTAATACTATTGTTTCTGTAACTTCTTTTCCAGGCTTTAATTCTTCCATTGATAATGCTATATCGTGTAATACTCCTTGAGAATCAGCATACCAATTAGTATTCATTTCTGAATTAAATGTTAAATCCTTAGGCATATAGTCTAAAATATCTGTTATATACGCTGGCACATCTCCTTCATTAGCAATTGTTATTTCATATTCTATTAATAATGTGCTTCCTTTATAGTTTTTACCTGGTATTTCTATTTTTGCAAAATTAGTATTTGTAAAATCATATTCTGTTGTTCCGCTACTGTTCTTTACTGTTACTTTCTTTATTTGTTTTTTCAAACTTAAATCAAAAGAATCATTTTCTTTTAATCCTAAGTCTATATTTACTACACTAGAATCTTTAATTTTTATTGTATCTGTTAGTGCAACTGTTTGTGTTTCTCCATTTATTGTTACTTTTTGAGTAGTTGCATCTGAATTAACAGAAATGTTTATTCCTTGTTTATTATATTCTGTTGTATGATATTTTGATGTGTCATATTTAAATAATACTTTGTAATCTCCGTTTTTTATTCCTTCAAAAGTATACGCTCCAACTTTTGAAGTCTTTGTTGTTAATTTCTTTCCATCACTATTTTCTATAACTTTACCAGTAGTTGCATCTACAAGAAGAACCTCTATTCCTTCTAAAGTTTTTTCTGTACTTTCTCTTTTTCCATCTTCATTTTCATCTAACCATGCTACACCTAAAATGCTATATGTATTAACACTGTTTTTCTCTTCATTTGAATCTGCTTCTTTGTTAGAATTATCTTTATTATCATTTTTTTCTGCTAGATTTTCTTGTACATTCTTTGTTATTATGTTTGTAACTACTTCAGATTCTTCATATGTTCCATTACCTAAATTAAGTTTTGCTACATTATTAATTGTTTTTGAAGTATTAGAATCTTTTAATTCCTTTACAACACCTTCTACTTTAATATTTATTGTTTGTCCTTCTTTTAATGGATATACTAATTCTACTTCTGAATTTGAAGTATATTTAGTTTTTATATCATCCTTATTTGTATAATAACTTATTTTATTTATTGATATTTCTTCTGGAACATAGTCTTCCACTTGCACAGAGCCACTTCTTTTACCTATATTGGTTACTTCTATATCATACTCTACAGAATCATATTCATTTAAATTAACATTATTTTTTGAACTTAAATGAATTTCAAATTCTGCTGTACGTATTATATTAGTAATTGTATTTGATTGACATTCTTTTTTTCCTTTTGCATTTACTAATGCATAATTTTTTATTTCAGCTTCATTATTTAATTCCTCAGCCAATTCTTCTACTTCAACTTCAAGAACAACTACAATTTCTTCATTTTTAGCGATTCTTTCTATATTGTAAGTTACTATATCTTTATTTACATTACAATTTTTTTCTTCAATACCATCAGTATTTTCATTATAAAAATATGCTTTTGAAAACTTTGTATGTTTAGGAATTTGTGTAGTTACAACAGCATTTTGAATTTCTTCATTACTTATATTTTTTATGCTTATTCTATATTTGTTAGTATCTCCTTGACTTAAAACTCCTTGATTGTTCATATATGTTGTCATTTTTATTTCAAAATCTGCTGGCACTACTTTTGAATTTCTTTCTTCTAATGCAATCGTTTTTTCTCCTGCTACCAAGGTTGTCTTACTTAAAAATTGTGTTTCTTTTTTTACATTATCTAATTTTATTACTATTTCCGCTTCAACTTCTTGTCCAATTGCTAAATCTTTTATGTTCCATTCTTTTTTATTGTCTTCGTCTTCTACATATTCAAAAATTGAACCTTGTAAAGCTGTATATTCTATAATTTTTCCATTTTCAATAGCCTCATATGTAAATACTGCTTCTGGAATATCTTCATCTCCATCATTTATTATTTTCATATTATATGTTACTATTTGTCCGCCATTTAAAGTTTTATTTTCAACATCTGGAACTATTTCTACTTTTGCTGATGGTCCTTTTCCTGTTGTTATTTTCATATTTAAATTCTTATTCATATTATTTCCATTATAAATATAGTCCATTTCTAATGATGTTTCTAAAACTTCATTATATGGTAAATTTTCTGGAATACTCAATGTATATGATAAATTTAATTGTTCTCCATGTTTCATTTCATTTATTGAAATAACATATGTTTTAGCTAATGATATTTCTTCAACTTTTTCTTCACCATTAAAGTATTCTACTTCACATTCTAATCCTGAAACTTTAATTGCTTCTATTAAACTACTATTAATTGTAGTTTCTTTATCACATAAGTTTCCTTGTAATTTTAAATCTTTTAATGGAGCTCCATGGTTATTAATTAATGTAATGTCCACATTTGCTACTGTGCTTTGATCAAATGTATTAATTTTTATAGTATTATTTTCTTCAATTGATGTTGCTACTTGTCCATTTACAGTTAAGTTTGTTACAGAAATTAATTCAGCAGGTGAATATACATTTACTTTAATTGCTTCTATGTTAGTTTCATCATCTTCACCATTTTTGCATGTTGCTGTAACTTCAAATTCTCCTGTTGGTGTTGTTCTTTCTACTTCTAATAGTGCTTTTAATGAAATACTTTGTTGCATTTCGTCATAATTATATTTCTCTTGTTCTCCTACAACTTCAATTATAATTGTATTATTTATTACACCACTGTTTGCTATTTTCAATCCATCATCTAAAGCTAATGCAACATCATTTATAGATTTTACCTTTACAGCTGATGGTAAAGAAATTTTTATTATTGGATTTTTATATAATTTATGTTCAGGTCCATTTGCTAATAAATCAACTGTGAAATTAACTTCATTATTTATTAAACTAGATAATACTGTTTGATTAGCATTTACATATTCCATACTTAAATCAGCTTGTGTTTCTGGTTCTTTTATTTCATAATCATTTAATAAATCAACTTTATAACTATCTTCTTTACATGAAAAATTAATTGCTGATTCTAATTTATTTATTTTTTCTATATCAACAAATTCATTTAATTTAATTATTTTATTATATTCAATATTAAATATTCCCTCTTTTTCTGGAATATTTGTTTTTATAATAACATCAATAACATCTTCTGAATGTTCAATAACAATTTTGTCATCTTCTTCATTCATTTTTGTTACATCAATCACTTCATAGTTTTTATATTTTTCATTTTTTTCATCATATTCAGTAAATAAGATTACTGTTTCTTTTTCACCTTCGTTTGTTTTAGCTGTAACAAAAATAACTGATTCATTATTTTCTCCAAATATATTTAATAGTTCTTTTTTACTAAAAGTTGTTGATTTATAATATATTGAATTTTCTATTTCCTCTGAAATTATTTCTTGTGTTTCTTCATCAATATTTTCTTGTAGAATTTTATCTTTATTTCTAATAACAAAATTTTCTTTTAATAATTTCTTTTCTATATCTTTAACGTCCACTATTACTTTTTTAGAATATTCTGTATTTTCTTTTAGATACATATTACCTTTGTAAATATCTGTAATTGTTTCATTTACAGTAATTATATCTCCAAATTGAATACCTGCTACATATTCTATCTCTTCAGCCTTAGATTTTATATTTTTGTTATCTTCTACTTCTACACTTACTAAAATTTCCTTTGATTTTAGTTTTGGTTCATCAAATTCATATTTTTCTTCATCTTCATTATAATCAGCTTTTTCTTTATAAGTGTATGTAACTGTAAAACTATTTTCTTTCTTTGCTTCAAAACTTAATTTATTGTTTTCAAAATTAAATTGTGTATCATAAGAGTTTACTTTTATTTTTTCAGCTTTTTTATTTTCAATTACAGTTTCAGGTATTACTATTTCAGCTTTCCCTTCAGCATTTTCAATTTTACTTGCAATCTCTAATTGAACTATTCTTTTAAACCCTTCTTCAAATTCATAAACTTTATTCGTCTTAAATCCCTGTTTTAATTCAAGATTTATTTCTTTTTCTTCTTTTGCATAACTAATAGAACTTTCAGCAATATACATACCTATAAGCATATAATTTGCAAAAGTTAATGTAAAAACTAACATAAATGCTAAAGCTCTATTCATTATTTTTCCGTTTTTTGAATTCAAAAATTTACTAAGCATTATTGCTCCTCCCTGAACACTTTATATTTAACATATTAAAATTACATACAATTATATATATTAATACATCAATATTTTCACATTTTTACGGTTTATTGTCAATATTTACATTTTAGTAAAATAATATGTAAAAAAAAGGCTTCTTACGGAAGTAATTTTCTAACATATTGCTATGGAAATATGACATTTTAATGACATTTTTATAATATATAATTGCACTTACTTTATTATATACGGTTATGTAAACTTTTTCAAGTGTTTTTGCTATTTTTTTACAGTTTTTCGGCGTTTTTTGTTAGATTTAAGCCGATTTAAACATTTCACTATTAATTCATACTCATACCCCTATTTTTTTACAAAATATCATAAAAAAAATGACCTTTCGAATACATAATAAAAATGATGTAGTAACCACAAAAAAACGGACGGCTAATAGCCGCCCCTACATCCAAATCCGTTACACGGATTTTGTACTATTCACTATTCATTCTTCACTATTAACTAAGCGAAACGCATTCCGCCCCTACATTAATTGTTCCTTAATTTCATCTATTCTTTCCAATGTCTGTTTATATCCTTGTTCATAACAAAAATCTATTTTATCAACATTGAAAACCTTTACATCCCTAAGATTTATTGTTAATAAGCTGTCTGCTAATTTTACTGAATCTTGCATTAATCTTTCTTGCATTAAATCTATTGATTGCATCGTAATATTATACATTGTATTTTGTTTTCTTGGACTTTTCAAATCAAATTTAATTGCAAGAACTTTATCTACATCATCAATTTTCTTCAACTCTGCAACAGGCAAATTATCAAAAATGCCACCATCAACAAATTGATATTCTTTATATTCAAATGGAGCATACATACCTGGAAAAGTGGCACTTGCTCTTACGGCTTTGCCTATTTCAACATTTTGTATGTAATAATCACCTTTTAATTTTTGATTAGTAAATACTATTTCTCTGTCTGAAATCAAGTCTGTTGCAGGTATTATAATTGGTATTTTTAAATCTTTTACTTTTTTTATTCCTTTTACATTAGCAGCATCTTGTACGGCATGCTCTAAATTCAAGCTTGAAGCTAACCCTCTTAATTTTATACTTTTTTCTTCCCTCATACTATTAAACAAAAATTTAGGACTAATTCCCATTACGCTTTTTGCAAAATATCTAAAAAAGCTTATCATTTCATTTGTTGTATATCCCAGAGCATAAAGTGCTGCAACTATTGACCCTGCTGATGTTCCTGCAATACTTTTTATTTCTATTCCATTTTTTTGTAGAGCCTTTATTGCACCAATATGAGCAGCCCCTCTTACGCCACCCCCAGATAAAGCTAATCCTATTTTCATCTTCTTCCCTCCTGGATTTTATAAGTAAATCTTGCAATTATCTTATGCGGAACAATTTTACTTAAAAACATTACAGTCTTTATTTTTAATGTTGGTATAATAACTAATTTACCTTTAAACATTTGATTTATTGCATATTTAGCAACATATTCTGCTGTTGCTAATTTGGTGTTAAACTTCACTCCTGCTGTTGGTAAAAAATTGGTTCTTGTTGGACCTGGACACAAACATGATATTTTTACTGCTGATTTTTCATGTCTTAATTCTTCATATATTCCTTTAGTTAAATTTAATACATACGATTTTGTTGAATAGTATGCAGCCATTAGAGGTCCTGGAATAAATGCTGCTATAGATGCAACATTTAAAATATATCCTGAATTTTTCTTTTTCATATCTTGTAAATATAATTTTGTTAAAATATGTAATGCTGTTATATTTGTATTAATCATATTTATTTCAGTTTCTAAATCTGTTTCCGTAAATTCTCCAAAAGTTCCAAATCCTGCATTATTTATTAGTATATCTATATCCTTAACTTGTTCATATAGGTTTATACAATTTTCTTTTTCACTTAAATCCATGCTAATTATTTCTACATTTGTTTTTAATTCTTTTTTAGTTTCTTCTAATTTTGCTCCATCTCTTGCAACTAGAACTAAATCCATGCCTCTTAAACTTAAATATTTAGCTATTTCTTTTCCTATTCCAGAAGACGCTCCTGTGATTAATGCTTTCATATTTTTCTCCTTTGTTAAATTGTATTTGTATAAATAATTTGACTTTAGACATTGTAGGGGCAGGTCTTGACCGACCCCTACAATACAAATGCAATTTATTCTTCTCTTAATTTTTGTTATTATATCAAATAATTATAAAAATTAATAGTTTATACTTTATTTTATAAAAAAAATATTATATAATGTGTGGAAATATTAAAAAGAGAGGTTTTTATATGGAATATAATCACAAACAAATCGAAAAAAAGTGGCAAAATTATTGGGATGAAAAGCAATCTTTCAAGGCAGAAACTGGAAATAAAAAAGACTCATATTATATATTAGTCGAGTTTCCTTATCCTTCAGCAGCTGGTCTGCATGTTGGACATGTAAGAAGTTATACTGCACAAGATGCGCTTGCTAGAATGAAAAGAATGCAAGGATATAACATACTATATCCAATGGGTTGGGATGCTTTTGGCGCTCCTGCTGAACAATATGCAATAAAAAATCATATTCACCCAAAAGCTGCTGTACAAGAAAGCATTAGAAACTTTAAAGGACAAATGAAAGATTTAGGATTTTCTTTTGATTGGTCTCGTGAATTTTCTACAACAGACCCTGAATATTACAAATGGACACAATGGCAATTCTTACAATTTTATAAACATGGAATGGCTTATAAAGATACTGTTCCAGTTAACTGGTGCCCAACTTGTAAATCAGTTTTATCTAACGAAGATGCTGCAGGTGGAGTATGTGAAAGATGTGGAGACACAGTTGTTCAAAAAGAAAAATCTCAATGGATGCTTAGAATGAGTGATTATTCAGAAGATTTATTAAAAGGTCTTGATGATACTAATTTTGCAGACAGAGTAAAATTAGGACAAATTAACTGGATTGGTAAATCTACTGGTGTTGAATTAGATGTTGAAATAGTTGGTGGAGGTAAATTCTCTGTTTTTACTACTTGTATTGAAACAATTTATGGTATTACATTTTTTGTTATTGCTCCAGATGGCAAATTAATTAAAGAATTAATGCCTAGAGTAACAAACAAAGAAGAAGTTAATAAATACATCCAAGAAACAGCTAAAAAATCTAGTATGGATAGAACAGAATTAAACAAAGGTAAAACAGGTTGTAGAGTTGAAGGAATTATGGCAATTAATCCTGTTAATGGAAAAGAAGTTCCTATTTTCCTTGGTGATTTTGTATTAGGTGATTATGGTACTGGTGCTGTTATGGCTGTTCCTTCACATGACCAAAGAGACTTTGAATATGCTGAAGAACATAAATTAGAAATGATTCAAGTTATTGATGGAAGGGATACTGAAAAACAAGCATTTGAAAAACATGATTATTTAAATAAAGGTTGCAAACTTATAAATTCTGAAGAATTTACAGGTCTTACAGTTGAAGAAGCTAAAGAAGCAATCACTGAAAAACTTGTTAAAGAAGGAATTGCAAGAAAAGTAAATAATTATAAAATGAGAGATTGGGTATTTTCTCGTCAAAGATTCTGGGGAGAGCCAATTCCTATGATTTATTGTAAAAAATGTGGATGGCAACCAATGAAGGAAGAAGAATTACCTTTATTATTACCAGATGTTGCAGAATATGAACCTACTGAAGACGGTGAAAGTCCTCTTGCTAACATTACTGACTGGGTAAATACAACTTGCCCATGTTGTGGTGGCGCTGCAAAAAGAGAAACAGATACTATGCCTAACTGGGCAGGTTCTAGCTGGTATTTCTTAAGATTTATGGACCCTCATAATGATAAAGAATTTGCTTCTATGGATGCAATGAAATATTGGAAAAAAGTAGATTGGTATAATGGTGGAATGGAACATACTGCAAGACATTTATTATATGCTAGATTCTGGGTACAATTTTTATATAACATTGGTTTAGTTCCAAACAAAGAAATGATTTGGACTAGAGTTAGCCATGGTATGGTTCTAGGAAGTAACAATGAAAAAATGAGTAAATCTAAAGGAAATGTTATAAATCCTGATGATATAGTAAATGAATTTGGAGCAGATACATTAAGGCTTTACGAAATGTTCATGGGAGATTATACACAAGATGCTCCATGGAGCACAGATTCTCTAAGAGGATGTAGACGTTTTATTGATAAAGTAATTCGTTTAAAAGATAAAATAGGTGATGGTGAAGGTTACTCAAAAGAACTAGAATCAATTATTCATAAAACAATTAAAAAAGTACAAAATGATTTAACTACTATGGCTTATAACACAGCAGTTTCAAGCTTAATGATTTTAGCTAATAGTTATGATGATAAAGCATCTATAACAAAAGATGATTATCATTTACTTTTAACATTATTAAATCCTATTGCTCCTCACATTACTGAAGAGTTAAATGAAATGTTAGGATATGCCCCTCTTTGTGAAACAGCTTGGCCAGCATATGATGAAGCTAAAACAATTGATTCAGAAAAAGAAATTCCTGTTCAAATAAATGGTAAAGTTAAAGCAACTGTAAAAATTGCATTAGATGAAGAAGAATCAAGTGTAAAAGAAAAAGTACATTCAGCTGTTGAAAATTTATTAGAAGGAAAAAATATTGTAAAAGAAATATATGTAAAGAATAAAATTTATAATATTGTTGTGAAATAATAGAAATTAATTATAGGGGCGGCTATTGATTAGCCGCCCCTACATCATTTATTTTCTTGCAATTAATGCTTTTATTTTTATTCCCTGTTTTGTAAACATTTTCTCATGTTCTGTTTCTATATTATTATTCCAAATTTGTTCATTATGTAAGTCATATGTTATTTTTTCTATCTTAAATCCTGCTTCTTCGAAATATTTTATACTTGCTCTAAACAAATTATCATCATCTGTTTTAAAGTAAATTTCCCCCTCATCTTTTAAAAACTTTTTATAATTTTCAAGTTGTCTCGTATGTGTTAATCTTTTTTTATTGTGTCTTGGTTTTGGCCATGGATTACAGAAATTTATATATATTCGTTCTACAACATCTTTTTCATTCATCATGTTTTGTATAATTTCTATTTCATGTGACATTATTAAAACATTATCTACTTCTCTATCTATTGCTTTATATTCTGCTTCTATATTTCTTTTCGCTAACCCTAACATCTGACTAATTAAATCAATTGCTATATAATTTATGTTCTCATTTTGAGATGCAAGTTTTGCAATAAAACTTCCTTTTCCACATCCTAGTTCTAAATGTATTGGTTGTTTTTTCTTAAAAACTTCATGCCATTTTCCTATGTTTTCACTTGGTTGTTTTACAAAAAAGCTACATGCATTTAATTCTGGCTCAACCCACGCTTTCTTTCTTATTCTCATTTTTCTTGTTCTCCATTTTATTTATTAATTTATCAATATAATGTCTACGAATAATTGCTAAGTTTGTAAACATTCTCCATACAAAAACAACAATTGCCGCTAAATATATATCCACATTTAATTTTTCCCCTAGTAATGTTAATAACATTGCTAAAATTGCATTTCCGAAAAATCCTGAAACAAATACTCTTAAATCAAATTTTCCGTTAATTGAAGCTGTAATTCCACCAAAAACCGAATCAATTGCTGCTATAATTCCTATTGCTAAATATCCTGAATATGTATATGAAATTGTTGGTAGGTTAATCCCTACTAATGCCCCAACTATACATCCTATTATTATTGCTAAAATTACCATTATTTTTCCTCCTTCACATATTCAAAACTTAAATCACCTGTATAATTTGCTATATCTATTAAACTTTGTCTTTCTAAAACAACACTCTTTTTAGCAGCTAACATTTTGTCTATATAACCATATTGTTTTTGTGATAAAGCACTTTCTAGGTATGTTGTATTTCCTATAGCTTTTACAACATATGGAGACACAATTCTTTTACCGTTTACGCTTATATATGTATAATTTATATCTACTATGTATGTGTTATAAACTATTCTTTGGTCATTTATAGAAATTGCTTCTGCACCAGCTTGTTTTAATTCATTCATTAATGTCAACAAATCGTTTGCTGTTATTTTGCTATCTTTTGTATCCGTTAATGTTATAATTATTCCCTCTCCTTGAACAGAATTTTTTCCAATTAAATCGTTAGATTCTTTCAACTCTTTATTTATTAAATTTGTAGCCTCTTCTTCTGATGACAAGCTTTTTTCATATTCTAATATTTTTTTATTATTTTCTTCCAATTTTGTTATAACTTCATCGTATTTTGTTTTATATGTAGAAAGTTCTTGTTTCAATTCCTCTTCTCTCATAGATTCTATTGAAATAATATCTGTTTGGCTAATTGTTTTGAATTGTAAGAAAATAACCATCGTTAAAATAAAGCATACTACTCCTAATATTATAGAAAAAATAATTTTATTTCTTTTTTCCAATTACTCGTCACCTCCTATAATATAGTCATAGTTATATACACCTTCATATTTTGAAATAGTAATATCATCAGATTTTTCAACTTTAACTATTACTCCATCTTTTTGCATTACATCTAAATATCCTTGTGGTCTCATTAATGCATAGTATAGACTTTCTGGATATCCTATAGCCTTTATAGTTATTGGAACACTTATAATTTCTCCATTTACTCTTATTATATTACCATCACACAAAATTGCTGTAGTGCTTACAACTCTTTGATTATTAATTGATATTGCATCTGCTCCTGCATTAAAAAGTTCATTTATAATTTGTAACAAATCTTCTTCATGAACCAAATATGAACTTATATTTAGTACTTCTGTTTCATCAACTTCTCTATTATCATCTAAATTTATTATTATTCCTTTTCCCTTTACATCTGTTAGCCCTTGTACTCTGTCATTATCTTCTAACTCTAATTTTAACAATTCATCTTCCTGACTATTTGACGTAGCTATTTGTCTAATTTTTTCTAGTTTTTTGTTTGATTTTTCAAGTTCAGAATAAATTTGCTTATAGTCTTCTTGAGTTTCTAAAACCTTGTCCTTCATTTCACTATTATCATTCAATGAAGAACCTACCACATTGCTCGCTTCTTCAATTGTTCTTATTTGTATACATATAGCTAGAACTAAAATTAAACATGTAATACCTAAAATTATAGCTGCATTATATTTTTTCAATTAAATATCCCCCTTGTATTAAAATAAAAGTTTTTATTTATACTTCATCTCTAAAATATATTTTTCCTAAATCCTGTAGAAACATCTCACCTTTTACATTTTTCTTTTGTGCTAACAACTCCACTATCCATAAAAATTTTTCAGTTAAATTTTTTTCATTTCCTAAATGTATAGTCTTTCCTTCACTATCCATTTTGATTATATAATCATTTTCATTTGTTACATCTATATAAGTTATTTTATCTCTAATTTCTTTAGAATTAGCTTCTTGCATTATTTTTATAATTGTGCCAAGTGTTTCTAAATCTTCACTATTCAACCTATTACCCGGTTGTATATTTTCTAGTGAAGTTTTGTATCCTGCAATCATAGGTACTTCTAATTTTATATCAGAAATTTCTAAAACATATCCTTGGCTATTTATGTATGCATAATAATTTTCATATTGCAACATATAACTCGTCACTCGTTCTTCAATATATAAATTCACTGTTCCATTTAAATTTTTGTTAATTTTTACATTATCTATATATGCATTTGTTTTTATGCCTTCTTTTATTTTTTTATTTAATGTTTTAAACATATTTTCATCTATTATTAATCCCGATAATTTTACAATTTCTTCTGATGAAACTTTACTGTTATTTTCTACTGAAATTTGTTTAATGTTAAAAACATCTGATAGCATAAATAAAACAAGTGCTGTTATTAATAATAAAGATATGGTTGTCCATTTTATAATTCTTTTCTTGAATGTGGATTTCTTTTTTACTTTTTTAACATTATTTTTTTTCTTTTGTACATTATTATTTTTTTCACTATTCCTTGGGTGAATATTTTTTTTCTTATTATTTTTATTTCTATTTTCTTGTTTCGGTGTAAGTCCAATTATAATTTCATTATCTAAATTTATTATATTATCTTTTTTGTTGGGTATTTTCCTGTTTGTTTTTTTCGTCAACTTCTTTTTACTTTTAACTTTATTAACTTTTTTATTATCATATAAAAGTTCTATTTTTTCACCCTTGGCTTTTTTTGGCATTCGTATCTCCTTACAAAATATATTTTATTTATATAATTTTATATCTGCCCCTATACTATTAAGTTTTACATCTAATTTTTCATATCCTCTTAATATATGCTCTATATCATCAATTTTTGTTATACTTTTTGCACTTAATGCCGCAATAACGAGCGCTGCTCCACCTCTTAAATCTGTTGATTTAACCTGAGCTCCGTATAATTTTTTTGTACCTTTTATAACTGCAGTTTTGCCCTCTATAGTAATTTTTGCACCCATTCTTTTTAGTTCATTGGTATATTTAAATCTATTCTCGAATATATTTTCAATAACTAAAGAAGTTCCTTTAGCAACTGTTAGTATTGATAAAAAAACTGATTGCATATCTGTTGGAAAGCCTGGATATGGTGTAGTTTTTATATCAACCGCTTGTAATCTTTTAGGTGCTTCTAACGTTATTACTCGGTTGCTTGTTTGTATTTTACAACCACATTCTTCTAATTTATGTAATACCGGACTTATGTGTTCTGGTATTACATTTTTTAATTCTAAAAATCCTCCTGTTATAGCAACTCCACATAATAATGTGCCTGCTTCAATCCTGTCTGGCATTATGGTATATTTTATTTCGTTTAATTTTTTTACTCCTATAATTCTTATTTCACTTGTTCCTGCACCAGAAATTTTTGCTCCTGCTTTATTTAAAAATTTTTGTAAATCTACTATTTCTGGTTCCATTGCTGCATTATAAATAATAGTTTCTCCATCAGATAAAACTGATGCTAAAATTAAATTTTCTGTTGCTCCTACTGATGGAAAATCTAAGTTAATTTTCCCATTTATTATTTTATCACATCGACATCTAATATTTCCACTGTTTTCTTCAATTTTTATTCCTAATTTTTGAAATCCCTTTAAATGTAAATCAATTGGTCTAGCACCAATATCACATCCTCCTGGATATGAAAAAGCCGCATTCTTAAATCTACCTATTATTGCTCCTGCTAGCACAACTGAAGACCTCATTTGTCTCATTAAATCATGTGGAATTTCATGATTGTGCATACTTCTTGTATCAATAGTTACTTTTCCATTTTTCTTATGTACTTTGCACCCTAAAAAGCTTAAAATTTTTAATGTTATTTTTATATCGTTAATATCTGGAACATTATATAAAGTAGTTATTCCATTTATTAAAATAGTTCCTGCAATAATTGGCAATGATGCATTTTTAGATCCCGATACCGTTAAACTTCCACTTAACTTTTTTCCACCTTCAATTATATATCCCGCCAAAAAAAATCACCTCTTTAATGTTTTATGTACTATATTATGTACTTTACATTAAAAAGGTGAATCCAATCTCTTGAAATTTCTATTATACTGTATTTTAAAAAAAATGTAGGGGTCGGTCTCGACCGACCCTGGGCAGGTCAAGACCTGCCCCTACAATATTTTTAATTAATATATTTATACTAAAAAGCCTATTTAATGTTATTCACATTAAATAGGCTTTAAAAAATTTTTACTCACTTGCTAAGTTGTCAAAATATCCTTGTATAAATACAACTGGTGTTCCTTTATCTCCACTTCCAGATGTTAAATCACATAAAGAACCAATTAAATCTGTTAATCTTCTTGGTGTAGTTCCTTGTGTTTGCATTGTTCCTTTTAAATCTTTATCTTTTCCTTTAATTTCTGTTACAATTGCTTGTTTTAATTCGTCTCCATGTAAACTATCAAATTTATTATCTGATAGATATTTTAATTTTAGTTCGTTAGGTGTTCCTTCTAATCCTTTTGTATATGCTGGTGATACAACTGGGTCTGCTAATTCCCAAATTCCTCCTACAGGGTCTTTAAATCCTCCATCACCATAAACCATTACTTCTATGTTTTTACCTGTTTTTTCTTTTAAAGAAGCATGAATTGCATTTACTAATTTTTCTCCTTCTTTTGGGAACAATTTAACTTTTTCCTCAGTTGCTTTATTAGAACCTAAAAGTCCATACATAGGATTAAATCCACTTCCATTAACAGATTCATTTAATATATCATCTAATCCTAATATAGTTTGTCCACCAACAGCTTTCAGAATTTTCTTTGTTTTTGCTCTTGTATGAATATTACATACTAAAACATCTTTGCTGTATTGTAAAATTGTTTTTATATCATTACTAAATACAAAATCAACTTCGCAATTCTCTTCTTTTACAAGTTCTCTATAAAAATCTACCATGTTAATTCCTGTAAATGGATGTAGATAATCTTTAAATAGTTCTGAATATTTTTGTTCTGTAATAACATCTGCTAAATTTAACCCATTCTCATCTAAGATATCTTCATCTAAAATTCCATTTCCAACTTCATCACTTGGGAAACTTAATTGTATTGTTATATGTTTACACCCTCTAGCAATTGCTTTTAGCAATATTGAAAATCTATTTCTACTTAATATTGGATTTAATAGTCCTATATCTCCACTTGGAAATTTTGCTTTAATATCTTGTGCTATATCATCTACTGTTGCATAATTGTTTTCTGATATTGCAACTACCGCTTCAGTTATTGCAACAACATCTTTATCTCTAAATTCAAATTTTTCATTTTCTTTTGCGTTTAATAGCGAGTCTACTACTATACTTGCTAAATCATCATTTGCTTTAATTATAGGAGTTCTTATTCCTCTTACTACTGTTCCTACACTTCTCATATACAACACCTCTTCCGCATAATATAATACTACTTTTATTTTTCAAGTGCAATAGAAATGGAAAAATTTTATCAAAAAATTCACCATCAAACAGTAACCATATAATATTTTCCGCATATTATATTACTACGTACATATATTTTATTATAGAGGTGATTTTTTTGAATAACTTAGATATGGCTAACTTGTTAAAGATGCTATCAAAAATGGATAAAAAGGATTTAGAACAAGGCCTTGCTAAGGCTAATGAAATATTAAAAACAAAAAATAAAAATGAAATAATAAATGAAATTAATAAAAATAATTTAAAGTAATTATAGAAAGGGTATATTTTGAACGATAATAATTTTTCCGAACTATTTGAAAAATTTAATATTGATAAGAATTCTATTTCTCCTGATATGATTAATAATTTATTAGGTATGCTAAATAATACTAACGTTGCCGAGGAAGAAACTCATAAAGAACAATCTTCTTCAAATAACATTGACTTTGAAAATATTCTAAAAATGAAATCTATTATTGAAAAAATGAATTCAAGGGAAGACCCTCGTTCGAATCTTTTATTGTCTCTAAAGCCTTATTTAAAAGAAAGTAGACAAGGCAAAGTCGACCAATACATACAGCTATTAAACATGAGCAAAATTTTAGAAGTATTTCCTTTTATGGGTGGTGACAAGAAAAATGATGGAGAACTTTAGTTTACCTCTTCTCAACTCTAGTTTCGACGGCATTGAGATTTTCGGTATAAAACTTGGAACAGATGATATTTTAATAATTTGTCTTCTTTTTTTCTTATACAATGAAGGTGTTCAAGACCAGTTATTATTTATGTGTTTAATTATGTTGTTACTATCTTAAAAAGACTTTTAGGGACAGGTCAAAAAATTATCTTAAAAAAATTCTTTTGTTAAGATGATTTTTTGACCTGTCCCTAAAAGTCCTTACTCTATTCTAATATAATCTCGTCTTTATCAACAAATACATATTTATATGTGTTGTTTTCTACTTCTTCTTTTTCTATTTCTTTTACAATGTTTGCTATTCTTATTTGTGGACATTCTAATTTATTTGTAGCAATTATAGCCATTTTATTTCCTTTTGCTCCTGCATGAGCTAATCCTCTTAATGCTCCTAAAACAACAATATTTTCTCCCGCGATTACTTCTGCTCCTCCATTGACATCTCCTAATACAACTAAGCTTCCTTCAAATTCGATTTTCTGTCCTGACCTAACACTACCTTTATAAAATTTAGTATCAGAATTTTTTATTTCTTGTTCGAATGCTTTTTTTATTCCATGTAAACCTAATTCATTTGGGCTCTCGAATTCTATATCAACATTAATTTCGTTTTTTATAATCATTTTTATCTCTTCAATTTCTTTATTTTTTAGTATTTTTCCTGTAACTTTGATTGGATTTTTTTCTTCTTTGTATAATTTTTTTAGAGCTGGTATTTTTTTATTTAAACATTCGATTATCTCTTTATATTCAGCCCCTTCACTTATTCTAATCATTATCGTATCTTTTTTCATACTTATTCCTACTGGATTTCTCAATTTGTCTTCCTCCTTATATTTCTATATTACATTAATATATTGTTCTATTCTCATTTATTTCTTCCGATATTCCAAAATATGCTTCCATGATTTCTCTAGCAACTTCTGCTGTATAATATCCATGTCCCCCATTTTCAACTGAAACTATTATTGCAATTTCAGGCTCGTTATATGGTGCAAATCCTGCAAACCATGCATTTGTTTTTTTACCAGCTTCTGATGAACCAGTTTTCCCACCTATTTCAATTTCAAAATCTTTAAATACTGAATATGCTGTTCCTCCAGTTTCTGTTGTAACAGATTTCATTCCTTCTAATATTGCATTTAAATTTTCTTCCTTTATTTTCAAATCCTTAACTTCTTTTTCTTTAATTCCTAATCTCTCATTTATATAATCGTCTATATCTTCTGTATTTATTTTTCTTCCATTATTTTTTGTAATTTCCTTGACTATTGTTACATCTATATCTTTTCCGCCATTTACAAGCATCGCTATATATTTAGCTAGTTGAATTGGAGTAAAGTTATTTTCGCCTTGTCCAATAATAGCAGATAAAGTATTGCCTGGATACCATGTTTGCCCTGTTTTATTATATAATGTTTTTCCAGCTAGAGTTCCTTGTACTTCACCTGGCAATTCAATATTTGTTTTTTGACCTAATCCAAAATAAGTTGCATACCTTTCGAGTTCCTCCACACCCATTCTATTACTAACTTCATAAAAATAGTAATTACAAGAATGTTTTATAGCTTCTGATACATTTACATATCCATGACCTCTTCCATAATCAGTATAATACCAACATTTCGGATTATATCCTCCACCTGCATGATAAATACCTGTATCATTTATTTGTTCTTCTATTGTAATATTATTTGTTTCTAGCCCTGCTACAGCAGATACCATTTTAAAAATTGACCCCGGCGCATATGCACTTTGCAGAGTTCTATTTATCAGAGCACTTTCTCCTGATGTATATTCCTCCCATTTAGAACTACTTATACCATCCAAGAATAATTCCGGTTCATAATCAGGATAACTACACATTGCTAAAACTTCTCCTGTTTTCACATCTAAAACAACTACACTTCCTGCATTAGCTTCGTAAGCTTTTCCAAATCCGCCATTATTTATTTTCTCTAAATTTTCTTTTAATGATTTCTCAGCAGCTTCCTGTAATTTTGAGTCTATTGTAAGTGCAACATCATTTCCTGCTAACGCCTCCTTAGTTACATATTCTGCTGTTGTTGTCCCATCAACAGACATATCTATTTGTTTTAGTCCATCTTCTCCTTTTAAATATTTTTCAAAAGCATATTCAACTCCTGTTTTCCCTATATAATCATGTATTGAATACCCTTCATTTTTTTTATACTCTTCTTCGTTTATTTTTCCTACATATCCTATAATATGTGATGCTAAGCTACCCAATTGATATTTCCTTTTAGCAGTCGTTTCTATTGAAATTCCTGGAAAACTTGCATTTTTTTCTTCTATTTCAGCAACGCTCTCAACACTAATACTATTAGATATAGTATAAGCTTTCATAGTACTATAACCATCTTTTTCAATTCCATATCTTATACCAATAATTTTTCTAATTGTATTTTTATCATCACTTTGAATTTCATATTTCTCTTTAAATTTATTTATTACTTCTTCTTCAGTTAAACCTTTTTCCAATTCATTTTCTTCTAACCAATTATTCAACTTTTCTTCAGAAGAAAAAGTAAATTTAAAATTTTCTTTTTCTATAGGAAATGAATCTCTGTATTTATCCTGGTTTTTTTCTAAAATATTTATAATATTTAAAAGCGTATTATTTAATGTTTCTGTGGAGATTTTACTTTTATATAACTGTAATTCATAATTAGTTACAGTTCCAGCTATTATATTGCCATTTCTATCAGTTATATTTCCTCTTGCAGCTGTTATTCTTGTTTCTCTTGTAAGCCTTGTACTTGATGTTTCTAAATATTCTTCTCCGTGGATTATTTGAAGATTAAATAATTGTAGAATTAAAATTATTCCTATTAAATACACAAGAACTATTAATATATTAAATCTTACATTCCTTTCGTCTATTTTTTTCACCCACCTTTGTTAGAAATACTTTGTTAAAATCTTATCTTCTGTAAATCTATTTTCAATCCTGTTGCCAAATTTTTGTATTAGTGGATATAAAATAATTATTAATATTGCATTATAAATTATTTCTATAGATACTATTTTTAAAAATGCCAATATCTCAATATTTGCGTTCAATATAATTATTCTTAAAATATATACTATAATTTCACAAATAAACGTCATTGCAATTGATATTATTGTAATTGTAATTCTACTTTCTTTTGAAAAATTTTTAACAAAAAGTATTCCTCCTATTGAAGCTATTAATAACATTATCGCATTTATTCCAATTATATCTGAATAAAAGAAATCTAAAAGTAATCCTAGAAATACACAAATAAAAGGAGTATATAATTTATTTAAATATAATCCTAAAAAAAGAGCTAGAATTATAAATAAATTTGGTTCTACTCCTGCTATTGTAAAAGTACTAAATACTCTTGACTGAAAAAAATATAAACAGAAAAATATTATAAATATTGTTATTATCGCAAAAGTTTTTTTCACTTAAATCTCCTTTACGTTGTTTTGAGATATTTTATAATATTTTATGTAAAATTTCAAGTGTATATATTTAAATTAAATTATATTAAAATTAATTATGTAGGAGAGAACTTCATTCTCCCGTGCTTCGAAGGCGGGCGAACACTGTTCGCCCCTACAACATATATTTATTTTCACCTTTATATATATAAATACCTCTATATTATATTTTTAGAAAAAAATCTAAAACTATACCTGAAATTACTCCTATTGCATATAAGATTCCAATAATTTTTATATTCTCTTTTATATTTTTATTTACTCTAAATAGAACTACTAAACTTATACCTGAATTTACTAAAAGTCCTGCGAGCATAGTTGCTAAATTTATAACTCCACTAATATATAATTCTGTTATAATTACAGATGAAGCACAATTTGGTATTAGCCCAACTAATCCTACAATTATTGGTCCCAAAAATGATTTGTTAAGTATTAAACCAGCAATATTATCTTCTCCAATTAGTTCAATTACTATATTTAAAATTAATGAGAAAATTACAATATAAAGCATAACACTTAAAGTGTGTTTTATAGCTGATTTTAATATTCCATTTTCGCAGTGGCAATGCTCATGTTCACAAAGACTTTCTATTTTAGCTTCTTCCTTTTTCTTCTTTAATAGTCTTATGCAAAAATCAATTGCAAAACCTGCAATAATTCCTATTAAAACTTTTATACTTAAGATTTTTATTATTAAACCTATGCTCATTCCATTAGAAATTAATAATGGCAACATTTCATCAGATGTAGAAAGATAAATTGCAATTAAAGTCCCTAAAGTAATAATTCTTCCCGCATATAAATTTGTTGCTGACACTGAAAATCCACATTGAGGAACAGCTCCTAATAGTCCCCCTAATAATGGTCCATAATTTCCAGCTCTTTCAACTATTTTTTTCGTTTTATTATTCATTTTATGTTCTAAGTATTCCATTACTAGATAAGTTAAAAATAAAAATGGTAATATTTTCAATGAATCTAATAATGTATGTTCTAAAACATGAAGAATATCATGAATCATATATTTTCCTCCAAAATATAATCTACTTCTAAATTTATTAGATAAATATATTATTATTTTTTTATTAAAATGTCAAGAAATTGGTGTTTGTATTTAATTATTTATACCTACGGACGGCTACTAGCCGCCCCTACATTATTTTATAACCTATTCATTTATAAAATAATTGCTTGTCTCTTGTAGATTTTCAAAATTCGTTTGTCTTAATATTTCATATGCTACTATTGCTACTGAATTTGATAAATTTAGTGACCTAAAATTTTCTCTCATAGGAATTCTTATTGTTTTTTCTAAATTTTCTTGTAATATATCTTCTGGTAAGCCCTTAGTTTCTTTTCCAAATAATATAAATATTTCATCAAATTCATTGTACTTTACATCGGAATAACAGTGTTGACCTTTTGTTGTTGCAAAAAACATATTATTTTCCTTTGGTGTATATTTATTCAAAAATTCCTCAAAAGACTCATGAATTTCCATATCTAGTTTGTCCCAATAATCTAAACCAGCCCTTTTTAAATATTTATCTGATATATCAAACCCTAAAGGTTTTACTAAATGCATTTTCGCTCCTATTATTGCACATGTTCTTGCAATATTTCCTGTATTTTGTGGTATTTCTGGTTCTACCATAACAATATGTATTTTCATTTTTCCTCCTATATATGAAAAAAAGATATATTTATAATATACCTTTTTTTACTATTTGTCTATTATTTTAATCAATTGTTGTACTTGTTCTTCCTGTTCCAACCACATCTTCTTGTAGTGAACGCCAAGTATTGCAACCTACTATTCCATCTGCTGATAATCCTCTTGAACGTTGATAATTTCTTACCGCTTCTTGTGTTCTTGCCCCAAATATTCCATCTAACCCACCTGTATTATATCCTAAAGTATTTAAGTCATCTTGTGCTATTAGTACATATGTGCTTATACTTCCTCTTCTAATTAGCGGGTATCCTGCAGTTCCACAAGCTGGTCTCCCAAATCTTTTATCAAAATGAACCCATGTAGGTGTAAGATATGCTGGTTCTACATAGCTCCAAACTCCGAGAATTTACCGCTGTATTTCTTAATCTATTTCTTTCACTATTACTTAATGCTTGCCCAGCGTCAAATGCGACTCCTGCATAGTGCTGACTTTGTGTTCCATGTCCACCTTCCCATGGTCTTTTGAAAGCAAATCCAACTGGTATAGGGCCTCCAAATAAATTTCTTGTTGTATTAAAACTTTGCATCGCCCTTTTTGTTGTCCATAAAGTTGGACTTCCACTTGAACCTCTAAATTCTCCTACTGTCAAAGTTCTATTTGCATTATACGGCATCGCTTCATTTTCGCCTCTATAATATGTTTCCATTCTATCTGAATCATTATTAAAAACTAATATCTTAGCCATAAAAAAACCTCCATAAAATATTTACTATTTATATTTTATGAAGATTTATAAATTTTTGTTACATTATATTTTTTCATATTTAATTTAGCGACTTCTATGATTTTTTTTACCAAGTTCGTTTCTATGCGCTTTAATTAAATCCATTATTGCTGAATTAACTTTCTTCTGCTTATTAATTAAACTAATTATATCTCCAACTAATTGATGTTCTCCAACTATTACCTCAGCATTTGTACCATTAAAGTCATATTCTTTTGTTGCAAATGAATTACCTTCAAAATCACACATTATTAATCCATTTTCATTTGAAAAAGCATATAATAAAGGAAGTTCATGCATCTTTTTTCCGTTTAGCTAAATATCCATCTCTTACCCTCATACCTACCATAGAATAATCAAATCCACTACATCCACAATCCAACATAACATATTTTTTTTCTACTTCCTCAAAAATTGATGGTAAGATTCTAATATCTTTATCTACGTTTTTGGCATATCCTGTACCTTTTTTGTTATTACATACATAATCTGTAGCTAATGTTAAAGTTAAATTTGTATTATCATTAATATTATCTTGAGAACTTTTTACTAGTTCCCCTTGTAATGTATACTCTTCTACTCTTCCAAGTCCTTTCTCAGTAAAAAAAATTCTTCTTGTAGAATAATCAATATATGCCGCATGGCTATAATGTGAAAATTTATAATTATCTCCGTGATTTATTTTTACCATCAAAAATCACTATTATTGAGCCATATGGTAATAATCCATTTCCTACTCTTAAATTATTAGTTCCATCTATGTCGTCTATAACAATATAATAATCTTCTTCACCTTCTTGAAAATTTCTTTGTTTTCCTTGTTCTTCACTCTCAACAATGATATTAGATGTTTGTCCTAATAACTCTCTTATCATTAAATTACCAATCTCAATATCTCCTTGTGTTACAACATCAGATTTTTCTCCAATAACTCTTTTATTAATATCTTTCATATCATCAGCCAGTTGTGCTGCTAAAATTAATGTACTTATTATTTTATTTTTCATAAAGTTTCACCATCTTTCATAAGCATTATTATATCACAAAGCTTTACATAATTCAAGTTTGGTGTTGTTTGTTTTTTCAATCTATACTTAGCTTTCCTTCAAAATTCTCTTCGGTCTTTTTTTCATCAATATGATATGTTCCTCTTTCGTATTTTAATATAACTCCTTCACTTATTTTATTTCTTAATTCATCTGGAAAATTTACTTCCTCAAACACTTTATTACTATTAAACATAGTTAAAAATATTCTATTAGGATTTCCATCAATAACATAATAAAATGCTCCTTCTCTTCTAATATTATCTAACATTTTGTTTTGTTTGTTTAATATTTTGTTTGCTTCTTTTGTAAATTTTTCTTTAAAATTTTGTGTTAATTTTTGATTAACTATAAATTTTTCATTATTTAATTTTATAATGCTATCAACTCTTATATTTTCTGATAAATTTTCTCCATTAACTTGCATTTTTTCTATCTCCCCTTTTGGACTTATTTTTAAAATAGAATATCTATTTGTCTTATCAGATTTTGATAGTACATAATAAAGTTCTTCTTGATTTTTTGAATATTCTACTAGTAATTCGTTTCTCGTTTTCTTCATTTCTATTGAAGAAGCTAAATTTACTTTATTTTCTTTTTTTATTTTTTCAATAATACTTATATCATCTTCCAAATAATTTGATAGTTCTTTTAAAAATTCCTTTACACCTCCTAAGCCTTTTTCTACATTTCTAAAAAAGCCTAAATCCATTAGACCATCTCCTTTTTTATTAAATTTTTGTTTGTGATTTTTTGTATAGAAATATACATTGATAAAAATTAAAAAAAATTTATAAATTTTAGATAACGGGTCACCGTCGAATAGCCGTCCGAATGAAATGAGGTTACGGATATTACATGCCCTTGGGGTAAGGGCGGCGACCCCTACACAGCAATATTATTTATTAAATTGTATACAGATATAATTCTAAATTGATAATTTATTGTTTCCATTGCTATAATTAATTATTATTCCTGGTTGAACATTATACACATAAACATTAAAACATATTCCGTCACCATTATCTTCAACTGATTTGGCCTCTATTTGAACTCCATTTGCAAGAAGATTTTCTCCTTCAAAAATTGGTGTAACTCTATATAAAACATGATTTTCTGTTTCATCTATATAATCAGCTACCATATTTTCAAATGGTAACATACCTTGTACATTCATATATCTTGTTCCTGTAATCAAATTCTTTTCATTAGCATTTTCACCTGTTAATTGATATCCTATTAAATGGCAACGATTATATAAATACTTACCATCTACATTATCATACTTTATAGTTTGCCATCCTGAAGGTTTTACTCTGCCAATTTCTCCACGTTCTTCCGTTGGCATTATTTCTATACCTATATTTGCAAAAGCAGGACCACATCTATTCAAATAATCTAACTCACTATATTCTTCAAATACTTCTGATAAAAAATATCTTTCATCAAAATCTGGTTCATTATCATTTAAAACAACATACGCATTTATTCCATCATATTCTGGTATAGTTGATAAATCGAATGAAGTTGAATATGAAATTTTATATTTATTTTCTTCATTACTAAAAATTTTTTCAATATCTATATTGAAATAGCTAGCTATACCAACAATTACTAATGCTATTATGCTTAATATTATCTTAATTTGTTTTTTATTATATTTTTTCTTTCCCATACCTTTTCTCCTATCTTAAAAATTATATCATATGTTTTTTAATTTGTAATAAAAATTTATATAATTTTCAAACAAGAAATAGCCAATATAGCATTTTTATCTAATAGGAGAGTAAAACATTCCTATTACATAAAAAAAAGAGCCCGACGTAAAGTCGGGCACCTTGCTGACTAAAAATCCTTTAGCCAAGGGAATGCATTTTCCAGTTCATTGAATCGAATTGGCCCCAGATTTCGTAAATCCTTAAGCCTTTTTATTCCTTTTGTTTTTACAAAGTTCTTGAGTTGTTCTTCTGTATATATACCAGCCCTCTCAAGAATGTTTTTTACACCTACACTTAATTTCATATCATCAAATGGAAGTGAATTCGACTCTCCTTCGCCTGAATTTAAAGCGTTATAAAACTGCATCCGCTTAATAACTATCTGGATATCATTTGTTGGAATTTTTCTTGATTTTAATATTTCCATCATCTGACAAACAGATACTGTAAGCATCTTCTGTTTCATGTGGATTTGCTCCCTTCAAATTTTTTTGTACTTTTAATTATACTACATTTTTCTACTTTATGTCAAATTGATGTATTGCATTTTTCTATTTATTATAATATACTTATTTTAAATTATGGAGGTGTTTATATGAGTATTGAAATATCTGATTTTGGAAACTCTGAAAACAAATTATTCACTATAACAAATTCTAAAGGTTTAATAGCTAAATTCACTAATTATGGTGCTGTTTTAGTTTCTTTATTTGTACCAGATAAAAATGGCAAACTAGATGATGTAGTTTTAGGATTCGACTCACTAGAAAAGTATTCTACTAATGACTGTTGTTATTTCGGTTCAACTGTTGGTAGAAATAGTAATAGAGTAAAAAATGCAAGCTTTAAATTAAATGATTCAATATATAATTTAGATAAAAATGAAAGAAATAAAAACAATTTACATAGTGGCTTTAATCCATATAATAAAAGAACCTGGGATTATAAAATAGACGAAAAAAATAATTCTATTTCTTTTAGTTTACTTAGTCCTGACGGTGACCAAGGATTCCCTGGTGAATTTAAAATAACTGTTACTTATACTTTAACAAATGATAATAGCTTAAAAATTGAATATAATGGAATTTCTGATAAGGATACAGTAGCAAATATGACTAATCATAGTTATTTTAATCTTGCAGGTCATAATTCACGGAACTGCGATGAAACAAATGCTTTATATAAACTCTGATAAATTCGTAGCTGTTGATGACGAACTTATTCCTACAGGTGAATTAGTAGATGTTAAAAATACGCCTATGGACTTTAGAATAGCTAAAGAAATTGGTTTAGATATAAATAAATCCTTTGAGCAATTAAAATTAACAGGTGGATATGACCATAGTTATGTTATTAATAAAGCTTCTTCCTCTATAGAAAAAATCGCTATTCTTTCTGATAAAAATAGTGGTAGAATTATGGAAGTATATTCTGATTGCTTAGGTGTTCAATTCTATGCAGGAAATTTTATAGAAAATAATAAAGTAATTGGAAAAGAAAATTGCTTATATAAAAATCGTAGTGGAATATGTTTAGAAACTGGTTTTCTTCCTGATAGCGTTAACCAAGAAAATTTCGAATCACCTTTTATAAAAGCAGGAGAAAAATATCATACAACAACAATTTATAAATTCGTATAAACCAAAAGCCAAGGTTAATTAAAAATTACCTTGGCTTTTATAATTTATCTCTTTTCCGTTGCTTTTATTACAACTCTTTGCTTACTGTCATTTGTACATGTTATAATTGTTACTTCTCTTCTTCCATCTGTTAGCTGACTTGTACAAGCCACATTATCAGGGTCAACAACATATTTATCATATATAGAATATTCCACTATTGTTCCTGATAAATCTATAATTTGAATTATATCTCCAACTTCTAGTGTAGGCACTTTACTAAAGAATAATGAGTTCCTATAATTATGTCCTACTATACAAAAATTCCCTACTTCATTTGGATTAGAACCCCAGAATTTACATGGAGATATTTTTAATAATTCTACTGTCGTTGTAGAAAGTATTGGATAATTAACTCCTATCTTTGGAATTTTTATAACACCTATTGTAGAATACTCTGTTCCATCTGATGCTACTGAACGTTGTTCTGAAGGAACTTCTGCACTATCTACTTTAGTAATAATTGAAATTTGATCACTAGAATTTAATGCAGAATTTAATGTAACTCTAATATATTCTTCTTCCATTTCTACAATTTCACTATCCATATTTAATACAGTAGTTGTAGTAGGTTGCACTGCTTCAAATTCTATTGAATTTAAAATTTCTTGAGATACAGCTTCATTTTTATTTCTATCATACTCAGCGTATATATAATAAGAAGATAATATAACCAAAGCAAATATTGATAAGATAAATTCTATTTTGAAAAATTTTCTTTTTCTTTTTATCTCTGGTGTTACGTATATTTTTTCAGAAACTAGAATTTGGTTCATACTATCTCCTTTCTTCACATAATTATCATTATAATTTTATCATATAGTTTGCAAAATTTCAACAACTTCTTGAACACTTTTTTTGGGAGTTGATGCTCCTGCCATAATTCCTACCTTTTTATATTTTTTCATTTGTTCAAAACTAATTTCATCTTTATTTTCTACAATAAATGTTTCTGTAATTTTTTTTGATATTTCATATAATTTATTAGTATTAGAGCTATTCTTTCCCCCTATAATTATCATTGCATCTACTTTACTTGCGAGCTCTATAGTTTCTTCTTGTCTTAACTTAGTTGCACTGCAAATTGTATTTTTTATTTCTATTTCAATACTATCATCTGTTTTAGAAATTATATTTCTTATTATTTTTTGATATTCTGCTAAACTAAAAGTAGTTTGGCATATTACCAATACTTTATCAGTTTTTTTACTCTTAAAATTTTCAATCGCGTTATCTACAGTTTCACTATTTTCTATAATATAAACATTTTCTCCACAATAACTAACTGTTCCTACTGTTTCTGGGTGTTCTTTTTTTCCAATCAAAAATATATAGAATCCTTTTTCAGCATATTCCTGTACTATTTTATGAATTTTTAAAACTTTAGGGCATGTCAAATCTATTAATTCAATGCCCTTTTCTTTTGCTTTTTTATAAATATTTTTTTCTATCCCATGTGCTCTTATTATTACTTTGTTTTTTCCATCATTTATATTATCAATAAACTTTAATCCTTGTTTCTCTAGTTCTTTAATCACTTCATTATTATGAACTATTTCTCCTAAACAAAAAATTTCCTTTTTCTTTTTTAATTCTGCTCTTGCTCCTTCTACAGCTCTTTCAACACCAAAACAAAAACCCGCAGTTTTACCAATTAATAACTCCATAAAAATCTCCTATTATGTATTTGGAATTTAGTAATTGGTAGTTGGATATATATGAAAATTCTTCTTAGGCTTCCCTATATTACCAAAGTCCAAACACCAATTACCAAATTCTTTATTATTTAACCATTTTCAAAATTTCTTCTTTTAAAACCTTTACCATATCCTCTTGTTTAACTTTTTTTATGATTTCTCCTTTTTTAAATAACAATCCTTCTTTGATTCCACCTGCAATTCCGATATCTGCATGTTTTGCTTCATTTGGTCCATTTACTCCACATCCCATTACAGCAACAGTTATATTTCCTTTTATTGTTTGTAAGAAATCCTCTATCTCATTTGCTATTGGTATTAAATCATACTGTATTCTTCCACATGTTGGACATGCTATAAGTGTTGGTGAATCACTATATAAATTACAATTTTTCAAAATTTCTTTAGCTACTTTTATTTCTTGTACCGGATTTGCTGATAACGAAACTCTCATTGTATCTCCAATTCCTTGTCTTAATAATGTTCCTAATCCTATGCTAGAACTGATTGTTCCACTAAATGCTGTTCCTGCATGAGTAACTCCTAAATGTAATGGATATTTTATTGTCTTAGCAGCTTCCTCATAAGCCTCTATACATAAATTTAAATCTGATGCCTTTAATGATAATGCAATATCATGAAAATCAAATTTTTCTAAGATTTCAATATGTCTTAATCCGCTTTCAACCATACCTTTAGCTGTTGGCTTTCCATCTCTTTCTAAAATATCTCTTTGTAAAGAACCACTATTAACCCCTATTCGAATTGGAATTTGCTTTTCCTTACAAATATCAACTACTGCTTTAACTCTCTCTTCACTTCCAATGTTACCCGGATTTATTCTTATTTTATTTACTCCTGCTTTGGCAGCAGCCAATGCTATTCTATAATCAAAATGTATATCTGATACTATTGGAATATGTATTTGTTTTTTTATTTCTTCTATTGCATTTGCATCTTCTACATCCAAACATGCAACCCTAACAATTTCACATCCTGCTTTCTCTAAATCCAAAATCTGTGATACCGTACTGTCAATGTCTTTTGTTTTTGTATTAGTCATCGATTGTATTACAACTTTATTTTGTCCACCTATTTGTAAATTTCCTACGTTTATTGGTCTTGTTTCATTTCTTTTATTCATTTTTACACCTCTTTTATTAATATTTATAAGTAGCTTTTCTTTATATTCTTTCAAATCATTTATATTCTATCATACTTTTATTTTTCTTACCATCCTAATTTGTCAAAATTCTTTACTTTTCGCTGAAATATGCTATAATATATGTAGTAATATTTGTAAATAAGGAGGTTATTTATGGCTACAAATAATGAACAAGCATTCAATCAAAATTACAAACTTCGATACAGTAAAGAAATTGAATTATTAGACAATCTTGAATCTGCTTTAAACGAAGCGGCCAATAATCTCGATATTGATAAAATGGAATCCTTAATTTCCGATTTTGAAAGAAAATTTTACTCAGATTTACGTGTTTCAAATAGGCAATCTTTCGATATTCTTAAAGCTAGCGCACAACAAAGAATTCTTGAAATCAAAAAAAGAAAAGAATTACTTGCTCAAAGACAGCGTGAAATTCAAGCTACTGAAGATGCATATCAAAAATTACAAGATATAAAAAAATTAGTTTTAACTGCTAAAACTACTAGTGAGCTTGAAAAAGCAAAGAAGAAATATGAGAAATGGAAAAATGAAATAGGTAGAAGTAGAAAAATCAAATTTGGGTGGAAATATAATAAAAAAATAGATAACTTAAAAGCAGCTATAGATGAAGGTGTTGGCCCTGAAGATGCTATATCAGAGTTAAAAAACATGATTGACCGCGCTAGTCACTCTGGTGGATTCGAAAATGATTCTCAGATTAAAACTTGGATGAATAAATATCCTGAAAATGCCTTTCATGAAGTATACAAAAAAGAAGTTCGTGATTTAACAGATAAAGCATTTTCATTAATAAAACAACCAGAAACTGAAAATTCAGAATATTTAGTTACACTTATTCCCGGTTTTTTATTTATGAGTCCAACTCAGGCTCATGCTGTAAATGATTTGAAAAATATTATGGATAAAAATTCTAGTAACTTTAAAAATTTATTAGAATGGATTTATATTTATCGCAATGTTTCTTTTTCTGAACCTTATAGGCAGGCAATTAGTACATTAATTCCTGCAGAATTTGGTTTAAGTTTAAACAAACAATATTCTATTCCTACATTCTACAATAATAAAAATTTAAAAACTAAAGATATAAAAAATTTAGTTAAAGACACTGTTATAAATTACTTTGGTATATTACTATGTGGAAATGATTTATCAACAACTAAAAAGGGATTTATTGTAGATACTTTTGTGCATTATCAAGAGAATGAAATTCTATCTGAAATAACAAAAACAGATGAAGATACTGATAAAATAATTAAAGCTGAAGATAATTCTATTATTTCAGTTACTTATTCTGAAGAAAAAAATTCAACTGAAATAATAATTGAAGATGTTTCTAATGGATGTATTGAAACTGAAAGTTCAGATTCAAAATCAAATATCCCTCAAGAAATTTCTCCTGAAATTCAAGTTGAAATTTCTAATATTCTTCCAGATATAGAATTTGCCGAAGAACAATTCACTTCTTCAGCCACTATTATAGACACCTCTGCTGATAACTCTAAAAAAATGCCAGCTGAATTCGAAGAAGATTCTGAAGAAATTACAATAGATACTAGTATCGAAAAAACAGAAAATAGAAGTAAAAAAAGAGATTCTTTTGAAATAACTGCTTCTTATGAAGAAATTTCTGATTCTGCTATAGAGATTCCTTTAACAGTTTCAGAAACACTTAGCAAGAAAATAGAAGAAATTTCCGATTCGAATCTTAGAAATGAAAATAATACTGTTATTCAGCCAAAAATTACTTACAGTTATGAACTAGAAGAAGATTCTTCTGAATCAAATTTAGAAATTACATACTCAGAAACTTCTGAAATTAATTCAGAAAATATTGACCCTTATCAATTAACAGAATACGATATCGACAATATTGAAAATTTATATTCATTTGTTAATTTAAGAACAAAACAGCAAACTATTGATGATAAAACTTCTTTTGAAATCGAAGAGCAAGAAGAAGAAAATGATATTTCAATGTATCAAAAAATAAAAGATTAAAATAAATATCTCATTATAGAACAAAAGTGACCTTCGGTCATTGGTTAGTCGTGGTCGTCTGCCCCTACGCGTAAATTCAAATTAAATTGTAAGGGTTGGCGTCCTTAGGCAACCCGTAACATATCAATGAAAAAGTAGGAGCTAACATTGGTCGCCCCTACATTTTTTTATTCTGTTATTACTAAAACAGTTTCTAAATTTGCAAAATCCACTGACGTCTCTATTATTGCATATCTATCAATTATATTACTAGATTCTTTTATTTCCTTTATTTCACCTATCAATATTCCTTTAGGATATATGCCACCAATTCCTGAAGTCTCTATAATATCCCCTAAAACTAGTTCTGTTTCTGGAGACACATAAGTAACCTTAAGTTTTGAGCTACTACCTAAAATTCCTTTAACCATTACATTATCTCTTGAAGTTTCTAAAGTAGCACTGACACTACTTGAAATATCAATTATAGGCTTAACTTTAGCAGTATTATTTGTTGATGATATTACATACCCCACTAGCCCCTCAGAAGATATTACAGGCATATTAGCTTTAACTCCATCTTTAATCCCAACGTTTATAACTAAAGTCTCCGACAGATTGCTTATATCCTTATCAATAATATATCCTGGAACCGTTTTGTAATCTGAATATTTATCTGCCATATTTACATATTCTCTCAATGTAGCATTTTCTGCTTTGATAATCTCTAATTCCCTTAACTGTTCTTCTAATTCTCTGTTTTTTTCCTTCAACCCATCATTTTCTTCCTGTAATTTGTCAACATTATTAAAAAATGATGTGTTTCCAGCAATTTTATTTTTTAAATATACTAATCCATTTTGAATTGGCATAACTATTTTATTAAAAATATTTTCTCCTTTAGAAAATTTAGAAGCATCTATATTAGTTAAAACAATAAGAAGTATAAGTATTATTATGGTTATAAATATTCCTATTTTACCACTTTTTTTACTTCTATACATTTATACTAAAATCCTTTCTTTTTATCTTCTTTTACGTGCATTTATTAAAACTGCCTTTAAATTTTCTAAATCTTCTAATGTTTTTCCAGTTCCCTTAACAACACATTCTAATGGATTTTCAGCTATATATACTGGCATTCCTGTTCTTTGACTAAGTAGCTTGTCAATATTTTTTATCAATGCTCCTCCACCTGCTAAAACAATTCCCTTTTCTACAATGTCTGAAGCAAGTTCTGGTGGAGTTTTCTCTAAAGTTATTTTTACTATATCAATTATTTCATTTACAGAATCCCTAATAGCTTCTTCTACTTGAGCTGAAGTTATTACAACATTTCTTGGTAATCCATTAGTTAAATCTCTACCTTTTACTTCCATAGACATTTCTGTCATTAAAGGTAATGCACAACCAATTTCTTTTTTTATTTCTTCAGCTGTTGTTTCACCAATAGCCAGTCCCATTTCTCTTTTTATATAATTTATTATATCTTCGTCTAATTCGTCACCTGCTGTTCTTAAAGAATTACTTACAACAATTCCACCTAAAGAAATAACAGCAACCTCTGTTGTTCCTCCACCAATATCAACTATAATATTACCCGTAGGTTCTGCTACATCTAAATTAGCTCCAATTGCAGCCGCCATTGGTTCTTCAATTAAATACACTTCCTTTGCACCAGCTCTTAAAACAGATTCTTCAACTGCTCTTTCCTCAACTTCTGTAATTCCTGATGGAACACCTACTACTACCCTTGGTCTTCCTGCATTATATCTTTGGCATACTTTAGAAACTATGTTTTTAAGCATAAGTTGTGTTGCGGTAAAATCTGCAATAACTCCATCCTTTAATGGCCTTACTGCTTTTATTTGTTCAGGAGTTCTCCCAAGCATCTCTTTTGCTTCAAACCCTGTAGCAAGTATAGCTCCATTTCTTCTATCAATTGCAACCACTGAAGGTTCTTTTAATATAACTCCTTTTCCTTTTAATGTTACTAAAGTATTTGCAGTACCTAAATCAATTCCTATGTCTTTTCCTTTTAGATTAAAAAATTTCATCTTTCTTCACCTTTCTTATTTGTTAATATACTTTCAAATGTTCCATCACCTATTACTATATGGTCTAAAAGTTCAATTCCCATAATACTTGCTGCCTCATATACTCTATCCGTTACTAAAAAATCTCCTTCACTTGGAGTTGAATCTCCACTTGGATGATTATGAACAAGAATTATCTTTGGTGCCTGCATTTTTATAGCTTCAGTCAAAACTTCCTTTGGCTCTATGCATGCAAAATTACTACCTCCTAAGGATACGTTTATTACTCTTTGCACAACATTTTTATTGTTTAATATAATAACTTTAGCTAATTCTCTTTTTTCATATCGTAGTTCTTCCATTAAAAAATTTGCTACGTCAATAGAATTGCATATCTTTATTTTTGTTTTATTTATTGGAGTGGAAATTCTTTTTGTTAATTCACCTATTGCTTTTAATTGTATCGCTTTAACTCTTCCTATTCCTTTGATTTTCATAAATTCTTCTATTGAAAGTTCTTGCAAAAATCTTAAATTTTTCTTATCTATATTCTCATTTATATTTAATATTCTTTGAGCTACTGATATAGACGTTTCTTCTTTCGTTCCAGTTTTTATTATTATTGCCAATAATTCAGCATTTGATAAGTTCTCTGGACCATACATTTCCATTTTTTCATATGGTCTTTCAGATAATGGGAGTTCTTTTATTTTTATAGACATATTAAGTCATCCTTTCTAAATAAAAATACCCCCTATATAATTTTTCTCATTATATAAAAATTTTACTCAATTTTCAAGTAAAATCCTTTTATTTTTGTTATATTTGTGCTATATTATTGAGGTTTGGTTGTAATATGAATTGGAATTTGGTGTTTGGATATTTGTAGGGGTCGGTCTTGACCGACCCTGGGCAGCTCAAGAGCTGCCCCTACAACGTTTGCAATCAAATCTTTTACACAAAATACAATTTCTATCACATTTTTATAAAATAATAATATAATATATATATATATAAATTACCATATTTTGATTATTTAATTTTATTTAAAATGATGTTATAATAAATTTACAGCATTTAACTAGGGGGTAGTTTTATTAATGAAAATTGAAAAACTTACAGAAAATAAAATTAGATTTATTTTAAATCTAAAAGATTTAGAGGAAAATAACATAGATTATCATTCCTTTATGGCTAATTCCATCGAAACACAAGATATATTTCTAGATATGCTGGATAAAGCGGAAAAAGAAATTGGTTTTAGTACAAAAAACTATAAACTTATGTTAGAAGTTATCGCAACATCTGATGGAAATTTTATTTTAACGGTTACTAGACTTTCTCCAGAAGTAGAAAAAAACAATACAAAAAAAGTCAAAATTAAAAGAAAATTAAATAATCCCATCAAACCACTTGCTATATATAAATTTGATTCTTTCGATTGTTTTTGTGATTTTTGCACATACCTAAAAACCAGTCCTTTAAAAAATTTAATACCAAAATTGAAAAAATCTAAACTATATAAATATAAAAATTGTTATTATTTAGTTCTACAAAATATTAGCTTTAGTTTAGAAAATCTAAAATCTTTACATATAATGATAACAGAATTTGCATTTTTTGAAAATAATACTGATTTGTTTGAAAGAAAATTAATTGAATATGGGAAAACAATTATAAAAAATGATGCAATTAGCACTTGTTCAAAATATTTTGCATCAAAATAACAATAAAAAGAATCCTTCTTTAAGATTGAAGGATTCCTTTTTTAATATATTTATATTTTATTTACAAGCTGTTGATAAACTTTCTAATAAACTTGTAAGAATTTTTGTAATCAATTCTGTCATAAGATTTAATGCTTCTGTCAACTCTTCTGAATTAATTGTCTCATTTTTATCTGTAGTTGTATTTTCTTTTTTATCTGTATCTGTAGCATTGTTATTATCAACTTCTTCTACTTTTGAGAAATAACTCATTGCTCCTGTTGATGTATTATACCATTTTATATATCCAACTTCTTTTCCATTTTGACTTAATTTAACGAAATTTCCGTTTATATCTTCTACTTTGTATTTTAAGCCTTTACTTGATTGAATATATGTTTTTATAGTTTTACAATTACTGTCACTATATACATTCCATGAATTACCTTTCGCCATTTTTATAACATCGTCTTTTTTAACTTCTTTTCCATCTGAATATTGTGGTGCAGTAGTTGTTGTACTTGTGCTAGGTTTTGTTGTAGATGATGGGTTATTGTTAGGTATATTTGGCTTGTTATTATTTGATTGATTGTTTTCTTTTTTATCGTCATCTGCCTTGTTGTCATCATTTTGTTTAGGAGGATTTACATGTATTTTTATCCCCTCTCCTTTCTTTGTTGCAATTCCTTTATATGTTACTTTAATTTCATAATCTCCCGCTGTTTTTGGAGCAACTGAAGGTTCTAATACTAATGCATTAAATTCATCTTTACTAAGAAGTTTAGTAGTGCCATCATTCATTGTTACATTAAGTCTCATTCCATCTAATGAAAATTTTTCTCCTGGACTATATACATTTTTCATAGGATTTCCAAGTACTTTTATTGCTTCAGGTTTAACTGATTCTACATTTACAACATATATTATTTCAGTTTCTCCTTCCCAGAAACTTGGGCAGTATTTAACTTGAATTTTACATTGTCCTTCTTTTAATGCTTTAAATTTTAATGATACTTTTCCCTCGTTCATACCTTTAAGGTTATTTCCAGTTTCCTCTATATCAACAATAGTTCTATCTCCATCAAGATAATTAATACCGTTATATGAACCCCATTCAGTTTTAAGTGGTGTTTTTGTTACACTTTTACCTACAATTAAGTTTATCGTTTCTTCTGCAGCATTTACCATTGATAATGCACTAATTACTCCTATAAAAATTAATGTTAATATGAATATTTTAGATATGTTACTTTTACCTTTTACTAAAATATTTTCCATATACATTCCTCCTTTTATTTTTTCACGTTATTTTTATTCGTAAATTTTACAACATTATAACATACTTATAAGTTTATGTCAACCTCTTTTTGAAACTTTAAATATAAAATAAGAAAAAGTGGCTTTGCCACGTTGTCCAGAACGCTATGTGTTCGGACTTTATTCGGAAAATTTTCTTGTTATTTTAGAAAGTTCTGACGAACTTTCCTACATAATAAAAAAGCACCCTATCTAGGGTACTTTTCTTTAGTTTAATATATATAATATTCTGGATTTAATGCTGAACCATTACTTCTTATTTCCAAATGTAAATGTGGTCCTGTTGAATTTCCTGTAGACCCCATTGTTCCAATTAACTCTCCAATTCCAACATATTGTCCTTCTGTTACATATATATTACTCATATGTGCATATAATGTTTCAACACCATTACCATGAGAAATCTTTACGCAATTTCCATAACTAACATTCGAATAATTTACATATGAAACTGTTCCACTTGCTGCAGCTCGAATTGGTGTTCCTGTCGGTCCACATATATCTAAACCTGTATGTGTACCTCTACTTCTAAGTCCAAATCTCGAACTAATAGTTCCAGATGTTGGATTAGTAAATGCTATACCTAAATCTGGTGCACTATATGCAATTGTAGCACTGCCAGCTGATTTTCCTGTTCCATAAACTGTTTGTTTTTTCTTATATAATGCAGTAACAACCTTATCTTGTTCTGTAAAGTCTTTTAGTTCTGTTGAATGTACTTGTGTATATGCTATATCATCTATATTGCTGCTCTTTTTTTCTTTTAATTTATCTATAATGCTTTCTGCTTCCTCTTTTTTAGATACATAATATTTTTCTTCATCATCTAAAACAATAGCATAATATTCATAATAAGTAGTTCCCTGACTTTTTATTTTATTAAAAATTTCATCTTCATTAGTTTCTACTTCTTTTTTTAATAAGCAAAGAGAATATTCAGGTAAAACATCTATATCAACAAAAGCTGTATTATCATTATCTCCATTATCTAAATATTCATTTATTCTTTTTTGCAATTTACTTTTATTTGTAGTATATCCAACAAATTCTCCATTTAAAGTTACAGAATATGTTGGTTTATAAACTAATGATATTAATCCTGCAATTATTAATAATCCTATCGCTAATAGTAAAACTATTTTTACTAAATTTCTAACTTGTATAAAAACATTTTTCTTACTTTTTAAAATAATAAACACTCCTATTCTTTATTTCCCTAAATCTTATGTATTATACTGCTAAAAAATTTTTTTGGCAAATTTTATCAATCTTGTTATCATAGGATTACTTAACTTCAATTGTCTTCACCTCTTTTTTTCTCGTTTTTTCTTTCTGATACTCGTTTTTTCTCCCACATCTTATATTTGCTTTATGTGTTTTATTGTGTATTTATCCCCTTGAAAAAGCACTTCTATTACATCCAATCTTATAAAATCATTATACAAATTATTTTTGTAAATATAATATTCCGTAGCTCTTTTAAAGTGTTTTTCTTTTTGTTTTGTAACTGCTTCTGACGGCATTCCATAATTGGTATTATTTCTTGTTTTCACTTCTATAAAAACAATTTCCTTTTTATTTAATGCAATAATATCTATTTCTCCTTGATTGCAATAAAAATTTCTTTCTAAAATTTTATATTTATTTTTCTTTAAAAAATCCTCTGCAATGTCTTCACCTTTTTTTCCTATTATTTGATTTTTATGCATTTTATTTTCTTATAAATTCCTTTCCAATTTTTTCTTCTATAACACCCTCTATTTCTAGCATTGTTAAAATTTGGTTAACCTTTGATATATTCATTTTACTTTTCTTACAAAGTTCATTTATATTGATTGGCTCATTCGAAATCAGATTATATATTGGTAAGTATTCTTCTTTTATTTCAATTTTCTTATCTTCAATAATTAAATCCTTTACTAATGCATTCTTAATATTATATTCTTCCAAAATATCATCTATACCTAATACTAACTTTGTACCTTTTTGGATTAATCTATTAGTTCCTAATCCGTGAATAGAATCTAAGTTACTTGGAACACAAAAAACATTTTTCCCTTGTTCTTTAGCAAGTCTTGCAGTTATTGTGCTTCCACTTTTACTTTTTGCCTCTACTATAAGTACTCCCATACTTATACCACTTACAATTCTATTTCTTTGGGGAAAATTTTTAGAATTTGGTTCTACATCAAAATCATATTCTGTAATTATACAACCATTATTATTTAAAATTTTTTTATAAAGCTCCTCATTCTCCTCTGGAAATATATATTTAAAACCATGTCCTAAAACTGCAATTGTGCTTCCTATCCCTTCTAGAGCTCCTAAATGTGCTGCAGAGTCTATTCCCAAAGCTAATCCACTTACTATGGTAATATCATTTTGAGACAACTCTTTTGCAAATTGTTTTGCTACTTTAAATCCATAAGCCGTACAATTCCTGGACCCCACTATTGCTATACATTTATTATTTAATAATTTTTCATTTCCAATAACATGTAATTTTAAAGGTTTATTTTTTATTTTTAGTAATTCCTTTGGATAACATTGATGAGAAACATCTATTATTTGTTCCATATATTCTCCTAATTTTTCCAATATTTCTTGTCTAAGCTTCTATACTGAATAGCTTCTGTTATGTGTTCTTCTAAAATATTTTCTTTTCCATCTAAATCAGCAATTGTTCTTGCTACTTTTAAAATTCTTCCATACGCTCTTGCACTTAATCCAAGTTTTTCAAAAGCTATTTGCAATATTTTTTTACTATTTTCATTTAATTCACAGTATTTTTCTATGAGTTTAGGAGTTAATTCTGAATTTGAATAAATATTTTCATTTTGATATCTTTTTAGTTGTATTCTTCTTGCTTTATTAACTCTTTCCTTAATTTTTTCAGAATTTTCGATTTCATCATCATCACTTAATTTCTGATACTTCACTGGTGAAACTTCAATTTGTATATCAATTCTATCTAATAATGGTCCACTTATTTTCCCCATATATTTAGTTATTGCTTGAGGCGAACAAGTACATTCTTTTTCTTTTGACCCATAAAAACCGCAAGGGCATGGATTCATGGATGCTACAAAAATAAAATCACATGGATATGTAAGTGTTGCATTTACTCTGCTTATTGTAACTAATCCATCTTCCAAAGGCCCTCTCATAACTTCTAAAGCATCTTTTTTAAACTCTGGTAATTCATCTAAAAACAATACTCCATAATGAGCTAAACTAATTTCTCCTGGTTTGGGAATTCTGCCTCCTCCTACCAAAGAAGTTCCTGAAACTGTATGATGTGGTGACCTAAATGGCCTCGTCGTTATAATCGGCTGATTCTTTGGTAATATTCCTGCAATACTATGTATTTTTGTTGTTTCAAGAGCTTCTTCAAAACTTAAATCTGGCAAAATTGATGGAATCCTTCTTGCCATCATTGTTTTTCCGCGAACCGTGGATTTCCAATTAGCAAACAATTATGCCCTCCAGCAGCTACTACCTCTAAAGCTCTTTTTATATGTTCTTGTCCTTTTACCTCTGAAAAATCTAAATTATATTTATTTACTTCCTGAAAGAGTTTATCCAAATCAACATTTTCAGGTTCAATATCTATTTTATTATTTAAATACTCTACCGTTTCTACTAAATTATCTACTCCTATTATTTTTAAGCCTTTTACAACCGCTGCCTCTTTGGCATTTTCTTTTGGAACAATTACCTTTTTTATACCTAGTCTTTTTGCTTCTATACACATTGGTAAAATTCCATTTACTTTGTTTAGCTTGCCATCCAAAGATAATTCGCCAATAAATGCAATATTGCTAATATCTTTTTTACAAATAACTTCTAAATCTATTAAAATGCCTATAGCTATTGGCAAATCAAATAATGACCCCTCTTTTCTTGTATTTGCAGGAGCCAAATTTATAATTATTTTTCTACTTAATAATTCATATCCGGAATTTTTAATAGCAGTTTTAACTCTTTCCTTTGCCTCTTTTACACTAATATCTGGCAAACCAACAATTTCCCAGCTTGGCATACCTGCAGAAACATCTACTTGTACATCAACTAGATATCCCTCTAGTCCATTTAGAGCCATACTTTTTACAATTGATAACATATTTAATTACCTCTTTTTTGGAAATTTCTAAGAATTTTTTGAAAAAAATTTATAAGATTTAATAAATTAATATAATTATATAGATATAGAATAACTTCGTCAAATACTTTCGTACTTCAAAATTCGACAAAAAGGATTATATATGGAAATTGAATATTCGTAGGGGTCGGTCTTGACCGACCCTGGGCAGGTCAAGACCTGCCCCTACACCATCTTGAAAATTAATTTACGAAATTTCATTTTTTATTTTATCAATTTCTCTTTGTTGTGCTTGTTCAGCTGGAATATAATATCCTTTTGCCTGTGCCACCTTAAATAGTTCATATTGAAACGATTCATCGTTATTTCTTATTTGTTGAAAAGTTTGTCTTAATCCAGAGTTTTCTGTTTCATTAATAACTCCTTGATATGTTGTTAATCCAGCTTTTGCACTTTCTAGAATATCATTAACCATGTACTTTTCTTCCATATTTATTTCCTCCTTAATTTAAAAATGTTAATAATTTTTGTTTTGTATTTAGTGAATCTTGTGCAGCTTTTGTAAACATTTGCTTTATTTGTGGATCTACACATTGAGATGCATAAGTATTTAATTTTTGGTATGAAGTATCATGTGTTCCTATTAAATGCTTTAAATTTTGTAATTCTACTTGTGTTAAACTTGCCATTTTCATCATCCTTTCATTTCATAAATTTAACAATTATATTATTTGTGAATAAAAAAAATTTATACATAATTTTTTTGAATTTGGAGTTTAGAGTTTGGTCGTTGGTTGTATATAGAAAGCCTGCGAAGCGCGAGCGAACAAAGTTCGCCCCTACAAACCAATTAATCATCGGGCATTTAATTAAAACATGAAATTCACCATTTCGATTTACTGAAAAATGGAACATTTTTCGGTAAAAATTAAAAAGCTAAAATAATTAATTTTTGACAAATGAGTATTCATTTTCAAAAATTAATATTTTAGCTTGGTTTATTAATATGTTTTATTTTAGCAAATTTTGTATTATTCACTATTCATTATTCATTCTTAACTATTCATTAGGCGAAGCCAATTAGATTATTTCTAAATTTGCAAATTTGGCCATTAGACGTTTATTTCCTGACTTATCAAATGTTATATCTAGTTTTAAGTCATCTCCTTCTGGTTCTATTTTATTAATTATACCTTCTCCGAATTTTTTATGATATATTCTTTGTCCAGCTTCATATTTGCTTAAATCTGTATTATTATTTGGTTTATTTAATGAATTTAAGAAACTATCTGGTGTTCTAAAAGCAAAACTTGGTGCTGCTTTTTTTATTTCTATTCCACTAAATGAACTTCTAGCAACACTTACAGGATTATTCCATAAATTATCGCTATATTGTTTGTCAGACTTACTAGAAATTTTAACATTTTCATCTTTCTTTAAATATTCTTCTGGTATTTCTTCTATAAATCTAGACATTCTGTTACACGATGTTGAACCAAATATTGTTCTAGTTTTTGCACAACTTAGGAAAAGATATTGTTCAGCTCTTGTTATTCCAACATAACAAAGCCTTCTTTCTTCTTCTAGTTCCTTTTGTTCTCCTATAGACCTATAACTTGGAAAAATTCCTTCTTCCATTCCTATTAAGAAAACAACAGGGAATTCTAGTCCTTTTGCACTATGTAAAGTCATAAGAGTAACAGATTCCTCCTCATCATCCATTCCATCAATATCACTTGCCAAAGTTATTCCCTCTAAGAATTCTTCTAAAGAATTTTCAGAATATTGCTCTTCAAATTCCATTGCAACTGTTAAAAATTCGTCTAAGTTCTCTATTCTACTCTCAGCTTGCATTGTATTTTCTTGTTCTAAGCTTTTCATATATCCAGTTTTATTTAATATTTCTTTTATAAGTTCTGAAACTGTTAAAGTATCTTTTCTACTTATTAATTCTTCTATAGTTTGTATAAACTCTCTAGAATTTAAGTAAACTTTATTAAGTCCATATACTTCTGCATTTTTTATAACTTCATACATGGAAATTTCATTAGAAGATGCTATTGTTTCAATTTTCTCTAAACTTGTTTTACCTATTCCACGTTTTGGTTCATTTATTACCCTTTGTAAACTTAAATTATCTGATGTGTTATGAATAAGTCTTAAATATGCAATAGTATCTTTAATTTCTTTTCTTTCGTAGAATTTTAATCCTCCTACAATTTTGTAAGGTATGTTTTCTCTTCTAAAAATATCTTCTATACTACGAGATTGAGCATTCATTCTATATAGAATTGTAAAATCTGAATATTTAAAATATTCTTCTCTTCTTAATCTATGTATTTGTTCTACTATAAAATTTGCTTCCTCATATTCGTTGTCTGTAACTTTTAATTCTGGAAGATTTCCTCCATCATTTTCTGTCCATAAGCTTTTTTCATATTTTTTAGTATTGTTTTTTATAACTGCATTAGCAGCATTTAAAATACTTTTGGTAGACCTATAGTTTTGTTCTAATTTTATAATCTTTGTACCTGGAAAATCTCTTTCAAAATTTAAAATATTTGATATATCTGCACCTCTAAATGCATATATCCCTTGGTCATTATCTCCAACAACAGTTATATTCCCATGTCTTGCAGCAAGCAATGTTATTAATGTAAATTGTGCTTTATTTGTATCTTGATACTCGTCTACCAAAACATATTTAAATTTCTCAGAATAATATTCTAATACATCTGGATTTTCTGTTAATATTTCAATAGTAAAATTTATAATATCGTCAAAATCTAAACTATTATTTTGTTTTAATTTTCTTTGATATAAATCATAAACATTTGCAATTTTTTCTTTTCTAAATTCTCCATTTGCTCTTGCAGCGTAAGCACTTGGTGTTAACATTTCATTTTTAGCATTACTAATTTCGTATAAAACTCCTCTATCTGTAAATACTTTATCATCTAAATTCAATTCTTTTATACATTGTTTTACTAAACTTTTTTGATCTGAACTATCAAAAATAACAAAAGATTTTTCAAATCCAATTCTATCAATAAATTGTCTTAAAATTCTAACACAAATAGAATGGAATGTTCCAATCCACATGTCGTTAGAAATATTGCCTATTAAACCTTCAATTCTTGTTTTCATTTCATTTGCTGCTTTATTTGTAAAAGTTATAGCCAAAATGTTCCAAGGTTTAATACCTTTTTCATCTACTAAATATGCTATTTTATGTGTTAATACTTTTGTTTTTCCACTTCCCGCTCCTGCAATTATTAAGTTTGGTCCTTCTGTATTTATTACCGCTTCGTGTTGTTTATCGTTTAATCCTTCTAATAAGTTCATTTGTTTCTCCTTTATTTTATTAATTGATTGTTAAATTTATATTACATAGATAGATGTGTGAAATGTGAGGTGGGAAGTGTGTAAATCAAGCAAATCTTGCGAAACCTACCCTATAAAATCGCACCTCACACCTCTCACATCTCACCTCAGACTTCTTTAGAAATAATACGCTCATTATAATTAATCCATCTTAAATCTTATCTATTATTTTCTCCACACAATCATCTATCTCTTCTGCACAATTTTCATAAACTTTTGTACTCAATCCCCATGGGTCGGCTATGTCTAAGTCTTCCTTATTATAACCTACATATTCTTTTATTGTAAAGATTTTTTCTTCTAAATCTGGATACATATTTATAACATTATTTTTATGTGATGTTGTTGCGCATAAAATTATATCCATGTCTTCAATATTTGAATTATGAATGTTTGTTGCTCTATGTGCTTTTAAATCAACTGCATAATTTTTCATTACTTCTATTCCTTGATTTGTAGGTTCATCACCGTTATATGCAAAAACTCCACATGAATATACTTCTATGTCATCTCTATTTAAATCTTTCACTCTTTTTTCTAACATTCTATGTGCCATAGCACTTCTACAGATATTACCTGTACATATAAACATTACTTTCATTCTAGGTTTTCCTTTCTTTATAATAATTAAAAATTAACGGACGGCTACTAGCCGCCCCTACATCAAAATTTGTTGTGCATTATCTATATTTCATATCACGGGTCGCCGAGGGCGACGACCCCTACATTTACTTTGTAATATTTATTTTTTTGCTATATATTCTACACTTTCCTTTTCTATTTCTTTATTTTTAGTCATTATCATTATTCCCATTAAAGCTAAAATCATAACTATTCCGCTTATAATAAATACAATTATTGAGTCCATTTCGATATTAGCAAAATATATTATATACGATGTTAGATTTAATACTGCATGTAAGATAATAGATGCTGTTAATGATTTGCATCTTATAAACACTATTGAAAGAATAATTCCTATTAATGTCGCATATATTATCCATATAATTTGTCCATGTCCTATTCCAAAGATAATTGAACTTATTAATATTGCAACTACTGTAGGCATTACATTGTTTAAATGTTTTAATAATAATCCTCTAAATATTATTTCTTCCACTATAGGAGCAAAAATAACTACAGCGATAAAAACTAATATAAAATTTCCTCCCATTAAATAATTTACATTTTTAAAATATTCATTTAGAAGTTGTTCTGAAATAGGCAAAACATATAATGATATAGATATAAAAATTTCTAATGCTATCGCTAATACTGCAATTATAGCAATCTTACTTCTTGATATTTTATTAAGAGATAATTTTTCAGAAATTTTTCTTTTTCTAATTTTAAATATAATAAATAAAGTTAATAATGTTATTACTCCTGAAATTATTGTAAGAAGTCCCTGCAAATTATATACTTTTTCTAATAACATTTCTGTCATTTTTGCTTCTTCTATCCATTCTCCTGTCATTGCTGCACTTATAGCATATTTTGCAGCAACTACTATTGAACATATAAAAGTAGATATTATTTGAAATATAAAAAATATACCTGTATATAATGATGCTTTACCTATATTAATAAAAAATTTTTTTACTTTCTTTTCATCTTTTTTCTCTTCCATATTTTATCCCCTTTCAAAATTTTTAACAAAACTTCTTCTATGTAACGGACATGTTCCTACAGTTTTGATTGCTTCTATATGTTTTGCAGTACCATATCCTTTATGTCCTGCAAACCCATATTCTGGATACACTTCATCATATTCTCTCATTATTCTGTCCCTAGTTACCTTAGCAATTATTGATGCAGCTCCAATACTGTACATTTTTGCATCACCTTTAATAACTGAAGTATATGGTATTCCATTTGTATCTATTTTATCTAGGGCATCTACTAAAATTCTATCTGGCTTAACTTCCATTTGATTTATTGCATCAGTTAAAGCCTTTTTAGTTGCATTTAATATATTTATTTCGTCAATTTCATCTTGCCAAACTATTCCAACTCCATAACTTATAGCTTCCTCAATTATGTTCTCATATATTTTTTCCCTTTTTGATTCAGAAATCTTTTTAGAATCATTGATTCCTTCAATTAATGATTCTTTTGGCAAAATTACACTTGCAACAACAACAGGACCAGCCAAAGGTCCACGTCCAGCTTCATCTATTCCAGCAATATAATTTAAGCCTTCCATATATAATTTATTTTCATAATTCTTTAAATTTTCTAACCTTGCTAATTCTTTTTCTTTCATTTTATTCTCCTAATTCAGATAAACTATATAATGTACTACTTCCTTCTTTATATCCTAAAGAATAATATATCTCACTATTATTATAATCTACTATATAAAATTTCTCATTGTTTGTATTATCTGTAATTCCCATACTTGCTAAATTCTCAGAATTTAATATATATAAATCAGCATTTTCAATTTTATCTAATTTATTTTGAAAATTTTGAGAGATAGTATATTCTGTATTATTAGCTAAACTAATTCCCGTTAGTTCTTCTATATCTCCAAAATCTTTTTTCTCTTTTATTATTTTAGTTTTACTTTGAATTAATAACATTGTTGTTTTTAAATCTTCCTTTTTTGATTTGTCTAACAAATTTGTTCCAAAATGTATGGTAACTGCAGCTAATATAAGCATTACTATAATTGTTATAATTAAAGCAACTAGTGTAATACCCTTTTGTTCTTTCATTTCTATCCACCTCTTGAAGATTATTATATATGGTTAATATGTTTTTTTCAACATGTAAATTGTAATTTGTATGAGAAGTGAGATGTGAGAAGTGGGAAGTGCGAGAATTAGGTAAAGCCTACGAAGCATATCCCTAAAATCCCACCTCACACCTCTCACATCTCACCTCCAAATTACAATTTTTCTTTTATTCATTATAATCAAATTTAATATTTTTTTAACATATCTATTGTATTATATTAAAAAAATAGTTTAATATAATATATATGGAGGTTTTTTATGAACAATAATGATTTTTATAAAAATTTTGAAGATTCATCAAAAAATAAATTTGATATTGGCACTAATATTTTTATCCCTTTTTTATGTGGCGCATTAGGATGTTCTCTTGTTTTAGGAATTGCTTTCGGTATACCTACAATAAGAAATAAATTAATTACTTCATCTAGTCCTTCTAATATTTCTTCTGTAGCTACATCTTCTGATACTAATAATGGATTAATAGATACCATATCATTAAATAAATTTTCAGATACCGCAGCATATGCTTCAAGTAAAGTTCTTCCCTCTATTGTAGGAATAAATGTGGAATATAGTATAACTTCTTCAAATATGTTCTTTTCTCAAACCCAATCAATTGGAGAGGCTCAAGGTTCAGGTATCATAGTTAGTGAAGATGGTTATATATTAACAAACAATCATATTATAAATTCTTCTGATTCATCAAACTATTATCAAATGTCTGAGGCTACAAAAATAGAAGTATATTTATATGGAGACGAAAATCCTTATGAAGCAACTGTTGTTGGAGCAGATTCTCAAACAGATTTAGCAATTATAAAAATAAACAAATCTGGACTGATAAAAGCAGAATTAGGTGATTCGTCATCTCTAAAAATCGGTGAATCCGTTTTAGCCGTTGGCAATCCTTTAGGTGTAGGAACTAGCGTCTCTTCTGGGATAATAAGTGCAATAAATAGAAAAGTTACAACAGATGGAGTAACTTACAATTTAATTCAGACTGATGCAGCTATAAATTCAGGAAACAGCGGTGGAGCTCTTGTAAATAACAAAGGTCAAGTAATAGGTATAAATACCTTAAAAGTAGCGGGTGATGGAGTTGAGGGAATGGGCTTTGCAATTCCTATTAATGATACTATAGATATTTATCATCAATTAATTGAAAATGGTAAAGTTTTAAGGCCTTTTATTGGCATTTCGGGTATAGACTTAGATGAAAAAACTGCTAAAAAAAATGATTTACCTATTGGTATATATGTGAAAAATATTGAAACTTTTAGTAGTGCAGAAAAAGCAGGTATAAAAATTGGAGATATTATAATGTCAATTGATGGAATAAAAGTTTCCACAATGCAAGAATTGAATAATATAAAAAACACAAAAAAAATAGGAGATACTGTTATACTTGAAATATACCGAGCAGGTGAAGAAATTGAAACTTCTTTAAAATTAGGTGAAGAACCATAAGCAAGGTGAACTTCGTTCACTCGGGCTGTCGGGGACGCCAGCCCCTACATCTAAAATTAAATATTATTGTAGGGGTCGACATCCAATGAAAAAGTAGAACTTTCCTATTACATAAAAAAAGATGGCTTTGCCATCTTTCCTTTTTTAAAATATAATTATATCCATTTCACTTGTAAAATTATTATTTCCATAAGCATATATAATATATAAATAGTTATCTTTATCTAAAAAGAAAGTTGAAGTATTTTCTATTTTGTATATTTTATCTCCGTTTTATTCTTTCATATAGATTATAACCTTCTGTAGTTATAGCCTTTTTTTCTTCTATAATTTTTGATATTTCTTTGTGAATTTTTTCTTGAACATTATTTTTTTCTAATTCTTTAACCTTAATAATATCTTCAAATGATAAAATTTTATCATTTTCCAAATCATAATTATATGTTTGTACAATTACTCTTTGAGCAGTCGTTCCCTCTTTTAATGTACTCTTTATTATAAGTGAAAGAATATTGTTATTTACATATGATGCAAAATCTATATTATAAATTGTATATTTGCTTGTTCCGATTAGCTATCTGCTTTAGTTTTTCTACAAATACGCCATTAATATCCTCATTTATCTTTTTAGTACTATCTGTTTCTAAATTTATCATTGGAATTGTAATATTTACACTATATTGTCCGTTGTTTATCTTGTTCTATATCATATTTTATATCAATATATTCATTTTTTTTATTATTAAATATACTATTAAAATCTTGTTTTAGCAATTGATAATTTTCTTCATCAACAGTTTCATTTTTTTCTATAATTTTTTTATTTGTTACTTGGGCATAAACACCTATAGCTATTGCAATACTACAAACTAATGCAATACCTATAACAAATATTAGTGTTTTATTTTTTTTCACAACTTTTAAAACTTTTTCTCCAACTTCATTTATTAAATTTTTAAATTTATTCATAAAATTTTTACTCCTATAAATTTACAATAAGAATAAAAATATTATAACATCTTTTTCATTTGTAGTAAATATTTATATTTCACAAATCTTTATATTCCAAAATACTAAAAGTAGAAATTAATAATAAAATTACTATTAATTTCTACTTTATAAAATCTATTGAATTACTCTGTATACTGTATAACTGCTTGTATCTTTATTACATTGTCCATAGGTTTTTGTTCCACCTTGTATAGCATTTGTTGTTCCAGCATCATAGCAATAATAACTATCTCCACTTTTATAACTAAATATTTCCACATGTCCGCTTTTCAATAATATATCTCCATCTTTTAATTCTGAATCACATTCACCTAATGTACCTATTTTTTAAACAAAGTAGGATTTGCTGGTAACAATATTTGCATTTGTTTTGTCCCTCTTTGTTCAGAGAATATGGTTTTGTAAGAACCTTTTCCAGACTTACATCCATATTTATATAAAACCCATGATACATATCCACTACAATCCATTACTTTTGATTGTCTATTTTTTGAAGCTGGATTATTTTGTGACTCATCATCGTTTGAAAAAGGTACTCCAACCCATCCATCACCATATGTAAAATTATTACTATCTATAACCTTTTTACATTCTCCTGCAACTTTATAAAAATCATTATTTGTAGTTCCTATGTTAATTAAACTCTTTATCACATCTAAAATTGCATTTAACACCGTTTTTATTAAACCACCCCAATCTGTACCACCTGTTTGATTATTTGCAGCTAAACTAATATTAGGGATAACTGAAAGCATCATACTAAATATTAAAATAACAGATACTATTTTTTATTATATATATTGTCTTCATATAAATGCCCCCTTTTCGTTTGTATTGGAAAATAAAAAATACTCCCCTTTATATAATAACACATTTTCAATTTTATACATTTCTTACCTATTGGTTATATAGTTAAATAGATAGTTTTTTCTTGACTATATCTGATTTTTGGAGTATTATTATTGTATTGTTATATTATAAGATTGGAGATTTTTATGTTATGCTCAGTATGCCATAAAAATATGGCTGTAATTTTTACAAAAAAAATGGATAGAGATAAAAATACAACTGAAGGACTTTGCTATAATTGTGCTAAAGAAAAGGGTATAAATCCTTTAGAAATTTTGGCAAAACAAGCCAATTTATCTGAAGATGAATTAAATGATATGTCTAAACAATTTGAAGATATTTTTGACGACCTATCTCAAAATTTAAATATAGATGAAATAGACCCAGAAACAATTTCTTCAGAAGGTGGAATTCCTTTAGGTTCAATATTCTCTAACATGTTTGGTTCTTCTAAATCAGAAAACAAACAAGAAGATTCAAATAAAAAAATAAGAACCGAAAAAAGACCTAAAGAAAACAAAAAAAGCTTTCTAGATATTTATGGAACAAATTTAACATCTAAAGCAAGAAAAAACGAATTAGATATTGTTATTGGTAGAGATAAAGAAATTGAACGTGTTATTCAAATTTTAAATAGACGTTCTAAAAATAATCCTTGTTTAATAGGTGAACCAGGTGTTGGTAAAACAGCTATAGCTCAAGGTTTAGCAATAAAAATCGCAAATGGAGATGTACCTGCTAAACTATTAGATAAACAAGTATATCTTTTAGATATGACAGCTATAATTGCAGGAACTCAATTTAGAGGTCAATTTGAAGGAAGAATGAAGTCTATTATTGATGAATGTAAACAATCTAAAAATATAATTTTAGTTATAGATGAAATTCACAATATAATTGGAGCTGGTGATGCAGAACATTCAATGAATGCTGCAAATATCCTAAAACCTTCTTTATCTAATGGTGAAGTTCAATTAGTTGGAACAACTACTTTAAAAGAATATAGAAAATATATCGAAAAAGACTCTGCTTTAGAAAGAAGATTTCAACCTGTAATTGTTGAAGAACCTTCTGTGGAAGATAGTATTGAAATTTTAAAAGGAATAAAAAAATATTATGAAGACTTTCATAAGGTAATAATATCAAATGATGTTATTGCCCAAACTGTTAAAATGTCTGAAAAATATATTCATGATAGATTTCTTCCTGATAAAGCTATTGACATTTTAGATGAAGCATGTTCAAGAATCAACTTAAATAATAAAGAACTTTATGAATTAGAAGTACTAAAAAATAGACTTTCTAAAATTCAAGAGGAAAAAGAAGAAGCTGTTGAATCTGATTCAATAGAAGATTACCAAAAAGCAGCTGACTTAAAAACTGAAGAATGTAATATTCTAAATAGAATTGAAGAAATAAATAAAAATTTATCTTTAATAAGATTAACAGTTCAAGATATTGCAACAGTAATTGAACATGCAACAAAAATTCCTGTAAAGAAAATTACTGAAGCAGAAACTATTAAATTATTAAACTTAGAATCTAATTTACACAATAGAGTTATTGGTCAAAACGCAGCTGTAGAAGCTGTTTCTAGAGCAATAAGAAGAAATCGTGCTGGTCTTCAAAGTAGTAAAAGACCACCATCATTTATATTTGTTGGGCCAACTGGTGTAGGAAAAACAGAACTTGCAAAAACATTAGCATATGAAATGTTTGGAAGTGAAGATTCAATAATTAGAATAGATATGTCTGAATATATGGAAAGTCATTCTACTTCAAAATTAATAGGTTCTCCTCCAGGATATGTTGGATACGATGATGCAGGACAATTAACTGAAAAAGTAAAAAGAAAACCTTATTCAATAATATTATTAGATGAAATAGAAAAAGCTCATCCAGATGTATTTAATATACTTCTTCAAGTATTAGATGACGGAAAACTTACAGATTCTCAAGGAAATCCTGTAAACTTTGAAAATACTATTATTATAATGACATCAAATGCAGGTTCTAATTTGAATAATAATTCAATTGGATTTGCCAAACAAACTGTTGATAAAAATAAAATTCAGGATTCTCTAAAAGATGTTTTTAGACCCGAATTCTTAAACAGAGTTGATGAAATTGTTGTTTTTGATAGTTTAAACAAAGAGCAACTTATGCAAATCGTTGAATTGCTTTTAAAATCAACAGCTAATGCTCTAGATAATAAAGATATAAAATTATCTGTTTCTGAAGAAGCTAAAGCATATATTTTAGAAAAAGGAACTGACCTAAAATACGGAGCAAGACCTTTAAGACGTGCTATTCAAAGATATGTTGAAGATGAAATATCTGATATGCTTTTAAGAAATGAAATACAACCTGGGCAAGAAATTTTAGTAAATACAGAAAATGAACAACTAATATTTAATATTAAATAAAAGGAGGATTCATGTTAAAATACGTACCAAATATATTAACTTTAATAAGATTTTTATTAATACCCTTTATTATAATACTTGCAATAAACAATAATTATATTTATGCTATATTATTGCTAACTATATCTGGTTTAACTGATATTTTAGATGGTTATATTGCTAGGAAATATGAATTAATTTCAGATTTTGGTAAACTAATGGATCCTTTAGCAGACAAAGCAACACAATTAGCAACTTTAGCAACTTTAACTATAAAAGGAATTTTAGATTTTTGGATTATTGCTATTATAATTTTAAAAGAATTTATTATGGTTGCTGGAGCTTCTTTCCTTTATGGTAAAGAGTTGGTTGTTTCTAGTAGATGGTATGGTAAACTTGCAACAGTTTTATTATATGCAGCTATTGTATGTACTTTATTTATTAACTATTGGAATTCAAATCTTATTAATAAATTTAACTTTGGATTATTTTCTTTTGATAAATACTTATATTATTTAGCAGTTCTTTCAACATTATTTTCATTAATAATGTATATAAAAGCTTTTTGGCTACAAGGATATTTGAAAAAAAATAAAGAATAAAACACACACAAAATGTGTGTTTTTTTATTCATAATCTTCTAGTATTTTATTTAATTCTTGTTTAGTATAAACTGTCAATCCCTTTCCTATTTCTAATAAATCACTTTCAGGTAAATATTTAGTTGAAATATCTGTAATTTTTAGAAGTGTTTCTTTTTTATTTTTATCTAATTCATAAACTACAATATATCCATTTTCCTGTTTTAAAACATAATGCTCATTGCAAATTCCCTCATTTTCTTTATATAAGGTTATATTTTCTGCTGTAAATTCTTCTATACTCCAATCTTTATATTTTAATTGTATTTCTTCTTGTGTTAAATTTACTATATCTTGCTTAGCTTTTTCTTTTTTCACTATAATATGATTGCATTCTTTATAACAATTTTTGAAAGTTATACTTGTATTTGGAGAAACCTTTATTGTACTAGCATTTACTTCTTCTAAATTTAACATTGCAATATCATATCTTTCTTTTTCTTCAATACAATCATCTGTAATCTCCGAAAAATTCACATCAGCTAATTTATCATTTTTAGATTTATTTAAAATAACTCCAGTAAAAATACCTATTAAAATCATTAAAACAATAAGAAAAATATACATTTTTTTCATTCTCTAATCACCTTAATAGTTATTATTTCTAAAAAATACATAAATATTCAAAGAAAACAATTATACACAACTTCATAGATGAGTTATTATTTTCACTTTACCTTTTTTATCTATTATTAAATTAATCTCTCCCATTTCATCTGTTCTGTAAATATCTGCATTTAAAATATTTAAATTGTCAATTATCTCTTTTGCTGGATGACCGATAAGAATTATTCTTTCCGTACTCCAATAAGCGCAATTTCAGGATTTACAGCTTTTAAAAATGATATGCTACTTGAATCTGCTGAACCATGATGTGCAATTTTTATAACGGTTGACATTAAAACATCTGTATCATACTTTTTTAAAATTTCCTCCTCTGCTTTAATACCTATATCTCCTGTAAATAAAATTGAAAAGTTATTATAATTTAGTTTTGCTACTATAGAGTTATTGTTTAAATCTTCAAATTTCAAATTTTTATCTGGATATAACACATCTATATGTACATATTTATCAAAATATATTCGTTTACCTTTCTCCGCTTCAATTATTGATATTTTCTTTTTACATACAGCTTTCATAAATTCTATAAATTCCTGTGATTCTTCACACTGTTTTGAAATTATAATATTATCTACTTCTATTTTCTCAATAACCTTTATTAGTCCATTTGAATGGTCTGAATCAAAATGCGAAACAAGCATATAATCTATTTTTTTTACTCTTTTATCTAACAAATATGGCACTAACACATCACTTTTATTATCTCCACCATCAATTAAAACATTTTTATTCTCTGGTGTTTGTATAAATATGCAATCTCCGCTGACCAACATCAATCATATTAACCTTCAGATTTTTAGGAATTTTTTTTAAGATTACTAAAATACAAATTATAAATAAAAATATACACATGATTATTGTTATTGCTTTTTTTATTTTTATTCTTTTTAAATTTTCCAATATTTTTCTTTCATAAACTCTTAGATAATCTGATATGTATAATGAATATAAATAATTAGAAGAAAAAACAAATAGATAATAAATAATTATAGTGAAAGTATAGGGCGTTACAACTTTTATATTTAGAAATGTAATATCAGAACATGCTTCTGCAATTAAAATTAAGAACTTAATAAAGACATTAAGAAATATTGCTAAAAAATTTGCTAAAGTCATAGATTTAAATGAAATTATAAGAAAAATAAAACCCAAAATTATAATTACACCAAGTAATGGCATTACTAATAAATTTGACAATACAAAATTAAAAGAAAGCATATTAAATTTTACCATCATAATTGGTATTAAAAATATTTGTACTGCTAGAGTAATGTTAATCAAATTTATTAATTTACTATTTAAATTCATTTTTGTTAAAATATCAGCAACATTTTTTCCAAATATAATAATCCCTATAACTCCACCATATGATAATATAAAACCTACATCATTTATTGCATATGGATTCAAAATTAAAGTGATTAAAACAGCAATTGAAATACTGTTCCATAAATCAATCTTTCTATATAAAATTTTGGAAAATAATAAAATTATCCCCATTATACAAGCCCTAGTAACAGAAGCTGTAAATCCTGTTATAATCATAAATAATATTAGAATAAAAATTGTAATAAAATATGCACATCTCTTTCGAACATTAAATTTTTTTAATATAAAAACTACTCCTAATACTATATATGAAACATGAGCACCTGAAACTGCCAAAATATGAGCCAAACTACTTTCTTGAAAATCTAGAATTGTTTCTTCATTTATTCCTGTCTTTTCTCCAAATAAAACTCCCATTAATATTCCCGCACTCTCTTTTGGCAATAAATTGTTTATTCTATTTTGACATTCTTGTTTTAATTTATTACAAAATGTAGATATTTTATTTACAGTATTTCTATCTAAAACCTTTATATTATTTATTTCAGAATTTATACTTCCACAAATTCCTTTTGTCTTTAAATATTGTGCATAATTAAATCCCTTATAATTTCTACTTCCTTCGGGTTTTGAGTATACACCTTTTATATAAATTATATCACCATATTCCAATACTACATTATTTGTTTTTCTTGTATATAGCAGAAATTTTCTACCTGTATTAGTTATAATAATGTATTCATAAGTATAATCATTTTCTTTTTTATTTGATATAACTTTGGCCTTTAAAATGATATCTTCTCCATCTAACTTATAAAAATCATTATACCTTTTCTCTAAATATATAATATAGATATTTGAAATCATCATACTAATAAAGAAAATTATAATAAATTTCTTTTTGAAAACTAACTTTAAATATCTTTTATATTTTTTCTTTGTTATTATAAAAATTATATATATAATCCATATTATTAAAAAAAATAGAGCTATACTTATTTTTAAGTATAGCCCTGTTAATATTCCTAAAATAAATCCGTAAAGTCGCAATTAAAATCGGTCTCTTTATTGTTATCTCCTCCTAAACTCCCCCATATTTTAATTCGCTACTCTTCTTGCACTGTAATAATATGTACAATAATATCCACTATTTATTGTATCAGTAACAACTCCTCTTGTTGGATTTGATGCATGTATAAATCTTCCATTTCCTATATATATTCCAACATGTCCTATTGAGCCATTAGAACCATTGTTAAAGAAAATTAAATCTCCTGCCTGTAACTCTGACTTAGATACAGCAACACCCGAATTTGCTTGTACAGAACATGAACGACTTAAGTTATATCCACATTGGTTAAATACATAATATGTGAATCCACTACAATCAAATCCACCGTTTGGAGTTGTTCCTCCATATACATAAGAATACCCTAAAAACTGATTCGCAAAATCTACAATTCCTTGACCTGATGAATTCCCTGGTTTTACTGTAACAGTATTTGATGAAGTAGTATTTGTGCTTTGAGGTTCCTCTTCTATTTCATCTAAATTATATACTATTAATCTTGTTGCAACATATGCTGTATTTCCATCATCTAAAATAATTTTTGTAAATTCTCCTTCTGTACCTGCAACTTGTATTTTTGTTTTTTTCTTTAATGTTGTAATTACTTTAGAACTTGCTGTCGCTTTTTCTCTTACATTTGCTAAACTTACAGATATATATCCAGTTTTAGTTTCTACGCTTGTTGTTGTTCTTTCTTCTTCAGCTCTACTCGTTGTTTCAGTTTGTGATTCTGAAATAAATTCTTGTTTAATATATCCTAATATATCTCCGTATTTAACCTTGTACCATTCTCCTTCAACTGCAAGAACTTTAACTGCAGTATTTCTTGTTAATGTAGTAAGTATATCACAATTTGTATTTGCTTCCTTTCTTACATTTACTGAACTAACATTAACATATCCTTTTTCAATATTAGCTGTTTGTTCCTGTTGCTCATTTTCTACTTTTTCTTGTTCTTCTTGTTCCTCTTGTTGTTCTTCATCAGCCACTATATCTGTAGTATTATTTAAATTATAATTTCTAACCCATCCAGTTATATTTCCAGAAGTAATATATGACCAGTTATTTACTTCTCTATTTATTGTTATATTATTTCCATTTTCTATTGTAGTAATAATTGCTGATGTATAAAGTGGTAAAATGTAAACATTAACATTTGTTGTTAGTGTAATTTCTTTTGGAAATTGTTTTGGTTCCTCTTCTTTTATTTCTACATTATCTGTAGTAGATTCTACTGTTACATTTTCTTCTTGTACAGTTTCATTTTTTTCTGTCTCTATATTATTTTCTTCTACGGGTGCTTGTTCATTTTCAATAACCTCATCTTGTACATTTAACAAATCAGAACGTACATATCCTGTTGTTTCATTATATTTTATTTTATAAAAACCTTGTTCTTCTCCTAGAATTTCTACTTCAGTATTACCTTTTATTCCTGTAACAACATTTGTCGCTGTTGATGGTCCTTCCCTTACAATTACTTCTTCAACATTTACAGTTCCTGTTTTTGCAAATGAAATTGTTGTTATTAAAATTGCTATAAAAAATATCACTGATATCACAGAAATTCGTTTTAAATTACTCATATAAAGCCTCTTCCTTTTCTATTATTTTACTTGGTTATTATATATTTATTTACCATTTTTGTCAAGGATTTACAATGTCGTATTTAGAGTTTAGAATCTAGTAGTTGGATAAATAAAAAACTACTTTAAAATAAATTTTAAAGTAGTTTTTATTATATTTATATAATTAACAATTAAGCTAATTCAACTGTAGCTCCAGCTTCTTCAAATTTAGCTTTTAATTCTTCAGCTTCTTCTTTGCTTACTCCTTCTTTAACTGCTTTAGGAGCTCCGTCAACTAAATCTTTAGCTTCTTTTAATCCTAAACCTGTTGCATCTCTTACAACTTTGATTACTGGTATTTTGTTTGCTCCAGCGTCTTTTAATATAACATCAAAAGATGATTTTTCTTCAGCTGCTGCTCCTGCTGCTGCTCCTGCTACTGGTGCTGCAACTGCTGCTGCTGATACTCCATATTTTTCTTCAATTCCTTTTACTAATTCTGATAATTCGATAACTGTTAAGCTATCTATTTCTTCTAATAATTTTGCTATATCTGCCATTTTATTTTCTCTCCTTTTAAATTTAAATTTCCGGTGCTTAGGTCACCACCCTAATTTTTTTAATTAATAATTAATAATGAATAATTTTAATTCTCTATTCAATTATTATTAAACGAAGCAAAATTGGTATATTGTGCATTTTCTGAAACTATAAAAACCGGAGGCGTACGATGGTACGTTGAGGATTTTTATATGTTGAATGAAAATGTGCAAGATGCCGATTTTCATTCGTTCGCCTATGCGTTTGCTTCTTTTTGTTCTCTAACTTGATCCAATGCAACTGCAAGTTTTGTAATATTTCCAAGTAACGCACCAGCCAATTGAGCAATAAGTGTTTCTCTTGATGGTAATTTTGCAAGAGTAATAATTTCTTCTGCAGAAACTACTTTTCCATCAATTATACCACCTTTTATTTTATAAAAATCATTTTCTTTAGCATAGTTATAAACTGTTTTAGATGTTTCTAAATAATCATCATATCCTAAAATAACAGCTGTTGGTCCTTCTAATAAATCTTCAAGACCTTCTATGTTTGCAGCTTGTAAAGCTCTTCTTGTAATGTTATTTTTTATAACTTTGTATTCTGTATTTGTTGGTCTTAAGTTTGCTCTTAATTTTGTAACATCTTCAACATTTATACCTCTGTAGTCTGTTAAAAGAACTACTTTAGCTTTAGAAATTTTTTCAGCTAATTCGCTTACTTCTTTTTCTTTTTGAGCTATAATGTTTTTGTTTGCCATTTTTTCACCTCCTAGAACATGTATTATATTTTTCTAAAATTAAAAACTCTTACTAATGCCAATTTTACAAGGCATTAATAAGAGTTTTATTTTACTCTTTTATTTAATACCTCGGTAAGACTTACTGTTTTGCTTACTGTCTTTGGCAATTTATTTAAATTATGCTATATATATTCCAGGTCCCATTGTTGTAGAAACTGCAATACTTTTTATATATTGTCCTTTTGCAGCTGCTGGTTTTGCTTTAATTATAGCATCCATAACTGTTTCATAGTTTTCTAATAATTTTTCTGTTCCAAAAGATACCTTTCCAAATCCTAAGTGAATAATATTTGTTTTGTCTAATCTGTATTCAACTTTTCCTGATTTGATATCTTTAATAGCTTTTGTAACATCCATTGTAACAGTTCCTGATTTTGGGTTAGGCATTAATCCTTTAGGTCCTAAAACTTTACCTAATCTACCAATAACACCCATCATATCTGGTGTTGCAACTATTACATCATATTCAAACCAATTTTCTTTTTCAATTTTTGGTACTAATTCTTCTGCTCCAACGAAATCAGCTCCAGCTGCTTCTGCCTCTTTTGCTTTATCTCCTTTAGCAAAAACTAAAACTCTTAAAGTTTTTCCTGTACCATTTGGTAAAACTACTGTTCCTCTAACTTGTTGATCAGCTTGTTTTGAGTCAACACCTAATTTAACATGTAATTCTACTGTTTCATCAAATTTTGGTTTTGGCATTTTTGTTAATGTTTCGATTGCTTCTTTAGCATCGTAAGATTTTGTTGTATCTATAAGTTTTTCACACTCTAGATATCTTTTTCCTTTTTTCATTTAAAATCCTCCTTTGGTACTAACGAATACATATGTATTCTCCCATAAAATTTATATCAATTTTATTGATAACTATATTTTAATTTTTCTCTTTACAGCAGAATAAATCAAAAGTAGTATATTGCTAGGAAAACAATTAAAAATTTTTGAAACTATAAGCTGTATGTTGAGAAAATTTTTAAGCAGTTTGACAACGCAAGATGCTGCTTTTCATTTATTCTGTAACTACTACACCCATTGAACGAGCTGTACCTTCAACCATACTCATAGCTGTTTCTAATGAAGCTGCATTTAAATCTTCCATTTTTGTTTTAGCAATTTCTTCAACTTGAGCTTTTGTTATTTTAGCTACTTTATCTTTATTAGGTTTTCCAGAACCTTTTTCAATTTTAATTGCTTTTTTTATTAAAACTGCAACAGGTGGAACCTTTGTTATAAAGCTAAATGATTTATCTGAATATACTGTTATAACAACAGGTATTATCATTCCTGGTTGGTTAGCTGTTTTTTCATTAAATTCTTTTGTGAATTGCATAATGTTAATTCCTGTTGAACCTAATGCTGGTCCAACTGGTGGTGCTGGTGTTGCTTTTCCAGCTTCAATTTGTAGTTTAACGACATTTGTAATTTCTTTTTCTGCCATTTTCTTCAATCTCCTTATATTTTTATATTTTATTCATTTTAAACAAATCAAAAGTGGTAGATTACTAGGCAAAATTATAATTAAATACCGGAGGCGTACGATGGTACGTTGAGGATTTTAATTATAATTTTAACGACGTAAGATGCCGCTTTTCATTTGTTTAGCTATATCTTTTCGACTTGGGCGAATTCTAGTTCCACTGGTGTCTCTCTTCCAAACATAGAAACTAAAACTTTAACTTTTCCCTTTTCTTTGTTAATTTCTTGTACAGTACCTATAAATCCTGCAAGTGGTCCATTTACTACTCTTACAGAATCACTAACTTCATAATCAACATTAACAACAGCTACTTCAAAGCCCATGTTTCTTATTTCTTCCTCTGTTAATGGAATAGGGTCTGTTCCTGAACCAACAAATCCTGTTACACCTCTAGTATTTCTTACTATATACCATGATTCCTCTGTAACAATCATTTTTATTAATACATATCCAGGAAAAACTTTTTTTAAGTTAGTTTTTCTTTTTCCATCTTTGATTTCAATTTGTTCTTCCATTGGAACAATAATATCAAAGAAAAAATCTTCTAACTCTCTATTTTTTATTGTTTTTTCTAAGTCTGTTTTTACTTTATTTTCATATCCAGAATAAGTATGAACTACATACCAGTTTGGTTCTTTACTTCTATCTTCTTGAGACATAAAATTAGCCTCCTTTATTCTACAGAATTAGTTTCTTCTACTTCAACAGAATTTGACTCTTCAATTACTTCGTTATCTGTAACTTCTTCAGTAACAGAAATACTATTTTTAATTGACTGTTTCACTTTGTTTATTCCAAATGTATTAGCTAATTCGAATACTGTATCTAAAGCAAATACTATAATTCCAGTAATAATTACAATTACAACAACAGCAACCGTATTATTTAATACTTGTTTTGGTGTAGGCCAAATAACTTTTTTTAATTCTGCTTTAAAATCCTTAAAAAATTTTTTATTCTTTTTTTCTTCTTTTTCTTTAGCCATTTTATTTCCTCCTAAAAATAGCTTAATTATTTTGTTTCTTTATGTGTTGTTCTTTTCTTGCAGAATTTGCAATATTTTGTAATTTCTAATCTTTCTGTGTTGTTTCTCTTATTTTTGCTTGTCATATAATTTCTTCTTTTACATTCTGTACATTCTAATGTTATATTTTCTCTTGGTCCTTTTGCAGCCATTTTCTGCTCCACCTCCAACTTAATTTATGGGTTTTTAACGATGCGTTTTTTAAGCTATGTCCCCTTTTTAGAACATAGCTTATATAATTTATCATATTTTATTATTGTTGTCAATGTTTTTATCGTTTTTTTTATTTATTTTTTCTTTACGGAATAGCCAAACTTACCAACTTGTTCTCCTAATTCAAAATACTTACCATTTGCATATGCAATTAGGTTGCATTTAGTAATATCAAATGCACCTGTTTCATCAAAATATTCCTCCGTAGCATCTATTGATAAAACTTCTGCAATAAACATATTATGACTTCCCAATTCTTTTATTTCCTTAACCTTACACTCAATAGATACTGGACTTTCTTTTATCATTGGACAATTAACAAAATTTGCTTTTTCTTTTGTTAATTTCATCTCTTTAAACTTATCTACTTTGCTTCCAGATTTTACACCACACCAATCAGTCGCATATGCTAAATCTTTATTTGTAAGATTTATAACAAACTCTCCTGTTTCTTTTATTATATTATGAGAAAATCTTTCTGGTCTTACTGATATATATACCATAGCTGGATTTGTATTTATTATACCTGTCCATGCTACTGTAATAATATTTGAATTTTCCATATCACCACATGATACCATAATCGCTGGTATCGGATAAACAAAAGTTCCTGGTTTCCAAACTCTTTTAGACATATTTTCTTACCTCTTTTCCAATATATATTATATATTAAAATTATATGTATTATCAAGAACTTCTGTTTTATAATTAATACTTTTTTCGACTTTTTTGTTTACAAATTACTATTTTTAGATATAATTATAAATAAATATTTATATATTGGAAGTGATTTTTTTGGACTTATTAAAAGATAAAATATTAAAAGATGGTATTGCATTAAATTCTGAAGTATTAAAAGTTGATAGTTTTATTAATCATCAAGTAGATGTTAATTTAATGAAAGAAATTGGAATAGAATTTGCAAATTATTTTAGAAATAAAAATATAACAAAAGTATTTACAATAGAAACCTCTGGAATAGCACCTGCTGTATTTACATCATTAGAACTAAACGTTCCTTTGGTAATTCTAAAAAAACAAAATTCAAAAATTTTAAATGATAATTTTTATACAACAGAAGTTAAATCTTTTACAAAGAATACTACATATAATCTAACTTTATCAAAAAATTATATTGATACTAATGATAATATTTTAATTATTGATGATTTTTTAGCAAATGGTGAAGCTGCAAAAGGTGCCATTAAACTTATTGAAAATGCTAATGCAAAAGTTGCAGGAATAGGTATAGTAATAGAAAAAGCTTTCCAACCTGGTCGTAATTTTTTAGAAGCTTCGGGTTATGATATTTACTCTTTAGCAAGAATAAAATCATTGGATAATACTAAAATAAATTTTATAGATTAAGCAATAATATATAAAATAGGAGTTTGTATGGTAAAAATTAGAAAAGTTAAAAAAAGTGATTTTTATGATGTATTTAATCTATATAAGGAACTTTATTTAGCCGAATGTCCTTTCGACGATAATTTAAATATAAATTATTATGAAACCAAAGAATCAAAAAATAAAGTATTAAAATCAATTAAATCTAGAAAAAAAACTTTTTTAGTTGCTGAGGAAAAAGATAAAGTTATAGGTTTCGTTGATGGCTATATGTTAAATTATTCTCAATACATTCATAAAGTTGCATATCTAGACCATTTATGTGTTAATATAAACTACAGAAAAAGAGGTATAGGAAAGTTATTAATAAATTCATTTGAAGAAAAAATGAAGGAACAAGGTGCAAAATTTATAAAATTAAATGCATTTAGTGAAAACCATGCTGCAATATCTCTTTACAAAAAAGAGGATTTTTCACAATATTCAGTATATTACTTAAAGACTATAGTGGATTAATAAATTTAAGTTACTTATAATTAGATTTATAAAATATCATTATATCTTTATATGCAAGAAAAGTTGCTTTTCCATACTATTTTCTCGTGGATTTGAGCTTACAAATACAATTAGGAAATCTCAACAAGCAACAACTATTAAATAAAAAAAGGACTGATTCATCAGTCTTTTTTTGCATAAAAAAAATTGGCAACGACCTATTTTCCCAGCAAGGTAACTCGCAAGTATCTTCGGCACGAATGAGCTTAACTTCTGTGTTCGGTATGGGTACAGGTGTATCCTCATCGTTATTGTCACCAAAAAATTATTA
>SVGD01000037.1 GCA_015056485.1 Clostridiales bacterium
AAAAAATAAGAGGGAAGACATATATAAAAGGAGCGCAATGTTATGATAAAAAAATTATTAAAATCAGTAAGAGAATATAAAAAATATGCAATTGCAACACCAATAATTGTTGCAATTGATGTTGTTATAGAGATAATTATTCCGTTTTTAGTAGCGAAGCTAATTGATAGTGGAATAAATGCTGGCGATATAGGCTACATTTGGAAAATAGGAATAATACTTAGTGCAACAGCATTAACTGCATTAGCTTTAGGAGTGCTACATGGAAAAACTGCAGCTAAAGCTTCTACAGGTTTTGCTAAAAACTTAAGAAAAGATATGTATTATAGAATTCAAAATTATTCTTTTGCAAATATAGATAAATTTTCAACATCAAGTTTAGTAACAAGACTTACAACAGATGTTACAAATGTTCAAAATTCATTTCAAATGCTAACTAGAATTGCAGTAAGAGCACCTCTTATGATAATTTTTGCTTTAACAATGGTAATAGGAATAAATAGCAAATTAGCATTAGTTTATTTAGGCATAGTACCGTTTTTAGCAATAGGTTTAGCTGTAATTGCAATAAAAGCATTTCCGATTTTTGAGAAAGTTTTTAAAACATATGATAACTTGAATAATGTAGTACAAGAAAATGTTAGAGGAATTAGAGTTGTAAAATCTTATGTATTAGAAGATGAAGAAAATGAAAAGTTTAATAAAGTTTCAAACACTATTTATAAACTTTTTTCAAAAGCTGAAAAAATCGTTGCTTTAAATGCACCTTTAATGCAACTTGCAATGTATGGTGGAATAATACTATTATCATGGTTTAGCACTAAATTTATAATAGCTGGTGATATGACAACAGGAGAATTAACAAGTGTTATTTCGTATTCAACACAGATTTTAATAAGTTTAATGATGTTATCTATGACATTTGTAATGATAATTATTTCTAAAGCATCTGCTGAAAGAATTGTAGAAGTTCTTGATGAAAAAAGCGACATATATAATCCTGAAGAACCAATATTAAAAGTGGAAAATGGAGAAGTAGAATTTAAAAATGTTAATTTCAGCTATGTTAATGACGAAAATAAAATATGTTTGAAAGACGTGAATTTAAAAATAGAAAGTGGAGAAACTGTAGGAATTATAGGAGGAACAGGTAGTTCTAAAACTACATTAGTACAGTTAATACCTAGATTATATGATACAACAACAGGAGAAGTTTTAGTAGGTGGAAATAATGTAAAACAATATGATATAGAATCTTTAAGAAATGAAGTTTCTATGGTTTTACAAAAAAATGTATTATTTTCAGGAACAATAAAAGAGAATTTACGCTGGGGTAACAAGGAAGCGACAGATGAAGAGATTGTAAGAGTTTGTAAATTAGCACAAGCTGATGAATTTATTAATCAATTTCCGAATAAATATGATACATATATAGAACAAGGTGGAACTAATGTATCAGGTGGACAAAAGCAACGTTTATGTATTGCAAGAGCTTTACTTAAAAAACCAAAAATACTAATTTTAGATGATTCTACTAGTGCAGTTGATACAAAAACAGATAGCTTAATTAGAAAAGCATTTAAAGAAGAAATTCCTAATACAACAAAATTTATAATTGCACAAAGAATATCTTCAATTGAAGATGCGGACAAAATAATTGTTATGGATAATGGAAAAATAAATGCAGTTGGAACACATGAACAATTATTAAAAGAAAATGAAATTTATAAAGAAGTTTATTATTCTCAAAACAAAGGAGGTATGACAGATGAAGTTTAATAAAAAAGAACAAAAATCCGTATCTCCAAAAATGAAAATTAATAAAAATACAATAAAAAGGTTGTTAAAATATATAACTAAAAATCATAAGTTTACACTTATAATAGTTGTAATATGTATAATATTAAGTTCTTTAGCTAGTGTAGCTAGTGCATTGTTTTTACAAATTCTTGTTGATGATTATATTACACCAATGTTGGAAGATCCTAATCCGGTTTTTACAGGATTAATAAAAGTAATTATAACAATGGGAGTAGTATATTTAATAGGAATATTAGCATCTTTTATATATAACAGATTAATGGTTAATATTTCACAAGGGGTTTTAAAGGAAATTAGAGATGAAATGTTTAATAAAATGCAAACATTTCCAATAAAATATTTTGATACAAACACAAACGGAGATATTATGAGTCATTATACAAATGACACAGATGCATTAATGCACATGATATCACAAAGTGTACCTAATATAATATCATCAACATTTACTATAGTTGCAGTTGTAAGTGCAATGATATACCTAAACATTTATTTAACACTAGTAGTTTTTGGATTTACTTTTATGATGTTACAAGTAGTAAAATTTGTTGCAGGTAATAGTGCAAAATATTTTATAAAACAACAAGAATCAATAGGAAAAGTAAATGGATATATAGAAGAGATGATAGATGGTCAAAAGGTAATTAAAGTATTTTGCCATGAAGAAGAAGCAAAAAAAGATTTTGACAAATTAAATGAAGAATTATGCCACAATTCTAAAAAAGCAACAGGATTTGCAAATATATTAATGCCTATAATGGGGAATTTAGGTAATCTTCAATACATAGTAGTTGCAACGATTGGCGGAATTTTATATATAAATGGAATGTGGGGATTAAGTATAGGAGTAATTTCTTCTTTTATACAATTATCTAAAAGCTTTGGAATGCCAATATCTCAAATATCTCAACAAATGAATTCTATAATAATGGCATTAGCAGGAGCATCAAGAATTTTTGAGTTAATGGACCAAGAACCAGAATTTGATGAAGGGTATGTTACATTAGTAAATGCAAAATATGTTGATGGAAAATTAACAGAAACTAAGGAAAAAACAGGAATTTGGGCATGGAAACATCCACATCATGATGGAACATTAACATATGAAGAGCTAAAAGGGCATATAGAAATGTACAATGTTGATTTTGGTTATGAACCAGAAAAAATAGTTTTACATGATGTAAGTTTATATGCAAAACCAGGACAAAAAATAGCATTTGTAGGTGCAACTGGAGCTGGAAAAACAACAATAACAAATTTAATAAATAGATTTTATGATATTGAAGATGGAAAAATAAGATATGACGGAATAAATATAAACAAAATAAAGAAAGATGATTTAAGACGTTCTTTAGGAATGGTATTACAAGATACAAACTTATTTACAGGAACAATAAAGGACAATATAAGATATGGAAAATTAGATGCAACAGATGAGGAAATAATTCAAGCAGCAAAAACAGCAAATGCACATGACTTTATAATGAGATTACCAGATGGATATGACACATTTTTAGAATCAAATGGTGATAGATTATCACAAGGACAAAGACAATTATTATCAATAGCAAGAGCGGCAGTAGCAGACCCACCAGTAATGATATTAGATGAAGCAACATCATCTATAGATACTAGAACAGAAAAAATTGTACAAGACGGAATGGATAAACTGATGGAAGGAAGGACTGTATTTGTAATAGCACACAGATTATCAACAGTAAGAAATTCAAAAGCAATAATGGTATTAGAAAATGGCCGAATAATTGAAAGAGGAGAACATGACTTTTTAATAGAGCAAAAAGGAAAATACTATCAACTATATACAGGAGCATTTGAATTAGAATAAACGAATCGCTTTGCTTAGTGAATAGTGAAGAATTAATAATGAATAATAAATGAAAGAATTTGCTGTGAAACAGCAAATTCTAACAAAAATTATTAATTATTAACTATTCATTATTAATTAAATATTGTAGGGGTCGGCGTCCCCGACGACCCGAATAAAAAAATTGCAGATTTTGATGTAGGGGCGGCTATCGATTAGCTGTGCGAAATGAAATAAGCTACAGATAATACATGCCCTTGGGGTATCAGCTGTACGCTAAAATTATTTAACAAAGGAAATATAAATAATGGGAATATTAGAAATTATTTTAATTAGTATAGGACTTGCAATGGATGCTTTTGCAGTTTCAGTATGCAAAGGTTTATCTATGAAAAAAATGAGTTGGAAAAAGGCTATTATTATTGGTCTTTATTTTGGGCTCTTTCAAGCTGGAATGCCTATAATTGGATATTTTTTAGGAGTTCATTTTGAAGATTTAGTAGTAAAAGTAGATCATTGGATAGCATTTATCTTATTAGGTGCTATTGGTGCAAATATGTTAAAAGAAGCATTTAGTAAAGAAGATGAATGTCCTGATGATAGTGTGAATTTTAAAACTATGATAGTTTTAGCAATTGCAACAAGCATAGATGCATTAGCAGTAGGAATAACATTTGCATTTTTAAGAACAAATATAGTTTTAGCTTTTTCTACAATAGGAGCGATTACATTTGTTTTATCAATGCTAGGAGTAAAAATAGGAAATAAATTTGGAAGCAAATATGAAAGTAAAGCAGAAATTGCAGGAGGAATAATTTTAATTTTATTAGGATTAAAAATTTTATTGGAACATTT